>NZ_JBGLYS010000011.1:0-167170 GCF_047304155.1 Rhizobium sp. Rhizsp42 | reverse complement strand
GTTTTCGTGGGTCTCTGTGGTGTTTGGTTACTTGTCTCGTCCGCCTTATTAAACCCCTGGGGTATAATACAACGGGGGCGCGGGTTCTGCACCGGGCCCCCGCATCAATTTCACGAAACAACCTGAAAAGGTCGACCCGGATCAGCCTGCCGACTTGCGCGAGCTCGGCGGAATGATGTCGACCTTGTCGTCATTGCTCGAAACCGCGGCGCGGTGGCGCGTACGCCAGTCGCCGAGAAACAGCAGGATCGGCGCCGCGATGAACACGGACGATGCGGCGGCGACAAGAATGCCGAACACCATCGGGATCGCGAAGCTTTCGACTGCGCTGCCGCCCCAGATTGCCATCGGCAGCAGGGCAAGGAAGGCGGTGACGTTGGTGTAGATGCTTCGGGCGAGCGTTTCGTTGATCGACTTGTCGATCAGTTCGCGCAGCGGCATCGACTTGTAGAGGCGCATGTTTTCACGCATGCGGTCGTAGACGACGACCTTGTCGTTCACCGAGTAGCCGACCAGCGTCAGGATAGCCGCGATGGCGGTCAGGTTGAAGTCGAGCCCGGTGAGAGCAAAGAAGCCGATGCACTTCGTCACGTCGAGAATGAGCGTGACGATGGCGCCGACCGCGAACGGCCATTCGAAGCGATACCAGATGTAGAGCAGCATCGCGAGGCTGGCGATCACGACGGACAGGATACCCGCCCATGCAAGCTCGCCGCTGACCTTCGGACCGATGACGTCGGTGCCGGTCACGGTTGCCGACGGATCGATCTTGACGATCTCGTCCTTCAGCTTGGTGACGGCAGCCGTCTGCGCCTCTTCACCGCCGTCCTGGCGCTGAGCGCGAACGGCCATGGTGTTGTTGTCGCCATAGGACTGCAGCGAGACTTCGCCGAGGCCGAGGCTGTTCAGGCCTTCGCGGAACTTGGCGAGATCGGCTGCTTCCTGCGTCTTCACCGACATCTGGATACCACCACGGAAGTCGACGCCGTAGTTGAGGCCAGGATGGAAGAAGAGCACGACCGATGCGGCCGACAGCAGCGCGGAGACGGTCACGCCGAAGAAGCGTGCCTTCATGAACTGGATGTGCTTGTCGTAGGGGTAGAAGACCGGCAGCAGCGGCTTGATGTTGATGGTCTTCAGCTTGAAGCGGCGGGTGATCTCGATCATCGAAACGCGAACGAACGCGACCGAGGTGAACATCGAGATGATCAGGCCGAGCGCCATGGTGACGGCGAAGCCGCGAACCGGGCCGGTGCCGAACCAGAACAGGATGGCGGCGGCGATCAGCGCCGTCATGTTGCCATCGATAATGGTCGAGTAAGCGCGGCGGAAGCCGGTGTCGATGGCCGCGAACGAGCCCTTGCCCTTGCGGGTTTCTTCACGGATGCGCTCGTTGATCAGAACGTTGGCGTCAACCGCAAGACCAATGCCGAGCACGACGCCGGCGATGCCGGGCAGCGTCAGCGTGGCGCCGACAAGCGTCAGTGCCGAGAAGGTCAGGATCGTGTGGATCAGAAGCGCGACGTTGGCGAGAATGCCCCAGGTTCCATAGAGCAGGAAGATGAAGGCCGCGACGAGGACGAAACCGACGAGACCGGAATAGATGCCCATCTGGATCGCATCAGCGCCGAGGTCGGCACCAACAGTGCGTTCTTCGATGACGGTGAGCTTGGCGGGCAGGGCGCCGGCGCGCAGCATGGCGGCAAGCGTGTTGGCCGTATCGGTCGAGAAGTTGCCGGAGATCTGGCCGGAACCGCCGGTGATTGGCTCACGGATGACAGGCGCGCTCAGCACCTTGTCGTCGAGAACGATCGCGAAGGGATTGCCGACGTTCTGGCGGGTGATGTCGGCGAAGCGGGTCGCGCCGGCGCTGTCGAAGCGGAAGCTGACGACGGGCTGCTGGCTCTGGTCGAAGCTGACGCGAGCGTCGGAAAGACGGTCACCGGAGATCTCGACGCGGTCGAGAACCGGATAGGTGTTGCCTTCATCGTCCTTCAGCATCGTCACGCCGGGGCCGGGAGCATTGTTCGGCGCGAGCATGTGGAAGGACATCTTGGCGGTCGAGCCGAGGAGCTGGCGAAGGCGGGTCGGATCCTGTGCGCCCGGAAGCTGCACGAGAACGCGGTTGCCGCCGATACGCTGGATCGTCGGTTCGGCGACGCCGACCTGGTCGACGCGCTGGCGAATGACTTCAAGGCTCTGCTGGACGGCGCTGTCGACGTTGCTGGAGATACCGGCGGCCGAGAAGGCAACGATGATGTTGCCGCCGCTGGTCGTGACCGAAAGGTCCGACTGGCCGGCGGAAATGCCTGTTGCGATCGTGTTGCCCAGCGTGCGCAGCTGCGTGACCGCTTCATCGGTCTGCGCCTGGTCGTTCAGCGTCACGACGATCTGGTTCTGGTTGCGAACGACCGACTTCGGCTGGATGTTCTTTTCACGCAGCACGCGGCGCGCGTCCTGCAGAAGCGACTGCAGGCGCTCGCGCGTCAGGTCGGCTTCATCGACTTCTAGAACGAGGTGCGAGCCGCCGCGAAGGTCGAGGCCGAGCGAGACCTGCTGGTGCGGGAGCCACGAGGGAAGGCGCTGCAATGTGGATTGCGGCAGGGCATTCGGCAGTGCGATCAGAATGCCGAGGAGAATGATCACCGTATAGGTGGCCACCAGCCATGGTGAGGTGCGCATTGTGTTGTCTATCCTTGATAACGCTGGAACCTGCGCTTCAGGCGCAGGCAGGCGTGTCGTAAATGCAATGGGAGGCGCCGAGGCGCGTGTCGTCAGGCCGCGAAAGCGGGCGGGCCATGCGAATCGTAGGGCTTCGCGTCAGCCGCGTAAAACGCGGGCGAAGTCGATTGCGAAAGCTTGATGAAGCCGAGCGACAGGCGCTCGAAAACTTGCAGGTCGGCGGTAGCCGCGTCGCCGGAAGCATAGCTCGCGTATTTCTGCGCGACCTTGCGATCAGCCGCCAGCACGCCGCGCACGACGTCGCGTGCACTCAGCTGCAGTGGCTGGCTATCCTTGCTCGACGAAGAGAATGCGTTGTTGGGCCCGCGCGTGGGGCCTAGCACGAGATTGCCGCCGAACAACAGGCCGAGATAGGCGAAGATCGCGACAGCCAGCGAGACGGCAACGCGACCGGTCATGCGGCGCGTATCGAACCTCATCTGGTCGTCCTGCGGATTTTCAATCTCGAACCGGCTCAACGGCGCAAAGTTCTCTCATTGCTTCTCGGGAGAAGGCGTTTCCTCGGCCGCGCTTATACCAGCCTCGGTCTCGACTTCATAGGGTGAACTGTCATGATGCACTTGAGAAAGACGGTCAAGCATGCCCATGGCGATTTCGCGCTCGCCCATGATGACAGTATCAGCACCATATTGCTTAAGTTCCTCGACCTCGGCGTCGGAATGCGCACGCGCCACGATCAGCACGCCGGGATTGACCTCGCGCCCCTGTTCGGCCACGCGGCAAGCCTCGAATGCGTTGGGAATGGCGATGACCAGGCTTCGCGCACCCTTGAGATTGGCGAGATCCAGCACCTCGCGCGTGACCGCGTTACCGCCGATCACTTCGATGCCCTGGTCGCGAAGTGCCGCGATCCGGTGGTCGGAATCCTCGATGACGAGGAAGGGCGTGCCCGAGGATTTCAGGTTCTGCCCGACAATGCTGCCGACCCGGCCGTAGCCGACGAGAATGGCGTGGCCCGAAAGCTTGGTCGCATGCACTTCGTCCACCACGACCGGCTGCTCTTCCACAACTTCGGTCGTTGTCTCCGTGGCCGGCTCAGGCTGGGGGGCCTCGCGCTTCGGCTCCAGCAGCGGCCGCAGCTTTTCGCAGGCATAGAAGAGAAGCGGGTTGAGGATAATCGATATGATGGCGCCGGCAAGGATCAGGTCGCGGCCTTCTTCCGGCAGTAGTCCGAGATCGACGCCAAGGGCTGCGAGAATGAAGGAGAATTCACCGATCTGACCAAGGCTTGCCGAAATCGTCAGCGCCGTTCCCACGGGCTTGCGGAACAATTGTACGATGAGGAAGGCGGCGACCGACTTGCCGATGACGATGATGAAGATGGTGGCGATCAGCGGGATCGGCTTTTCGATCAGGATGTTCGGATCAAACAGCATGCCGACGGAAACGAAGAACAGCACCGCGAAGGCGTCGCGAAGTGGCAGGCTTTCCTGCGCCGCCCGATGGCTGAGCTCGCTCTCGGCGAGAACCATGCCGGCGAAGAAGGCGCCGAGCGCCAGCGACACGCCGAAGAGCTTCGAGGCGCCGAAGGCGACGCCGAGCGCGATCGCCAGAACGCCGAGCCGGAACAATTCGCGAGACCCTGTGTGGGCGATGCGGTGCATCGTCCAGGGAATGATGCGCCGGCCGAAGATCAGCATCACGCCGACAAAGAGTGCCACCTTGACCAGCGTCATGCCGATGATGCCGCCGATGCCCATGTCGAGCCCGAATATGCGGTTCACTGCGGCCGACAGCGGCTCGACGGTTCCGTGGCCGCTGCCGATGCTGGCGGCTGCCGGAATGAGGACGAGCGCCAGCACCATGGCAAGGTCTTCAACGATCAGCCAGCCGACCGCGATCTTGCCGCGCTCCGTCTCGACGAGCCGCCGCTCCTGCAAAGCCTTCAGGAGCACGACGGTCGACGCGACGGAAAGAGCGAGCCCGAAGACGAGGCTCCCGCCCGTCGGCCATCCCATCAGCGCGCCCAGGCCCCAGCCGAGCAGGGTGGCGAAGCCGATCTGCACGATGGCGCCCGGCACCGCGATCCCGCGCACGGAGAGAAGGTCTTTCAGGGAGAAGTGCAGGCCGACGCCGAACATCAGCAGGATGACGCCGATCTCGGCAAGCTCGGGCGCGAGGTTCTGATCCGCCACATAGCCCGGTGTGTGCGGTCCCACCAGAATACCGGCGATGAGGTAGCCGACCAGGGGCGGCAGTTTCAGCCGGTTGGCGAAAGCCCCGAGGATGAACGCAAGCACGAGACCCCCGACGATTGTCGAAATCAAAGGTGTATCGTGCGGCATACGCGGTCTCCCCGACTGGAAATCCTGATTAAATTATGACATATATGGCTAATATCAACCAATATGGGTGGTTTGACACTATGGGTCAAGGCGCGAAGGAAACAATTCTCACCCCCGCTTTGTGCCGCGCGGCCAGGGGTCTGCTGGATTGGACGCAGGTCGACCTTGCCGACCATGCCGCCGTCTCCCGCAGCACGATCCGCGACTATGAAGGCAAGCATCACGAGCTGCACCGCGCCACCGAAGCGCAACTGCGGTTAGCCTTCGAAAACGGCGGCGTTGCCTTCATCGAGGTCGAAGGCAAGGGCACCTGCATCTGCCTGCGGTCCGCAAGCGAATGATACGCTATTTGCCCGCTGCCAGGCAGCTGGCCTTCACCTTGTAGGCGTAGATCATATTTCCGCGATAATAACCTTCGCTCGGCTGCCATGACTTGATGGTCTGCGGCGTCTCCGCGCACTCGAAGGGCTGCGTGGTCACGAACAAAACGTCGTCGCGGACAGTGTTGGGCAGCGCAAAGGTCTGCTCATAATAGTTGTCGGGTGCTTCCGCCGGCGGCCGCGCATAGATCTTCAAGGGTTCGTTTCTGAGCGTATGGTACATGTCCGCCAGGATATCGCGGCTGTCGCTGACGATGATCGCGGTACCCGCCTGTCTCGCCAGATCGCCGGCTTCGCGGCTGACAGCGCTGCGGCCGAGATAGCGCTTCATCACCTCGTTTCCATTCGGCAGCACCAGCTGGTGCGCGAAGATGGCGGCGAGCGGGAAGAGCAGGCTGGCCGTGCCGTTGATCGCGAACGACACGCGAAGCCCCTTGGGCCAGACCCGATGAAGCAGCCAGACGGCGAGGATCGTGCCGGCGACATAAGCCGTCACCGCCCAGTTGGCGTAGGCCTTGGCGATCAGCGCCTGGAAGGTGATCAGCAGCACGACAGGCACGGAGAGCCAGATCAGCAATTTCTCGATCGGGCTGCCTTGCCCTCTCAAAGCCCGGTAGACCGCCCAGAGGATCGCGAAGAACACGATCGGGCCGACAACGCCGAACTGCGCGGCGAAGAACTCGATCCCGTGCCCGATATTGAGGCTCAGCCCGCTCCAGTGGGCGATGCTGGTCGTGTGCTTGATCGTCGTGGCGTCGTGGGTCGCATTCCACCAGAGGTTCGGCGCTGCCACCACGACGGCCGTCACCGCCGAAATGAAGAAGTCGCGCCAGCCGATCCGCGCCATCGGAAGAAGCAGCAAGGCGATCAGGCCGCCGGGGACGACGAACAGGATGGCGTATTTCGACAGGAAGGCGCAGCCGAAGGCCACGCCCATCAGCAACGCCAGGGCGATCGAGCGCTGGCGGGTCAGGCCGAAATAGGCAAACAGCGCGACAGCCAGGAAGAAGAGCAGAATGACGTCGGTCGAGAAGAAGACGGAAGACAGTGCGACGCCGGGCGGCGTGATGTAGGTCACACCCGTCCAGCCCTCGATCTCCGGGCTGACGAAGCGCTTGGCGATCCTCATCAGCACGAAAGCGGTCGCCATGTGAATAAGGGGACCGCAAAGCCGGATCCAGAAGATCGCGGTCGATCCCGAAAGCTCGGTCATCGCGCGGATCACCCAGGCGATCATCGGCGGCTTCGAATAATAGCCGAAGTCGAGATTCTGCGACCAGAACCAATATTGCGCCTCATCGACGAACAGATCCGTCGTGTCGAAGTGCAAGGTGACGATGCGCCAAAGCGTCACGCCGATAATGATGAGGATACCGAGGCGTGGGGACATGCGTCTGATTCCGTAAGCTGGACAAACCACCTCCGGCCGATGCGCAACGCTTCGCCGGCTCAGTGGTTAAACACGCCCATTACTGTTGTTTTATGACGGGAATTCAAAGCACCCGCAGAGGCAGGGCAACGCGGCCCGCTTCAATACGGTCAAGAAGTGCGACGGCTGTGAGAACAGACACAGCAAGAAAACATGCACCCAAACCCAGAACAATCATTGCTCAATCCCTATGACGTCATGTCGTGATTTGCCGGGGATATAACACGAAGCTTGCTTCGAACTTGTAGCAGCGGCGCAACGTCACACCAGTATTTCATGGATGGTTATTCGCGTTGCTCCGAAAGCCGACATTCATAAAATGGGTATTAACCTTCAGGCAAGGAATTAACCATAAACATTGCAATACACGTCGGAATGGGAAAATTGTAGCGTTCCTAGCAGGCATGACGCCGAACCGCCGTACCGGCTTAATCCGGTATCGATTTCTCAAGTAGCTCTAAGATAGTCCGCACTGATCGCGACAGGTCTGAGCGCCGGCGTTAGCCCGCGTCAGGTCCGATCGTTATCCGTGTCGATGTCAGGAGGCTTGATTTCTCTTCGGGCAATAGGCCCGGGCATTGGTTGGGGACAGGCGTGGGGCAGAATATGCCATCGGATCAGGATCGTGGAGCACAGGCGGGCAGCCTGCGTGACCGCCTGCGCTTTGCCGGCCTCGATGCCGAGCAGTGCGAGATGGTGCGCCGCTACCGCCCGGCGCTTCAGCAGCACCTGACCTCAGGCCTTCGTGATCTTTTTCAGCGTTTCCAGTCTTTCCCCGATGCCGCCCGCAATTTCGAGAGCGAGCGTCAGGTCGATCGGCTTCATGATCTGCAGACGTCGCACTGGGATGTGCTGACCGATGCGCGCTTCGACAGCCTCTACGCCGAGCGCGTCAAGGTCCTGTCGGATTCCGAAGGCAAGATGGGACTGGACCCTCGCTGGCATGTCGCCGGCCACGGCGTCGTCCTCGAACATGTCATTGCCGGCCTCGCCGATGAGCTCGCCGGCTCCTCCTTCCTGCCAAGCGTCAAGCGCCGCAAGCGCGAGATCGCCGATCTCATGACCGCGCTCATCCGCCTCGTTATGGTCGATGTCGAGATCGCCGTGTCGCTGCGCTTCAATTCCCTGCGCGCCTCGCAGCAGCGCCAGATCGCCGACCAGCGAAACAGCGACAAGGCCGAAGTAGCCCGCGTATTCTCTGACGTCATCGAAGGTCTGGCCGCCCGCGACCTGACGGCCCGCGCCGTGGTTACCGAGGACGGTCCGCACAATGATGTCGCCCTGGCGCTGAACGGCGCGCTGGAAGCGCTGCAGACCGAGTTCGGCGCGATCAGCGAACGCACCTTGAAGGCCGAGGCATCGGTGCAGGTGCTTGGCCAGTCCGCTCGCAATCTCTCCGGCCACGCCTCTGGTCACGCCGAGCAGCTGCTGGCGTCGGCCGCCACACTCGCTGATCTCTCCGAAAACGTCCGGCGCAGCGTCGCTGGCAGCCGCGCTGCCGAGGACGCAGCCGCATCGACGCGCGCGGCGGCCGAAGCAAGCGGTGAGGTCGTTGGCCGCGCCATCTCCGCCATGGCCGATATCGAGCAGTCAGCTGAACGCATCGGCCAGATCATCGGCGCCATCGACGAAATCGCCTTCCAGACCAACCTTTTGGCGCTCAATGCCGGCATCGAAGCCGCCCGCGCCGGCGATTCCGGCCGCGGCTTTGCCGTCGTCGCGCAGGAAGTCCGCGCGCTGGCGCAACGCTCGGCCGATGCCGCTCGCGAAATCAAGACGCTGGTCACCACCACCAAGTCGCAGGTGGATGCCGGCGTGCAGATGGTCGGCCGTACGCAGGATTCGATCGGCAGCATCGTGCGCCAGGTCACCGATATCAACGCCGCCATCGCCTCGGTCGCCAGCCAGACCAGCGACAACGCCTCCGTGCTCGACGCGGTAACCACCGACGTCAAGGGCCTTGGCGCGCGCGTGGCTGAAAGCGCCGGCGCCGCATCGCATGCAGCCGATGGCGCCGACGATCTCCATACCGTCATCGTCGAGCTTGGCCGCACGGTCCGCGAATTCCGCATCGCCCGCAATCGCGCCGAGGCGGCCGAGCGTCGCCCCGTTCGCGCTGTCGATGTCCAGCCCGCCCGCCGGGCTGTCGAGGAAAGCGACGCAGCATTTGATTTCAACCCTCCGCTCGCAAGTCTCGGAGGCGGACGAAATGCTTACTGAAGCACTGAATTATGACGGCGGCTCACATTCGTTGGGCGCCAATCAGCAGATAGGAAAAGTCTGATGGCAGCAAAAAAGAGTGGGAAGACGCTGAATCTGGCGGCGACCATTGACCTCAATGAAGCGTCGGCTCTGCGCGACAAGTTCCTGTCGATGCGCGGCAGCGCCGTGTCGATCGATGCATCGGCCGTCGAGCGCATCGGCGCCCTCGGCGCGCAGGTGCTGATGTCCGCCGCCAAGACCTGGGATCAAGACAAGCATGCGTTCACCTTCACCAAGGTTTCGGACGCGTTTCAGAAAACCATGCAGCTGATCGGTGTGGATGTTCACCCGCTGCTCGCCAAGGAGATTTAGTAATGAAGAAAAGAGTGCTGACCGTGGATGATTCACGGACGATCCGTAACATGCTTCTCGTGACGCTCAACAATGCGGGCTTCGAGACGATCCAGGCTGAAGACGGCGTCGAAGGTCTCGAGGTTCTGGAGACATCCCACCCCGACGTCATCGTCACCGACATCAACATGCCGCGTCTCGATGGCTTCGGCTTCATCGAAGGCGTTCGCCGCAACGACAAGTACCGCGCCATTCCGATCCTGGTCCTGACGACCGAAAGCGATGCCGAGAAGAAGAATCGTGCACGCCAGGCCGGCGCCACCGGCTGGATCGTCAAGCCATTCGACCCTGCCAAGCTGATCGATGCCATTGAGCGCGTAACCGCTTAAACTCAGGAATTTCTTTTATGGATATGAACGAAATCAAAGAGATCTTTTTCCAGGAATGCGAGGAACAGCTCGCGGAACTGGAATCCGGTCTTCTGAAAATGAATGATGGCGATCGTGATCCGGAAACCGTCAACGCGGTATTTCGCGCCGTTCACTCGATCAAGGGCGGCGCTGGCGCCTTCGGTCTGGACGATCTCGTCGCCTTCGCCCATGTGTTCGAGACCACACTTGATTGCGTTCGTTCCAACAAGCTAGAGCCGACCCAGGACGTCCTGAAGGTCATGCTCAAGTCGGCCGACGTGCTCGCGGACCTGACCAATGCCGCCCGTGACGGCGGCAGCGTCGACGAAAGCCGCAGCCGTGGCCTCGTCAAGGAGCTGGAAGCGCTTGCCAACGGCGAACTCCCATCGCCGTCAGCCGCTTCCGAAGCGCCTGCAGCCGCCCCGGCGCCGGTTGCCGCAGCACCCGTCAAGCCGACCGACGAGAGCGGCTTCGAGCCGATCCCGTTCTCGTTCGACGACTTCAGCGACGACGAGACCTTCGAGATCACCTTCAAGCCGCGCTTCGAGCTCTATTCCAAGGGCAACGACGCGACACTGCTGTTGCGCGACCTGAGCCGCCTCGGCGAGATGAGCATCTATTGCAACATGGATGCGCTGCCGGGTGTCGACGAGCTCGATCCCGAAGCCGCCTATTTCTACTGGAACATCACGCTCAAGACCGACAAGGGCGAAGAAGCGATCCGCGCGGTCTTCGAATTCGCCGAGTGGGATTGCGAGCTGACCATCACGACCGTCGCCGCCGAAACCGAAGCCGCTCCGGCCGAGGAACTGCCGATGGTGCCCGTGCCCTTCGACCTTTCGGCGCTGGATGACGGCCCGGAAGCTCCGGCTGCTGAAAAGAACGATGCAGTTGCTGCTGTAGCTGCTGCCGAAACGGCTTCGAACGTGACGCAGATCGCGTCCGCCGCTGCCCGCGTCGAAAAGAAGGAATCGGCCGCTGCAGCCAACGCTGCTGCTGCCGCCGCCGCCCAGAACAATGCCGCCGCCAACAGCGCCGGCCAGACCATCCGCGTCGATCTCGATCGCGTCGACCGTCTGATCAACCTCGTCGGCGAGCTCGTCATCAACCAGGCGATGCTCTCCCAGAGCGTTATCGAAAACGACACGACCGGCACGTCCTCGATCAACATGGGCCTCGAGGAGCTGCAGCAGCTCACCCGCGAGATCCAGGATTCGGTGATGGCGATCCGCGCGCAGCCGGTGAAGCCGGTCTTCCAGCGCATGTCGCGTATCGTCCGCGAAGTCGCCGACATGGTCGGCAAGTCGATCCGCCTCGTCACCGAAGGTGAAAACACCGAAGTCGACAAGACGGTTATCGACAAGATTGCCGAGCCGCTGACGCACATGATCCGCAATGCCGTCGACCATGGCATTGAAAGCCCTGAAAAGCGCACTGCCGCCGGCAAGGATCCTGAGGGTACGATCAAGCTCACCGCGAAGCATCGTTCGGGTCGCATCCTGATCGAACTGCAGGACGACGGCGGCGGCATCAACCGCGAACGCGTCAAGCAGAAGGCAATCGACAATGACCTGATCTCGCCGGACGCCAACCTGTCCGACGAGGAGATCGACAACCTGATCTTCGCGCCGGGCTTCTCGACCGCAGACCAGATCTCGGACATCTCCGGTCGCGGCGTCGGCATGGACGTCGTCAAGCGTTCGATCCAGGCGCTCGGTGGTCGCATCAGCATCACATCGAAGCCGGGCCAGGGCTCCGTCTTCACCATGAGCCTGCCGCTGACGCTCGCCGTTCTCGACGGCATGGTCGTCACGGTCGCTGGCCAGACGCTGGTGGTTCCGCTGACGGCAATCGTCGAAACGCTGCAGCCGGAGGCTTCGGCCATCCACTCCTTCGGTGCCAGCCATCGCCTGATCTCGATCCGCAACTCCTTCTGCCCGCTGGTCGATGTCGGTCGCATCCTGAACTTCCGCGCAACCCAGGCCAATCCGGTCGAAGGTGTTGCCCTGCTCGTCGAATCTGAAGGCGGCGGTCAGCGCGCGCTCATGGTCGATGCGATCCAGGGTCAGCGTCAGGTCGTCATCAAGAGCCTTGAGGCGAACTACACCCACGTTCCGGGCATTGCCGCGGCAACCATCCTGGGCGACGGTCGTGTCGCGCTCATTCTCGATGTCGACGCAGTCGTGGGCGCTTCGCGCGGCCAGGCGCTGAGACAGGAAGTATCCCTGGCGGCGGCGGGTTAAGTTATGTCCTATATCGTGAAAAATCTGAGCGAAGGGCACCGCGAGCTGATCGCGTTCCGCGTCGGCGATCAGGAGTTTTGCGTCAATGTCATGTCGGTTCGCGAGATCCGCGGCTGGACGCCGGCAACGGCCATGCCGCACTCGCCTTCCTACATGAAAGGGGTCATCAACCTGCGTGGCGCCGTGTTGCCGATCATCGATCTATCGGCCCGTCTCGGCATGAAGCCGACCGAGCCGACGCAGCGCCATGTCATTATTGTCGCCCAAGTTCACCGAAAAGTAGTTGGTCTGCTTGTAGATGCGGTGTCGGATATACTGACTGTTAGTGAAGACAACGTACAGCCAACGCCCGAGATCGCGTCCGAACTGCAGCGTCAGTTCGCGCGCGGGATCATGGCGATCGAAAAACGTCTGATCTGCCTGTTGGAACTGGAAGCCATATTCCCTGACGCGGAAAGCGAAGCTGCATGAGTGTCTTGAGTGCAAAAGATGTAAGACCGGGGAGCCCCGACGAGGTTCTGGCGAGCGGCGAATACCCGCTGACGCGCCGCGACCTCACGGAAATCGCCGCGATGATCTACTCGGATGCGGGCATCTTCCTCAACGAGACCAAGGCATCGCTGGTCTATTCGCGTCTTTCGAAGCACATTCGCAATCTCGGTCTCTCCGGCTTCCGAGAATACTGTTCGCTGGTGTCTTCGCAGGCGGGCGCTGGGCCGCGCCGCGAAATGCTGTCGCATCTGACGACCAATTTCACGCGCTTCTTCCGTGAAAACCATCATTTCGAGCATATGCGCGATCACGTGCTGCCGGAACTGTTGCAGCGTGCCAAGTCGGGCGGTCGCGTCCGCATCTGGTCCGCGGCCTCGTCGGATGGCCAGGAGCCCTATTCGATCGCGCTGACAGTGCTGTCGATGATGCCGAATATTGCCGATTACGATTTCAAGATCCTCGCTACCGATATCGATCCGAAGATCCTCGCCATCGCCCGCGCCGGCGCCTACGACGAAAACGCGCTCGAAACCGTTTCGCCCGCCATGCGCAAGCAGTGGTTCAGCGAGGTCAATATCGACGGGCGCCGCAAGTTCCAGGTCGATGATCGCGTCAAGCGGCTGATCACCTATAACGAGCTCAACCTGATGGCCCAGTGGCCGTTCAAGGGCAAGTTCGACATCATCTTCTGCCGCAACGTCGTGATCTATTTCGACGAGCCGACCCAGATGAAGATCTGGTCGCGCTTCGCCGAGCTCATGCCCGAGGGCGGTCATCTCTATATCGGCCATTCCGAGCGGGTGTCCGGTGATTCCAAGCATGTCTTCGACAATATCGGTATCACCACATACCGCTATACGACCAAAGGCTTTGGGAGGAAGGGATGAGCATGGCGGCACGTGTTCTCGTTGTTGACGATTCTCCCACCATGCGCGGTCTCATCACCGCCGTGCTGCAGTCCGATCCTGACGTCGATGTCATCGGCCAGGCCGGCGACGCCATGGAAGCGCGCGAGGCGATCAAGAAGCTCAATCCGGATGTCGTGACGCTCGATATCGAGATGCCGAACATGAACGGCCTCGATTTTCTCGAGAAGATCATGCGTCTTCGCCCGATGCCCGTCATAATGGTGTCGACGCTGACGCATCGCGGCACCAACGCCACATTGGCGGCATTGGAGATCGGCGCGTTCGATTGCGTGAGCAAGCCGCAGCCGGGCGACATGCGCCCCTTCGCCGACCTCGCCGAAAAGGTAAAGGCCGCCGCCCGCTCGCAGCGCCGCCCGATCATGGCCCCGCAGCCCGTAACACCGCCGCCCGCGGTTGCCGATTATCGCGTCGGCCGCAAGGTGGTCGCGATCGGCTCCTCGACCGGTGGCGTGGAAGCGCTGATCACCGTGCTGCAGAAATTCCCGGCCAACTGCCCGCCGACCGTGATTACGCAGCACATGCCGTCGACCTTCACCAAGAGCTTCGCGGAGCGGCTGAACCGCCTCTGCGCTCCTGTCGTGCAGGAAGCGACGGATGGCGCGCGGCTCGAGATCGGCAAGATCTATCTGGCACCCGGCGGCGAGCGGCACTTGCAGGTGGTCAATCCATCGGCGCCCTGCTGCCGCCTTGTCGAGCGCGAGCCGGTAAACGGCCATCGCCCCTCGGTCGATGTTCTCTTTGATTCGGTCGCCGAGCTTGCGGGTCGCAATGCTGTCGGCGTGATCCTGACCGGAATGGGCCGCGACGGCGCCGCCGGTCTCCTGAAAATGCGCCATGCAGGCGCCCGTACCCTCGGACAGAACGAAAAGACCTCGGTGGTCTACGGGATGCCGAGGGTAGCTTTCGAACTCGGGGCTGTCGAACAACAGCTGCCACTCAACGCCATTGGCGAAGAAATCTTGAAGATGACCGCCCGTAAGGAAGGAACTGACTAATGTCACTCGCAGAGAAAATCAAAGTTCTGATCGTTGACGATCAGGTCACCAGCCGCCTGCTGCTCAGCGACGCGCTGACCCAGCTCGGCTTCAAGCAGATCACCGCCGCCGGCGATGGCGTGCAGGGCATGAAGATCATGGCCCAGCAGCCGCATCACCTGGTCATCTCCGACTTCAACATGCCCAACATGGACGGTCTCGGCTTCTTGCAGGCCGTTCGCAGCAATCCGACGACCAAGAAGGCGGCGTTCATCATCCTCACCGCGCAGGGCGATCGCGCGCTGGTCACCAAGGCGGCAGCACTCGGCGCCAACAACGTTCTGGCCAAGCCCTTCACCATCGAAAAGATGAAGGCGGCCATCGAGGCCGTATTTGGAGCATTGAAATGACGATCGAGGTTGCGGCCCGCCGTGTTCATATCATTCAGGGCGAATGGAAGGTCCTGAATGATCCGAACGCGGTCTTAACGACCATTCTTGGCTCGTGTGTGGCTGCATGCCTACGGGATCCTGTGGCCGGCGTGGGAGGGATGAACCACTTCCTTCTGCCGGGCAACGCCACGACGCCTATGACGGGGGGAGATGCCACGCGCTATGGCGTGCATCTCATGGAACTGCTGATCAACGGTCTCTTGAAGCAGGGCGCGCGTCGCGACCGCCTGGAAGCCAAGATCTTCGGAGGAGCGAAGACGATCTCGACATTCTCGAATGTCGGGGAACAGAATGCCGCTTTTGCCACGCAGTTTCTGAAGGATGAAGGCATCCCCATCGTCGGTTCAAGCACCGGCGGCGACCACGGGCGCAAACTCGAGTTCTGGCCGGTCTCCGGTCGCGCTCGACAGTACCCGCTCACAGGTGCCGAAACCCAGAAGACCGTCGCTCTCGAACAGCGTCCGGTTGCTCCGCAGAAGCCAGTTGAAACCAGTATCGAATTCTTCTGAGCCGAGGTCCTAATGAATGTGAATGCGCAGGCGGATCAGCCGTCGCCGGTCGAAGCACTGCCCGATATCCTGATGCGGGTCGTGTCGGAACTGCACGATGTCGCCTATCTGATTGAACGGATCGAGCCTCAGCTTCTGGAAATCGGCGGCGAGAATCTGCTGAACGCCCCTGAGAGCATGAAGGTCCTGCAGGGGATCGACCTTGCCGTGCAGAAGGCGCGAGGGATCGCCGAGTTCATCGACACGATAACAGGCGAGATCTCCAATGAATGGATGGTCGACGTCGCAACCGCGCTCAGCCTCGTCAAGCTCAGCGAGATGCAGCGCGCGCTGGGTGGCGGCGGCATGCGCCATGGTCATTCCCAGCCGATCAACAAGGCAGCCGGCGACTTCGATTTCTTCTAGAGCCTTTCCTGGTTGGCTTCAGGCCAATCGGGAAAGCTCTGGCCGGCCCTCTTACTTAAACGTCAATACGAAACGCTCGCACAAGTTTCGGCTTCTATAGGTCAAATTAGGCGATAGGCCTGCTTTGTCTGTAAAGATCGTGCGAGAACAGAATGAATCTGTTAAATCAATTACTTCCGGTTATTAGGAACTTCAGTTCCCTTGGGCGGAATCGCCTGCTGGCGTTGGCCGGCATCGGGGTGGTTTCCGTGGCGCTTATTCTCGGCGCCGCTCTATTGGTGAATAAACCCGCTCAGGAAACGCTCTATGTCGGGCTTGATTCGTCCGATTTGAACCAGATCAGCATTGCGCTCGCAGAATCGAACATTGCGTTCCAGGTCGGCTCCGACGGTTCGAGCATCACCGTGCCTGCCGGCATGACCGGCAAGTCGCGTCTGCTGCTCGCCGAAAAGGGCCTGCCCAACAGCAACAATGCCGGTTACGAACTCTTCGACAAGGTCGGCTCGCTCGGCCTGACCTCCTTCATGCAGGAAGTCACCCGCGTTCGCGCGCTGGAAGGTGAGATTGGCCGCACGATCCAATCGATCTCCGGCGTATCGGCGGCACGCGTTCACATCGTCATGCCCGAGGTCGGCAATTTCCGCCGCGCCGAGCAGAAGCCGACGGCATCCGTCATGCTTCGAGCGAGTGCCTCGACCGGCCGCGCCGCGGCAAGCTCCATCCGTCACCTCGTCGCCTCGGCCGTGCCGGGGCTCGATGTCGGTGACGTGACCATTCTCGATTCCGCCGGCCAGCTGCTCGCCTCCGGCGACGAGGCCAGCAACAGCAACCTCAACCGCTCGCTCGGCATCGTCCAGAACGTTCAGTCCGAGATCGAATCCAACATCGACAAGGCGCTTGCCCCGTTCCTGGGGATGGACAACTTCCGTTCCAGCGTCACCGCCGACCTGAACACGGACGCCCAGCAGATCCAGGAAACCGTCTACGATCCGGAATCCAAGGTCGAGCGCTCCGTGCGTTCCACGAAGGAAGCGGCCCAGTCGCAGCAGACGGCGAACGACAACGCCACCACCGTCCAGCAGAACGTGCCGCAGGCCGCTCCTCCGTCTGGTGGCTCGAGCGGACCGGCCTCGCAGGACAAGTCCGACAAGAAGGAAGAGCAGACCAACTACGAGATCAACAGCAAGACCACGGCGACCACGCGTAACAGCTACAAGGTCGAGAAGCTGTCGATCGCTGTCGTGGTCAACAAGGGCCGTATCGCCAAGATGGTCGGCGAGCCTGTCGACCAGGCCAAGATCGATGCCTATCTCGCCGAGATGCAGAAGATTGTTTCGTCCGCTTCCGGCATCCGCACCGATCGCGGCGACGTGGTCACCGTCACGGCCATGGACTTCCTCGAAAACCAGCTTCTTGAGGAAACCGGTTCCGGCGTCCGTGTCATGGACATGCTGAGCCGCAACCTCGCCGGCATCATCAACTCGCTCGCCTTCGTGGTCGTCGCCTTCCTGGTCATCTGGATGGGTGTCCGTCCGATGGTCCGCAGCATGAACGGTGGCGGTGCCGCAATCGCTGGCGACACCTCGATCGAAAGCGCTGGCCTCGAACTTCCGGACTTCGCTCCGGCAGGCGACGCCAGCGGCGGGGCCCTCATGGACGGCTTCGGCTCGGACTTCGGCTTCGACAGCACGGAAGATCTCCTCAGCCTCGGCGACGACGACGGCAGCTTCAATCGCCGGGTCAAGGAAGGGCCGGAGCGCAAGCTCGCCCGCATGGTCGAGATCAACGAGGAACGCGCAGCGAAAATCCTCAGGAAATGGGCGGTCGACAACGCCGCATAACAAAAGGGCCGGGAAACCGGCCCTTATCTTTTTTGGCACATCGCAAGCACGAAAACGGTGCATGACTCGCGTTTGACGCGAATCGTATTGCCATATGGCCTCGAATCATCTTAGCTTACTATAACTTCTAAGAGATGAATTCCTTGTGCGAATCGCCGCACAGTTCGCGACAAAAGTAAATCCCCAGAACTCGGAGATGGTGATTTGCTTTCATTGACGTAACCTTGGATGATTCGCGGGGAAGGTGCATTTCTTTGCTGACAGACGTGATCAAGCTTTTTTCGTGATAGGTTCTCAGCCTCAGGAATTGCCAATGGACATGCAGATATTGCAAGCTCTCAAGAGCGAAACGAGGACAGGGAACTTCGTCGGGATTGCTGCGACCAACCTGTCATCGCGCTCGGAACTCATTGCCCAGCTGTGTGATATAGCGAGCACGGGAAGGTTGCAGCCGGGGCTGCGCATCCTGACCGATTACGTGGGGGCTTCGCACTATCTCCTGGCTCGCGCTGATTTGCTGCAGGAAGCCGGCCTCGATTTCGTGGTCTCGTCCGATTGGCCATTCGATCTCGTCACCAATCTCGCAGAGGCGTTCGTGGGCGGTTTCGGTCGCGCCACCGAGCTTGAGAAGTGCATGCAGCTCTTCCAGCCGCATTTCGCCGTCTTGCCTGACACAGCTGACGTTCCCGATGGTGCAAGCCGCCAATATTGCTCGCTGATGTTCAATATCGGGCGCTCGCGCCTGGCGCTGATGTTCCTGTTCGACGATGGCTTCATCCTCTCGCAGGAGCGCCTCAGGGATGTCGGCCTTCTCACGGCCTATTACACCAGCCTGCTGCAGTACAGCGGTACCAAGTCCGATCGCGACTTCGAACTGACCGATCGCGAACTCGAGTGTCTATTCTGGATCGCCGAAGGCAAGACCAGCGACGAAATCGCGATGATCCTCGGCATCTCGCGAAACACGATCAACAACTACATTACCAGCGTCATGCGCAAGACGGCGACGAAGACCCGTTCCGAAGCCATCGCTTTCGCGGTCAGAAACAACCTGGTGTAAGGAGGGCGCGCTCATGGCATATGCATCGGGCCGGTCGATCAGCAGCTCCGACACCATCTCGCGCTCCACGCGCGCCAACAGGGTCAGCAGCCGATCCGATCTCTTCCCGCGTCTGGTCGCCATGCAGAAGCTCGCCGACGCGCAGAACTTCGCGGTCTACCGCATGTCCGGCTCCGGCCTCCCGGCCAAGCAGCGCCTGATCTGCGAGCTGGAGAACTGGGGTTCGGCCAATGCCTCGCTGCACAAGAACTTTGTCGATGCCTATGGCGACGCGCTGATCGAGCACGTCGAGAAGTCGCTTCTGCCGCTCGCATGGGCCGGCAGCCATGATCGCAGCTTCCCCGGCGCCATCGGCATGGCGCCATTCGTCGTGCGTCTTCCAGATGGCCTCGTGCCGTTCTCCGGTCTTGCTTTCCCTGTTCGCCTCGGCGCGATCGGCAATGGCTTCGTCGTCTTCACCGGCGATGATCTCGATCCGCCGAACGAGATGGTCGTCGAGCTGCACGGCCGCGCCTGCCAGGTGATGATCGACCTACTGTCGCTCGACGAGCGTCGCGTCGCCGCCGCCGAAGCGCTCAGCGAACGCGAGATCGCCTGCTTGCAGCTCGCCGGCGACGGTCGCATCAGCGAAGAAATCGCCGACAAGCTCGGCCTGTCGGTGCACACCGTCAACGCCTATCTCGGCTCGGCGACGATCAAGCTGGATTCGGTCAACCGCATCCAGGCGATCGCCAAGGCAATCCGGCTCGGCTACATCAGCTGAGGCATGCTTTCTGCGGAATAGTTAGCTCGCGAGCGCCTGAAGCGGCGGCACATTGTAGCGCGCCTGGTTGAGGCTGTGCTCGAGAAACGCCGTGTTTTCGTGCGGATTCGCCGAAGGGTTCTCGAAAGCGATGTGGTTGATCTCGATGCCGGCATGCTCGGCGGCGAGCGTCAGCTGCGCGTAGACGGTCACGCCGCGCGGCTTGATCTCCAGGTCGATGACAACCTCGGGCTTGCCGCCCCATTCCAGCGTATAGCTGCCGCCATGGCCGAAATTGACCGTGCCGGGATGAAAGAACATCTCGGCTGCCGAGGAAACGAGGTCTGAAAGATTGCCGTAATACTCAAATCGCAGGATCGAAATCAGGTCCGAAGCGTCCAGCAGCCGCAATTCGGTGGCGACCGGGCTGATTGCTTCGGCAAGAATCTTCTCGCGCTGGGCAGAGTAGGGGCATTTTTTCATTCGTTTATCTTACCCGGTTGTTCTTGGCCTGCGCCGCGTACACCCGATGAATGAGTTCCGCGACGGCCTTGTAGAATACTGACGGGATGACACTATCCACCGAGACTTGCGCAAACATGGAGCGCGCAAGCGGCGGATCTTCGAAAACCGGTATTCCGTTCGTCTCGGCGATCTCTCTGATTTTTAACGCAATTAGGTCCTGGCCCTTGGCAACGACGATCGGCGCGTCGTTTTCCTCGCGCACATAGCGCAGCGCAACGGCAAAGTGGGTCGGGTTGGCGATGACCATGGTGGCGCGCGGCACGTTGGCGATCATGCGGCGCCTTGCGCGGTCGCGCATCAGCGCGCGCTGGCGGCCCTTCACGAATGGGTCGCCCTGCGATTGCTTGTTTTCTTCCTTGATTTCGTGACGCGACATCTTCAGCTCGGTGAACCAGTGATAGCGCGTCCAGAAGAAGTCGACGATCGCCACCAGCGCGGTCGCGATCAAAACCACCAGCGTGATCTTCTGCATGGCAGACATCATGCGGGTGAAGATCGTCGTCGGGTCGGAAAATATCGCATCGATCGACGCGAAGTAGTCGCTGCGCAGCATGAGCACCATGACGACGCCGACGATGACAATCTTCGTCAGCGATTTGCCGAACTCGATGAGGCCCTGCAGACTGAAGAGCCGCGACCAGCCCTTGGCCGGCGATATGCGCGACCATTGCGGCCTGATCCGCTCGAGAATTGGCACCGGCAGGTTCTGGCCGATCGAAGCGGCAACGCCGAACACCATGAAGAGAATCATCGCCGGCGCGAGCAACTGCGCGCAGACCCAGCCGAGGTGGACGAAGAGCGACAGGACATCAGGCCCGGTGTCGATCTTCCACTGGTCCGGCTGCTCGAAAATATCCTTCAGAGATGCCCCGACGGCGCTGAGCCCGTTCGGCAGGAAGAAGATCAGATAGATGTAGGTGGCGAGAACCGTGGCGAAGAGGGGCAGTTCGCGCGAGAAGGGGGTATTGCCTTTCTCAGCCGCGTCGCTTTGCTTTTTCGCGGTAGGCGCTTCTGTTTTACTGTCCTTGTCGTCGTCCGCCACGGTCGCGACTCCTACTCAAAAGAAAAGGCCGCGCCAGCGCGCGACCCTTGCTTTTGTAGTCCCCGGGAATGCCGCGATCAATCGCGGCGTTCGTCTCGGGCCTATCTGTACACAGTAACAGCGGCTTAGGCGGCGGCCGCACCTTCGGCTTCGCCTTCCTTGAGCTGGATCTGGCCGGAATTGGCCAAACGAATCGCTTCCTGCGCAATGGCGCGGCGTGCGATCGCGATCTCGCGCGGGTTGATGCCCGTCGTGCCGCTCTGCAGGTCGGATTCGATCATGCGGCGCTGACGCGGGCTGATCGAGGCGAGAACGGCTTCCTTCATCTCCGAAGAGGAGCCGCGCAGCGCCATGGTCAGGATGTCCGCGGAAATGTCGTTCAGCAGCATGACGCGGCTGCGCTGCGGCATGATCATCAGGTCTTCGAACAGGAAGATCTTCGGACGAACCTTGTTGACCGATTCGCGGCTGATCGATTCGAGCGACGTCAGCAAGGTGTCGACCTGCGGCTTGTCCATCTCGTTCATCAGTTCGGCAACCTTCGTCGAGCCGATCGAATTCTTCTCGGCGTCGATCTCGGCGAGCAGCGTCATGACCTGCTTTTCGATGATCTGCGCGGCCTTCGGGCTCACGGACTTCAGGTTGACGGTACGGTTCATGATGTCGGCGCGGCGGCCGTCGGGGATCTGCATCAGCACCTTGGCGCCGAAGGAAGAGGGCATCATGGACAGGATGTAGGCGACCGTCTGCGGGTGTTCGCGCAGCAGGAACTTGCCGATGAAGGCGGGATCGCCTTCGCCCAGCCGGTCCCAGATGGAGGTTTCATAGGCCTGGAACGCCGTGCGGCGGCCAAGCAGGCTGTCGACTTCGTCGGGCGTCAGCCCTTCTTCGAGGATGCTTTCGATCGCCTTGGCGTTGTCCATCAGACCTGCACCTTCGGTGAACAGATCCTCGAACTCGGCCACGAGGCCGAGCAGCTCGTCAGGCGGGATCGCGCGCAGAGCCTGCGCGGATCCGATAATCGTCTGCAGTTCGGCCTGCGTGAAATACTTCAACAGTCTGCCAGCAACCCCTTTCCCCATCGCGAGGAGAACGGCCGCTGCTTTCTCAGCCTGGGTCAACGGTTTCTCGGCAAGAGCGCCGCCGAAATCGTCAAAGTCCATCATGGTCTAACCTCTCCGTCCCTACAGCGGGATCAGGCTTTCTTAGTACCTAAAACTTCAATCAGTTTTACGCCAAAACGTGTGTCGTCATTTTCGAGAACGGTGATCTCGCCGCGCGCGATCTTGCGGCCATTCACCATGATTTCGACCGGCTCGCCGATCTTCTTGTCCAGCGCGATCGTGGCGCCTTCGTTCAGGTTCATCAGGCCCGAGACCTGCATGCGGCTGCTGCCGAGCATGATCTGAACATCGATCGGGATGTCCATGATCAGGTCCATGTTCGACTGCATCGCGCTGCCGAGCGGGGCTGCGACGCCAGGGGTCGCCGAGCTGTCGCCAAAATCGGACATGCCGCCGAAGTCCGTGGAGCCGCCGAAATCGCCGCCACCAAAGTCGGTGTCGGTGCCGGTCTCCAGATCGCCACCAAAGGCCGACAGATCGGTACCGCCGCCAAACGCGTCGAGGTCGTCGCCGCCGAAATCGGGCATGCCGCCGTCCGCGTCGGTCTTCAGAACGCCACGCAGGTCATCGATAGCCTGATCAAGCTCGGCTTCGTTGCCTGGTTGCTCGAGATCGGTGCTCTTTGTTTTTTTCGTCGCCATGAAATCACTATTCCAGTTGAAACTTGCCTCAACCTGCCTTGAGGGGCAGGGGCCGAAATCGGTTAATTCATTAAGTAGCGGATGAGGTCGTCATCCGAGTTGATCGTATCCTTCACCCGGACGGTATAATTCTCGCCCGAGCGCCCCAACTCGCACACATAGAGCTCTTTGCTGTTGGCACTGACATCGACGCGGACGTCACCGCTGTCGAGGAAGGGAATGACGTCGCCGGCCGCAAGCTTGGAGATCGTGCGCAGCGTCAGCTCCTGAAGGCGGACTTTTGCTTCCAGCGTCACCTGCGAGCGGCGGACCTGCTCGCTCATCTGCTCCGTCCATTCCGACGAATTGGCCGATGCGTTCTTCGCGCGCGGCACGACAACGGTCGTCTTCAAGAGCGCTGCCTGCGGAACGATCAGCGAGAATTCCGATGTGATACCCGACAGCGTGATCGACATGTTGATCGCGGCTGCGAATTCATCCGGCTTGTCGTCCGGCGCCTTTGGCCGCGTCTCGGCGGCGTGCGGCAGCTCAAGGCTGGGCTCGAAGCCACCAGGCGCGTTGACAGCCGAGCGCAGGACGTTGGCGATCTTTTCGAACACCGTGACGGCCAGTTCCAGCTCGATGATCGAGAGCAGGCGGTCCGCCGGCTGCTCGACAGTCTCGGGTGATGCGCCGAGCAGATGCTCCATCAGCGTGATGACGAAACCGTTGCCGCAGGACAGCGTGAAGTCGGGCGACCAGTTGCGAAGCGATCCGTCGACCAGCGTGACGCTCTCTCCGAGATCTGCGACCAGGTCGTGCTTGTAGCCGGCGTGGCAGCCGAGATAGTTGACCTGCACGTCGAGGTCGGTCTCGCTCTTGATGACATCGGGGAGAAACACCCGGTAGACGTCGCCGAAGGCGGCGCAGAGCTTTTCCACCGTCGCCTTGTCGCCCAGCCGGCCTGTCAGCTTCGCGAGCAGCGCGTCGTCCATCAATGGTTTCTGGAGTTGAGCGTTCATGTCCGTTTAGGCCGCCTTGTTCTCACCGCCGGGGTTCATCATTTCCTGCTCGACGGCGTCGATAGAAGGACGCTCGTAGGCCGAGATCGTCTTGCGGCCGTATTCGAGAGCAACCTGCGGAACCGAGCCGTTCATGTAGGCAAGCAGCGTCTGCTTGACGATGACGTAGAGGCGGTGCTGCTTGGAGCGCACGATCTTGATCTGCGAGGTGATCGGCGAGCATACGCAGTAGGAAAGCAGAATGCCGAGGAAGGTACCGACGAGCGCCGAGCCGATCAGGTGACCGAGAACTTCAGGCGAATCGTTGATGTGCGCCATGGCCTTGATGACGCCGAGAACGGCCGCGACGATACCGATTGCCGGGAAGGCGTCGCCCATCGTCTGGATGGCGTGGTAGGGCTTCATCTTGTCGTGAAGGATCGTGTTGATCTCTTCGTCCATCAGCGCTTCGATCTCGTGGCTGCGTGCGTTGCCGATGATGATCAGGCGAACGTAGTCACAGATGAACGCGGTGATTTCCTTGTTCTTCAGGATGGTCGGCGCGGATTGGAAGATCGAGGATTCAGCCGGATTGTCGATGTGAGCTTCGATCTCGTTGCGCGACTTCGTGCGCAGGTCGCGCATCAGCGAATAGAGAACGCCGAGCGTATCGAGGTAGTTGCGCTCCTTCGGAACCGAATGCTTGAAGGCTTCCCCAAGCGCCTTGCCCGAGTCTTTCACGACCTTCATCGGGTTGGCCATGATGAAGCTGCCGATGCCGGCGCCGCCGATGATGACGAGCTCGAAGGGCTGCCACAGCGCGTCGATGTGACCGCCCATGGCCATGAAGCTGCCGACGATACAGCCGCAGACAATCACAAATCCGATAATGATATTCATCGCCAGTCCAAACCTGATCGTTATTTTCAACCGAAGGGATAGGAGGGCTGGCTTGCGTGAGGCTGATCCTTGCCTTGACGATTAAGCTTTCCGGCAAGCTTTTTGCCAAGCATTCCAGATGCCAGCTTCGCGCAAGGATTTGCTGACAATCTATTGGTGACGAATGGGCCACCATGCCCATGTCTGAGATGCCGCCTCAGCGGGATCGGGGTCGAACACACTGCAAACGCCCTGGTTTCGTAACGTTCATCGCCAATGCCAGGAGCCTACCCCGATGCAATCCGGTCTTTATGTTTCGCTGTCGTCGCAGATGGCACTTATGCGTCGCCTCGACACGATCGCGGACAACCTGGCGAACGTGAACACGACCGGCTTCCGCGGCACCGAGGTCAAGTTCAACCAGCTGATTGGCGATACCGATAACAAGCTCAACGCGAAGATCGCATACGTCTCGCAGGGCAACGACTACCTGTCCGCCGACAATGGTGAAATGAACCACACCGGCAACATGCTCGATTTCGCGATCAAGGGCGATGCCTGGTTCTCGCTCGACACGCCAGCCGGCCGGGTTCTGACCAAGGATGGCCGCTTCACGCTGACCGATAACGGTGAGCTGGTCTCGGTGCGCGGATATCCGGTGCTCGACACCGGCGGCGGGCCGATCATGCTCGACAGAACCGCTGGCGAGCCGAAGGTCGGCGCCGACGGTATGATCTACCAGAACAACCGGCAGGTCGCCGCGCTGGGCCTCTTCGAGGCGGATATCTCCAAGGGTTATCTCCGCTATGAGAACAGCGGCATCATGACCACCCAGACGCCGACCGCCGTTGTCGACCGCTTCAATGTCGGCGTCCAGCAGGGCTATCTCGAAAATTCGAACGTCAATGCGATGCGCGAAATCACCCAGCTGATCGAGGTCAACCGTGCTTTCGAAAGCATGACCTCGCTCACCAAGGACAGCGAATCCTCCTTCGGCGAAGCCATCAAGACGCTGGGCGGTAGCCGCTAAGCGGAAGGTTTGATCCATGGGCAATGAACAGCTGACCGAGGCGGCGCTTTCCAAGAAGCTCACCCATCTCGAAGCGCTTTCGGCACGCTACGCCAATCCCGATTTCATGATCGCCCCCGGCGGCCATGTGCAGACCATTGCGACCGGTCACTACACGGTCACGGGCCTGTCGCGCCATCTGCGTCTGGGAGAGTTCGTCGCCCACAAGTCGGCGACCGGCGTGCATCTCGGTGAAGTCGTTCGCGTCGAGCCGGATCTTGCCTATATCTGCCCCATTGAGCCGGGCGAGCCGATCGGCGTTCACGATACCGTCATCCGCAAGGGCGCCTTCCGCATCGCGCCGTCTGACAGCTGGTGCGGCCGGACCATCAGCTCGCTCTGTGAGCCGATCGATGGCAAGGGCCCCGTTGTCGAGGGACTGAAACGCCGCTCTATCTCCAACACCGCGCCGCCCTCGATGACACGCCAGCGTGTCGAGAAGGGCTTCAAGACCGGCGTGCGCGCGATCGACATCTTCTCGCCGCTGTGCCTCGGCCAGCGTCTCGGCATTTTCGCCGGCTCGGGCGTCGGCAAGTCGACGCTGCTCTCCATGCTTGCCCGCGCGGACGCCTTCGACAAGGTCGTGATCGCGCTCGTTGGCGAACGTGGCCGCGAAGTGCGCGAATTCATCGAGGATACGCTCGGCGCCGACATGCAGAAATCGGTCGTCGTGGTTGCGACCAGCGACGAAAGCCCGATGCTGCGCAAGATGGCGCCGCTGACGGCGATCACCATCGCCGAGCATTTCCGCGACCAGGGTGACAACGTCCTTCTGATCGTCGATAGCGTCACGCGCTTCGCCCACGCGATCCGCGAAGTCGCGACCGCTTCCGGCGAG
This sequence comes from Rhizobium sp. Rhizsp42, assembly GCF_047304155.1. Classification (NCBI taxonomy): domain Bacteria; kingdom Pseudomonadati; phylum Pseudomonadota; class Alphaproteobacteria; order Hyphomicrobiales; family Rhizobiaceae; genus Rhizobium; species Rhizobium sp. Rhizsp42. The sequence continues at coordinate 140,626 of NZ_JBGLYS010000011.1, read as the reverse complement.
CCGCCGATCGCGCGCGGCTATCCGGCCTCCGTCTTCACCGAACTGCCGCGCTTGCTTGAGCGCGCCGGCCCCGGCCCCGAGGGCACCGGCACAATCACCGCAATCATTTCGATCCTCGTCGATGGCGACAATCACAACGATCCGATCGCCGACTCCACCCGCGGCATTCTCGACGGCCACCTCGTGCTCCAGCGCAGCCTCGCTGACGAAGGCCGCTATCCGCCGATCGATCCGCTCGCATCGATCTCGCGTCTGGCCCGCAAGGCCTGGACGCCGGATCAGGAGAAGCTCGTCTCGCGCCTCAAGGCTCTTGTGCATCGCTACGAGGAAACCCGCGATCTTCGCCTGATCGGCGGCTACCGGCAGGGCGCCGATCCGGATCTGGACATGGCGGTCAAGCAGGTGCCCGTCATTTACGACGTATTGAAGCAATCCCCCGGCGATCAGCCATCCCCGGATTCCTTCGCCGATCTGGCCGGAGCCCTGAAGGCGGCCGCCGGCATCGGCAACCAGCCGGTGCGCAGATAGCGAATTAGAAGATAGCCGACGCTTGAAGATAGAAAGACTAGATGTGACCGATTTCGACGATGACGAAAAGATTCCGCCGCTGAAGCCGCAGGGCCGTCGCAGGTCGACGTTCAACGATCGCGTTCTCACGGTCGCGGGTCTGCTGCTCGCCGGCGCATCCGCGATCTTTCCGTGGTACGTGTTCTTCAACGAAAACAAGTTCGGCCTCAATGTCGCCGAAGGCGACCGCACGCGCGACCTGCCGAACTGGCCGGCGCGCAATGTCTTCAGCGTTTCACCGCTGGCGATGGCCAACAGGAACCCGCCGGAAGTAAAGCCCGAGGTCCCGGTCGATCCGCTGACGACGGCAACGGTCTCCTCCATCGGCAAGGAAGACAACAAGGGCGCCCCCGCCGAAGATCAGCCGTTCCCCGGCAAGTCGGCCTTCCGCCTGCTGCATGTCGCCAACGGCCGTGCGCTGATCGAGGATACATCGGGCATGTATGTCGTTCGCGTCGGCTCGATCCTGCCGGATGAGAGCCGCCTTGCGACGCTCGAGCAGCGCGACGGAAAATGGGTGATCGTCACGTCCCGGGGTGAAGTTTACTGACGTCGTGGACGTCGGGCCAGCATCGGCTTTCAAGGCTCCTCCGCACAGCGGGGGAGCCTTTTTCGTCTCTCCCGATCCCAGCTCGCCTTTATGAAGCAAGAACGCATTCTCCGTAAGTCTGACGCAAGATTACCGACCTAGGTTCGGGGCAGTAAAAAGGAGAGTTCCATGCAACCGATTCAACTGTTCGACTTGGCCTCGCGGCAGGCGGAATGGCTGTCGATTCGTCAGGAAGTCGTTGCCGGCAACATCGCGAACGCCAACACGCCAAAGTATCGCGCCAAGGACATCACGCCTTTTCAGGCTGTTCTCGACAATTCGGACGTGGCGATGGCGCGGACCAACGCCGCACATCTGAGCGGCAACGATCTCAGCACCAAGAACGACATCGACGTCAAGGATGCGGCGCTTGATGAAGAGATGGGCGTGCAGGAATCGGGAAACACGGTTGGTCTCGCCGAAGAGCTCTCCAAGGCTGGCGAAATCAAGCGCCAATATGAGCTGAACACCTCGCTCGTGGGGTCATTCAACCGATTGATGCTTATGACGGTGAAGAGCTAAAAACATGGATCCTTTGTCCGCCGCTTCCAAAATCGCAGCCTCTGGCCTTGAGGCGCAGTCGACGCGTCTTCGCATCGTCTCCGAAAACATCGCAAACTCTCGCTCCACGGGGGATACCCCTGGCGCTGATCCTTACCGCCGCAAGACCATAACCTTCGGCGAAGCCATGGATCGCGCAACGGGCGTAACGACGGTCAACGTCAAGAAACTGGGCGTCGATGAATCGAAGTTCAGCACCGAATTCGATCCCAACAATCCTGCTGCGGACGCCAAGGGCGTGGTCAAGCTTCCGAACGTCAACATGCTGGTCGAGATGGCCGACATGCGCGAGGCCAACCGCTCCTACGACGCCAACCTGCAGGTCATCAAGCAAACCCGCGATCTCGTTTCATCGACAATCGACCTTCTGAAGAGCCAATAATGATTAACAGCATAAACAGCCTCAGCTCCCTGTCGGTAACGCGTGATCTGAGCGGCGTCGATCTCGGCAAATCCCAGGCCTCGTCGTCAGCCCAAAGCGCCACCAACGACGCCAGCTTCGCATCTGTCCTCGGCAATGCGGCCACCAACGCTGTCAATTCGATCAAGGGCGCTGAAAACATGTCCTTCGAAGGCATCAAGGGCACCGCGACGACGCGTGAAGTCGTCGATGCCGTGATGCAGGCGCAGCAGACCCTTCAGACCGCGATTGCCATTCGAGACAAGGTCGTTTCGGCCTTCCTCGAAGTAACCAAGATGCAGATGTAGTTGATTTTAAGGATTGAGCCATGAGAGCGCTTGCCATTGCAGCAACGGGCATGGATGCCCAGCAGACCAATCTTGAGGTCATCGCGAACAACATCGCGAACATCAACACCACAGGCTTCAAGCGCGCCCGCGCCGAGTTTACGGATCTGCTCTACCAGACCGAACGCGCGCAGGGCGTCTCCAACCGCGCCAACCAGGCGATCGTGCCCGAGGGCGCGAACATCGGCCTCGGTGTCCAGACGTCCGCTGTCCGCAACCTGCACATCCAGGGCGAACTTGCCCAGACCGGCAACGACCTCGACGTGGCCCTGATCGGCCGTGGCTTCTTCCAGATCCAGGCGCCGGACGGCACGACGCTCTACACCCGCGCCGGCGCGTTCAACAAGAACGAGACCGGCCAGATCGTCACCGTCGACGGCTACACGGTCGCGCCGAACATCACCATCCCCGTCGGTTCGACGCAGCTTACCATCAGCCGCTCCGGCGAAGTGACGGCAATGCTGCCGGGCCAGACAGTGCCCACGACTCTCGGACAGCTGCAGATCGCCGACTTTGTCAACGAAGCCGGTCTGAAGCCGCTCGGCGACAACCTCTTCCAGGAAACGCCGGCTTCCGGCCAGCCCGTCGTCGGCACACCCGACGATCCGGGCTACGGCTATCTCAAGCAGAGCTACCTGGAATCGTCCAACGTCGACCCGGTGAAGGAAATCACCGAGCTGATCTCGGCACAGCGCGCTTACGAAATGAACTCCAAAGTCATCACCACCGCCGACGAAATGGCCTCCATCGTCAGCAAGAACCTGAAGTAACAGGGAAGGGCCGAAACATGACGTTTTGCCGGGTAGAACATCTTCGTGGATGGGCGAAAGCCGCACTGGTTGCGGCCATGACCCTTGCGGCGCCGACGGCTTTTGCCGCCGCCGACATGGGTTACGCGGTCATTCCGACCACCATCATCTATCCCGGCGAAACGATCTCCAGCGCCCAGCTGCAGGAAGTCGAAGTCACCAACCCCAATCTGCAGGGCGATTACGCCAAGTCCATCGGCCAGGTGGACGGCATGATTTCCAAGCGAACTTTGCTTCCCGGCCAGTCGATTTCGATCTCTGCCCTGCGCGAGCCCTATACGGTCACGCGCGGCTCCTCGACCCGGCTGATCTTCACGGTCGGCGCCATGGCAATCTCGGCCGCCGGCTCTCCGCTTGAAGATGGCATGACCGGCCAGATGATCCGTGTGCGCAACATGGACTCCGGCGTGATCGTTAGCGGCACCGTGCTCGCGAACGGCACCATACACGTGGCTGCAAAATGAAGATCCTATTTCGTCTTTTCATCGCACTTGCAATGCTTGCGCCGAACGTCCTGGCTGTCACGCCAGCGTCGGCGATGAGCTCGCGCATCAAGGATATTGCGTCGCTGCAATCAGGCCGTGACAACCAGCTGATCGGCTACGGCCTTATCGTCGGTCTCCAGGGGACCGGCGATGGCTTCCGTTCGTCGCCATTTACCGAGCAGTCGATGCGCGCGATGCTGCAGAACCTCGGCATCTCCACGCAGGGTGGCCAGTCGAACGCCAAGAACACCGCGGCCGTCATGGTCACCGCCAACCTGCCGCCCTTTGCAAGCCCCGGCAGCCGGCTCGACGTCAACGTCAGCTCGCTGGGTGATGCCACATCGCTGCGCGGCGGAACGCTGATCATGACCTCTCTGTCGGGCGCCGATGGCCAGATCTACGCCGTCGCCCAAGGCTCGGTTGTCGTCTCCGGCTTCACCGCGCAGGGTCAGGCCGCGACCGTGACCGAAGGTGTCACGACCTCCGGTCGCGTGCCGAGCGGCGCCATCATCGAGCGAGAGCTCCCGTCGCGCTTCAAGGATTCGATCAACCTCGTCCTGCAGCTGCGCAATCCGGATTTCTCCACCGCCGTTCGCATCGCCGACGTGGTCAACGGCTACGCGCGCGGCCGCTTTGGCGGCCCCGTCGCCGAGGCGAAGGACGCGCAGGAAGTGATCGTCCAGAAGCCAAGGGAAGCGGATCTTACGCGTCTGATGGCGGATATCGAAAATCTGGCCGTCGAGACCGATACGCCGGCCAAGGTCGTCATCAACGAACGGACGGGCACGATCGTCATCGGCGCGGATGTCCGCGTCTCACCGGTCGCCGTCAGCTATGGTACGCTCACCGTCCAGGTCAGCGAAACGCCTCAGGTCATTCAGCCCGAGCCCTTCTCGCGCGGCGTCACCGCCGTCCAGCCGCAGACGGATATCACGGCTCAGCAGACGGGCGGCAATGTCGCTCTCATCGACGGGCCTGACCTGAAGACCCTCGTGGCCGGCCTTAACAACATCGGCGTCAAGCCGGATGGCATCATCGCCATTCTGCAGGGCATCAAATCGGCCGGTGCGCTGCAAGCGGAGCTTGTCCTGCAATGACGAAGATCTCTTTCGCGAACATGACGGTTTCGGAACTGGCGAAACGCCTGGTCCTGCCTACGGCCGCCGTCGTCATGCTGACCATTCCCGGCGCCTTCGCGCAGGAAGCACGCACTTCGGCAGGCGGCGAGCTGACGTCCGAGGAAGAAATCAAGCAGTTCTGCAGCAACATCGCCGAACCCGCCCGCGATCAGCGCTATCTTTTACAGAAGCAGGAACTCGACAAGCTCCGGGCAGACGTCGATAGCCGCATGGCCGAAATGACGAAGCGCCGCGACGAGTATCAGGACTGGCTGAAGCGTCGCAACGACTTCCTGAAGCAGGCCGAGGCCGGGCTGACCGATATCTACAAGAAGATGAAGCCGGACGCAGCCGCGCTGCAGCTTCAGGAAGTGAAGGTCGAAGTGGCGGCCGCCGTGATCATGCGGCTGAACGCCACGCAGTCGAGCCTGATCCTGAACGAGATGGATCCGCAGAGAGCTGCGGTTATCGCCAACATCATCGCCAGCGCGTCCGATCCCAATACGTCGAAGGACCCCTCATGAACAAGCGTTTCCCGGTCGCGATTGCCGCTGTAGCCATTCTGGCCGGCTGCCAATCCCCGCAGGCGATCAACGAGATCGGCCGTGCGCCCGCCATGAGCCCGATCGGCAGCGGTCTTGCCTATGGCCAGACGCAGCAGATGTCGATGTATCCGAAGCAGCCGCGCCAGGTCGCCCAGGGCTACTCGCTCTGGAGTGATTCCAAGGCCGCTTTGTTCAAGGATGCTCGCGCGCTCAACGTCGGCGATATCCTGACGGTCAACATCTCGATCAACGACAAGGGCTCGTTCGAAAACAACAGCAAGCGTAGTCGCGAGAACAGCAGCGGTCTGAACTGGGACGCGCAGGCCAACATCCTCGGCTGGAACCCGTCGTCGAAAACCGACGTCACCTATGGTTCCGACACGAGCACGGATGGCAAGGGCAAGATCGAGCGCACCGACAAGCTGAACCTGATGGTCGCGGCCGTCGTCACCGGCATCCTCGAAAACGGCAACCTTGTTGTCAGCGGCTCGCAGGAAGTGCGCCTGAACCAGGAACTGCGCATCTTGAACGTCGCCGGTATCGTGCGTCCGCAGGACGTGACCGCCGACAACGAAATCTCCTACGACAGGATCGCCGAAGCGCGCATCTCCTACGGTGGCCGCGGCCGCCTGATGGAAGTGCAGCAGCCCCCGCGCGGCCAGCAGGCCGTCGATATCCTCTCGCCACTCTAAGGTTCGGCACAATGGCAGACGCAGAAGGCACCGAGGGCCAGCCGAAGAAGAAGTCGGCGATGATGATGACGATCATCGGCCTCGCCGTCCTGACACTCCTTGGCGGCGGCGGTGGCTGGGTCGTCGGCGGCATGATCGCACCCAGCGTGAAATCCGCGCAGGAGGCCGAACAGCCCGCTGCCGCGGCCGAACAGGCCAAGGCTGGCGAGACCGGGCTCCAGAAGATCTCGACGGAAGCCAACAACGTTGTGCAGCTCGAGCCGATCACCTCGAACCTCGCCTATCCCTCCGAGAACTGGGTGCGCCTCGAAGTGGCGCTGCTGTTCTCCGGCCCGCCGGACGTGAAGCTCGCCGAGGATATCCACCAGGATATCATGGCCTATATCCGGACGGTTTCACTGCAGCAGATCGAGGGCCCGCGCGGCTTCGAATATCTTAGGGATGACATCCAGGAGCGTGTTGACCTTCGGGCGCAGGGACGCGTATCGAAAGTCATGTTCAGGACCTTCGTCATCGAATGATTCGATTCCTAGTGATCTTGGCTGCCATGATGGCGGTCCCGGAGCTGGCGCATGCGCAGCAGCTCCCGTCGAACCTGCTCAACCTGCCGGTGGACGGTTCGGTTGCGGCATGGATCATCCGCACTTTCGGTCTTTTGACGGTTCTGTCGGTCGCGCCCGGCATCCTGATCATGGTGACGAGCTTCCCTCGCTTCGTCATTGCTTTCTCCATCCTGCGCACCGGCCTCGGCCTCGCCTCTACCCCCTCGAACATGATCCTCTTGTCGCTGTCGCTGTTCATGACCTTCTATGTCATGCAGCCGACCTTCGATCAGGCATGGCGGGATGGCGTTCAGCCGCTCCTGTCGAACCAGATCAACGAGCAGCAGGCGGTGGAGCGGATCGCCGAGCCCTTCCGCACCTTCATGACCCGCAACACCCGCGACAAGGATCTGGCGCTCTTCGTCGATCTCGCCCGTGAGCGCGGCCAGACGGTCGATACCGGCGCCACGATCGACTACCGCGTGCTCGTTCCCGCCTTCATGATCTCGGAAATTCGGCGCGGCTTCGAAATCGGCTTCCTCGTCGTGCTCCCGTTTCTGGTCATCGACCTGATCGTCGCCACCATCACCATGGCCATGGGCATGATGATGCTGCCGCCCACATCGATCTCCCTGCCGTTCAAGATCCTCTTCTTCGTGTTGATCGACGGCTGGAATCTGCTCGTCGGCAGCCTGGTTCGATCCTTCAACTGACGCACTACACGACGACGACACCGTCCAAGCTTTCAAAACAAAAGGCCGGCGATCAGATCGCCGGCCTTTTGTTTTGATGTTTCAAGAGATCGCGAACCCGTCGCAAGCTGGGTCAGAACGGCGTGGTTCTGGCGGGCAGGGCGGGTACGTCCAGATGGTCGGGCTCCAGCCCCTGCTTGGCGCGCTCGACTGCCATCTCGTAGGCTGTCTCAAGGTGCCGGCAGAAACGTTCCGCGTCGAACAGCGGTTTGATCATCCTGTTGTCGTCGATCGTCTGCTTGAATTCGGCGATGCGCTCGGGGTTCTCGTAAAGCGCGACAGCCATGTCCTCATAGCCCTGCGCATCATTGGTCACCAGTTCGGGCAACCCGATCGCGTTCAGCAGGCTTTCGGTCACGCGCGAGGCGAAGTTGGTGCCCTTCAACGTCAGAACGGGCAAGCCGCCCCAGAGCTGCTCCGACGTCGTGGTGTGGCCGTTGTACGGCCAGGTGTCGAGCGCGAGATCGGCCGCCTGCTGCCTGTCGATATGGCTGCGATAATCCGCGTGCCCGCAGAAGACGAGACGCTTGGCTGGAATTCCGCGGCTTTTGAAATATTCGCGAAGATTGGCTTCCGTCTGCTTCGAGACCGCCATCATCCAAAGCACGCTGTTCGGCGCCCGGCGAAGCACGTTGCACCAGACGTCAACCGTCTCCGGCGTGATCTTGCGGCTGGCATTGAACGAGGCGAAGACGAACTTGTCGTCGGGCAGGCCGAATTCGCCGCGGTCCACGAAGCCGGGTGTCGGCCGGTGGAAGGGGTCGTTCGGCTGGTAGGTGTCCGGCAGCCGGATGAATTTTTCATGATAATGCGGGCGCGAGGATTCCGGCAGAACGAACCGGTCGCCGATGATATAATCGACATCCGTGTTCGTGGCGCTGCCCGGAAAGCCGAGCCAGGAAATCTGGATCGGGGCGGGCCCCTTGTTCAAAACGTGATAGCGCGTTTCAAATGTCGGCCCCTTGAGATCGACCAGAATATCGATCCCGTCGGCCCGCATCCGCTCGGCCATCGCCGCGTCGGATAGATCACCCACTTCGACAACCCGGCCCCAGAGGCTTCGGTCGAATGTATTGTGCTCCAGGTTCGATGCGCGCGAATGGCAATAGAGCGTGATCTCGAAACGGTCCCTGTCGTGGAGCTCCAGAACACGACCCATCAGCTTCATGGTCGCATGCTGCTCGAAGAGGTCGTTGGAGAGGTAGCCGACGCGGATCTTGTCCGCCCACTGATGCGGTCGTGTGCGTCGTGCGGTGGTCTGCTCGGCCGTCACGGCGTTGTTCATGCTCGACGTCATGCGATTGAGCGCTTCGTCGCCACACCACTGGAGATTATAGAATTCGCTCTCATGGTGCAGGAACGCGGTCTGGCCGTTGGCGATCAACTCGTCGATGATCTGCTTGTGCAGCTTGATACTCGTCAGATCGCTGACATGTCTGGCGAACATCAGATAGAGGAAACGCAGCGGTACCAGCTTCGGGAAGCGCTTGAACAGGTTGCGGATCAGCAGCGCCTGGGTTTCGTCGCTCGGGTCGTTCTTGAGCAACCGGATGGCAAGCAGCGTGTGGTCACTGTTGCTGCTTTCCGCGAGCACTTTGACGAAGGGGCTGAGCAACTCTTCCTGGCCGCGCTTCTTGTAGATCGAGGCCAGCGCATAGGCGAGCTCCGCATCGAGGCTCTGGTTCAGCATATGCCGCAGGCCAAGCCTGATTGCCTCGTCGTGATTGCCGACCTCGAAATAGAGCAGTGCTGCCTTGCGGGAAAATTCCGATCCGCTTTGTCCCGCCTTCTCGCCGGCCACCGCGAAGGCCATTGCCGCATCGGCTTTCATTCCCAGCTGCAACAGCGTGCGGGCCAAAAGGGCGTAGGTCTTCGCATCCTGCTGTGTTTCGAGCAACGCGTTCAGCGTTTCCAGCGACTTGGTATAGCGCCCGCTCTGATAGTCTTTTGATGCTGCGGAAAACGAAACCACACGATTCACGTTCAAACCTCGTTCAGTTCTTTACGCGGCAAACACCAGGTGCCGCCGGCCGGTTTGCCGCGGACCCAATGAGGCCATTATGGCGCAGAATGACACGTGAACCTTGCCTGAGGCAGGAAGCGACAGGGGGATGAGTAATCCCGAAAATGCCGTTAAACTGTTTAAGTCCTGCTTTAACGACTAGTTAACCATTTGTATTCGTTCGGAAAATGGCGGAGTGCCATTAATTAGTCCGCAAGGTTTTGCTGCGAAAGTCATCCTCGACATGACGGGTTTGGTCCCAATGCAGAATGACCAAGTGGCATGAAGCCGAACCGTCATTGCCGGTACATAAGTCCGGTAATGTCCTCCATTGGTATCGAATTTCGGGGACGGATCCATGACAAGCATTAACACCAACAACTCCGCAATGGCGGCTCTTCAGACGCTGCGTAACGTCAACAACAACCTTTCTGACACCCAGAGCGCTGTGTCGTCGGGTCTGCGCGTTGGCAAGGCTTCTGACAACGCTGCTTACTGGTCGATCGCAACGACCATGAAGTCCGACAACGGCGCTCTTTCGGCCGTTTCCGACGCACTGGGCATGGGTGCGGCAAAGATCGACACGGCTTACACCGCCGTTCAGAGCTCGATCGACGTCGTAACCGAAATCAAGGCCAAGCTCGTTGCCGCGACTGAAGACGGCGTCGACAAGGGCAAGATCAACGACGAAATCAAGCAGCTCCAGCAGCAGCTGACGAGCATCTCGGCTTCGGCTTCGTTCAACGGCGAAAACTGGGTTTCCAGCTCGGCCGCTGGCAAGACCATGTCGGTCGTTTCGTCCTTCATCCGCACCGCAGGCGGCGTCAGCGTTTCGACGGCCGGCTACACCTCGTCGGCTGACGATCTGCTGTTCGCTGGCGGCACCGGCATTCTCGATCGTGACGGCAGCGGCACGGTCAGCGCGTCGATCTCTGAATTCTCGATCAGCTCGTCCAACACCAAGGGCGACATCGACAGCCTGATCACCGACGCGGAAACCGCTCTCAAGGGCATGACCTCGCTCGGCTCCAAGCTCGGTTCGCTGCAGAAGGGTATCGACCTGCAGAGCGACTTCGTTTCGAAGCTCTCCGACTCGATCGACTCCGGCGTTGGCCGTCTGGTCGATGCGGACATGGAAGAAGAGTCCAGCAAGCTTTCGGCACTGCAGACCCAGCAGCAGCTGGCGATCCAGTCGCTGTCGATCGCGAACTCCTCTTCGCAGAACATCCTGTCGCTCTTCCGCTAATAGCGGAAAGCGCAAGACATCTGAAATTCAGTGCGGCCGGGCTTTCCCGGCCGCATTTTTTATTGCGGTACGTTAGCTTCGGCTAAGTCTCGGGTATTTCTTAAATTTCTTCCCGCCGGGTTTAGTGTTTCTTAACCATGTTGCCGTCATATGGGCTCATCGAAACGGTGAGTTGATCAGCAAATGCACGGTCAACAGGCATGACGCTGACCGCCGTTTCCGGTAATAGTCCGGAATGTCCCTTCGTATGAAAAATTGCCGAAAAAGGGGCTTTTTAAAATGACCAGCATTCTCACGAACAATTCCGCAATGGCAGCTCTTCAGACGCTGCGTAGCGTGAACAACAACCTCTCGGACACCCAGAGCGCTGTGTCGTCTGGTCTCCGCGTCGGCAAGGCAGCTGACAACGCTGCTTACTGGTCTATCGCAACGACCATGAAGTCCGACAACGGCGCCCTTTCGGCCGTTTCCGACGCACTGGGCATGGGCGCCGCCAAGGTCGACACGGCCTACACCGCCGTTCAGAGCTCGATCGACGTTGTATCCGAAATCAAGGCCAAGCTCGTTGCCGCGACTGAAGACGGCGTCGACAAGGGCAAGATCAACGACGAAATCAAGCAGCTTCAGCAGCAGCTGAAGAGCATCTCGGCTTCGGCTTCGTTCAACGGTGAAAACTGGGTTTCCAGCTCCGTTGGCCAGACCATGTCGGTCGTCTCCTCCTTCATCCGCACTGCAGGCGGCGTCAGCGTCAGCACCTCGGGCTACTCCGCTCTGGCCGACGATCTGCTCTTCAGCGACGACCAGACCGGCATCCTGGATCGCCCGGGCTCCGGCACGCTCATCACCGACTCGATCTCCGAGTTCTCGATCACCTCGACCGACACCAAGGGTGCGATCGATGAACTGATCACCGACGCGGAAAGCGCTCTGAAGAGCATGACCTCGCTCGGCTCCAAGCTCGGCTCGCTGCAGAAGGGTATCGACCTGCAGACGGACTTCGTTTCGAAGCTCTCCGACTCGATCGACTCCGGGGTTGGCCGTCTGGTCGATGCGGACATGGAAGAAGAGTCCAGCAAGCTTTCGGCACTCCAGACCCAGCAGCAGCTCGCTGTTCAGTCGCTGTCGATCGCCAACTCCTCTTCGCAGAACATCCTCTCGCTGTTCCGCTAAGATCGCCGGCGCCAGGCGCCAGCAAAGGAATACGCCGCCGCTTCGGCGGGTGGTTTTCGAAAGCCGCGCTCTCCGGAGCGCGGCTTTTTTATTGCCGTTAACTTTTTGTTAACCAAACTCATGTCTTGTGGCCATCATTAAACGGTATGTTAACCAAGCTTAAGAAGCGGTTAGCAGGCATGAGGCTGATGAACCGTTCCCGGCGGTAGACCGGGATGTCCCTTTTTAAAAGTTTGCCAACAAGGGGCGCTCTTTTCATGACGAGCATTTTGACCAACGTTGCGGCCATGGCCGCGCTTCAGACACTCCGCGGCATCAACACCAATCTCGAGACGACACAGGGCAATGTGTCTTCCGGATACCGTGTTGCCGAAGCCAAGGACAACGCCGCATACTGGTCGATCGCGACAACGATGCGCTCGGACAACAAGGCTCTCTCGGCCGTCTCCGACGCGCTCGGTCTGGGTGCGGCAAAGGTCGACACCGCCTACGCGGCTATGGACAACGCCATCAACATCGTCAGCGAGATCAAGGCCAAGGTTGTCGCCGCCACCGAAAACGGCGTCGACAAGACGAAGATCCAGGATGAAATCGGCCAGCTCCAGCAGCAGCTGTTGAGCGTCGCGCAGTCCGCCTCCTTCTCGGGCGAGAATTGGGTCGCCGGCAGCGGCACGAAGAGTGTCGTGTCGTCTTTCGTTCGCGGCGCCAATGGCGAGGTTTCGGTTCAGACAACCGACTACAATCTCGATGACAACCCCGATGGCAACGTCCTCTTCGGCATGCAGGCAACCGGCGAGATCGACACCACCACCGGCGTCATCGGCTCTGAGTTCGGTACCTACGGCTCCATCTACAACATGGACATCTCGCAGCTCAGCGTTGAAGATTTGAACACCACGCTTGGCAACGTCGAGACCGGCCTCAGCGCGCTTACCAAGGCGGCATCGCAGCTGGGCTCGATCTCGACCCGCATCGACCTCCAGGACAGCTTCGTTTCCAACCTCAGCGACTCGATCGACTCAGGCGTCGGCCGTCTCGTCGATGCCGACATGGAAGAGGAATCGAGCAGGCTGACGGCGCTCCAGACCCAGCAGCAGCTGGCGATCCAGTCGCTGTCGATCGCCAATTCGAGCGCCCAGAACGTCCTTACGCTGTTCCAGAACTAAGCTGGTCAGCCGGCGTTGCAAACGCCCTGAAGACAATCGTGAACACCTTGAAAGCCGTCTCGCAAGACGCGGCTTTCTCTTTGTTTTTGAAAAGAGAATCAAGGTTGCGCGAGGCTTGCGAGACCGTTTGTCGGCTACTTGCGCTGGCTGTAGGCCTTGGTTAACTTCTCTTAAGAATTGATTTGTTTAGCGACGAGCCGATCGGAAAAACCGGTTGGCGGCATGAAGCCACGCCTGTCGCTGCCGGCGGTCCGGTCTATCCTCTCCTCTACCATAGAGCTCCAAAAAATGACCTATCGAATCACCAGCTCCGCCCAGGTAAACGCTCTCGCCGCATTGCGGATCATCAACAAGGAAGCAGCGACCACCCAGCAGCAGGTATCATCGGGCATGCGCGTGGAAACGGCGGCGGATGACGCGACCTACTGGTCCTTTGCGAGCGTTCTGCGCTCCGATGGCAGCTCCATGACCAACATCCACGATGCGCTCGGCGTTGGTGCCTCGAAGGTCGATACCGCCTACACCGCGATGGATAGCCTGATCGATCAGCTGACCAGCATTCGCGCAACGCTTGTCAGCGCCAAGGAAGACGGCGTCGACAAGGAAAAGCTCAACACGACGATCGAGCAGCTCAAGCAGCAGATGCAGACGACGGTTCAGTCGACGAGCATCGCCGGCGAAAACTGGCTGTTCAACCAGGATGCGACGCTGACCACCTCGCGCTCGGTCATCGGCGGCTTCACCCGGGCGCCGACCGGCGAATATCAGCCACAGAACATCACCTTCCCGGCTGACCAGACCGTCATGATCGACACCAGCAACGCCAATCGCGGCCTGCTGACCAAGACTGTTGACGCAAGCACCTTGAACGACACGGGTTCGACCGCCCCACGCAACTACTATCTGCTCAGTGCCGGATCGGTCACCGGCGCCGATGGCGACGAGATCAAGCTCGACAACACCACCACGACCGAGCAGGTCGATGACATGATGGCTGTCGTCGACAATCTTCTCTCGACACTGACCACGACCGCGGCCGGCCTCGGCACGATGAGCGCCCGCATCAACGACCGCATCGACTACACCGCCAACATGGCCGATATCATCGAGAAGAATGTCGGTGCGCTTGTCGATACGGACATGGATGAGGCGTCCGTGCGCCAGAAGGCTCTGGAGACCCAGCAGAAGATGGGCGTGCAGGCGGTTTCCATCCTCAATACCGCCGCCAGCAAGGTTCTCGTACTGCTGCAGTGATTGCGGGCCACGGTTGCGCGCCGCCAGGCGGCGCCCTTCATCTTCGCACAAGTTTGGCCTCCTAGGGTCAGGAACAACAGGCGTGGTGAAAAACCGCGCGAAATATTTGTTTGGTGCAATGTGAGGCGCGGCATGTCGCAGGCTTCTGCTGATACGAGGTGGGTTGAGTGAGCGCGCTGCTGTCTCGTCTGAAAGACTTTGGCGAACCCGCCGTCGTCGCCCCATCCGTGGTCGAAACACCGTTTTCCGACGATTTGGGCGGTTTCGGTGGTTTCGACGACATCGCCCCCGAGCCGGTGGTCGATATCGAGGCGGAGCGCCGTGACGCAAACGCCATGGGCGAGGCCAAGGCAACCGCCGAGCTGACCGAGAAATTCGAGGCTGAAGCGCAGACGGTTGCCCTCGTTCACCAGCGCGAGATCGAAGAGCTTCGCAACAAGTACGAGACCGAGATCGCCGATCTTGTTGCCTCGCGGATCAAGGCGATCTCCACCGAGGTCGCCGATCTTGTGAGCGCCACGGTCGCCCGCACGTTGGCTCCCGTCCTGACCGAGGCTTTGGCTGAAAAGGCCGCCGTCGAACTGGCGGCGCAGCTTCGCGATGCCGTTCTGGAAGGCGAGACCGGCACGATCACAGTCAAGGGCCCGGAAACGCTCTTCAATATATTGAAGAACGAACTCGGCGAGAAGGCGGACCTGCTGCGCCATCATGAAAACGACGACATCGACCTGATCGCCGAGTTTGATGACTCGGTACTCGTAACCCGCATGTCTGCCTGGGCGGCGAGCGTCAAGAAAGTTCTGGAATGAGCGACAGCGAAAATCATCACCACGGCAAGAACGAGGTCATCATCATCAAGCGACATGGTGGTGGCGATCACGATGGCGCCCATGGTGGCGCCTGGAAAATCGCCTATGCCGACTTCATGACCGCGCTGATGGCGTTCTTCCTCGTCATGTGGCTGGTCAATGCCGCCAACGAAGAGACCAAGGCCTCCGTCGCCACCTATTTCAACCCGATCAAGCTCTCGGACGAAAAGCCGACCGAGAAGGGCTTGAAGAAGCCGGTGGATCAGGCCGACGGGCAGGAAAAGGCCGACAAATCGAAGGAAAAAGAGGACCAGCCGAACCAGGGTGCCGCCGCCGCCAGCGGCGAGGACCAGACCTCGACATCGGGCGACCAGAAGAACTATTCCGAAGCGGACTTCTTCGAAAACCCCTATTCGGTTCTCGCCGAAATCGCCCAGGAAGTCGGCCAGCAGGCCAATGTCAGCGCCAAGGGCGAGGGCGGTGCGGCCGATTCCGGCCCCGCGACCGGCGCCGATGGCGGTGAAGCCTATCGCGATCCTTTCGATCCCGACTTCTGGACGAAGCAGATCGAGGTGACTCGCGCCGACAAGACGCAGCCGGACGATCCGGCCAAGGAGGCGATCGAACTCGCCAAGGCCGAAGACGCGAAGGCTGAGCAGGCCGCAGCCAAGGCCGCTGAGGCCGCGAACCCTGAAACGTCGGACAAGACCAGTGATCAGACGAATGACAAGACCGCCGACAAGGATGGTATCGCGCCTGACACGCAGACTGCTGAGCAAAAGGCGGTCGAGCAGCAGCAGGAAGCCAAGGATCTTCAGCAGCAGATCGCCCAGCAGATCGGCGGCATCGCCGGCAAGCTCGCGGAAGGCCTGACGGTGACGCCAGCTGAAGGTGGCCTCCTGGTCAGCATCTCCGACCAGAGCGACGATTCCATGTTCAACGTCGGCTCCGCCGTGCCGCGCAGGGAGATGGTCCTTGCGATGCAGAAGATCGGCGAGGTGCTGAAGGCGAAGAACGGCGTCGTGGCCATCCGCGGCCATACCGATGGCCGTCAGTACAAGGGCGAGAACGAGAACTGGCGTCTTTCGATGGATCGCGCCCAGGCCGCCTATTACATGATGGTGCGCGGCGGGCTCGATGAGAAGCGCGTCTCTCAGGTCTCCGGCTTCGCCGACCGCAAGCTGAAGGATGCCGCAGATCCGTTCAACGCGTCCAACCGTCGTATCGAAATTCTTCTCCAGGCCGATCAGGGATAATCGATGAAGCGCCGGCAGCACAGGCATCTCCTGCCCCTCGCTTTCAGCCTTGCGCTGACGGCGAGCGGCGTTGTGCGCGCGGAAGAAGCCGCGCCGCCCGCCGCCCACGCCGAGGCGCCAGCTGGACATGCCGAGGCGCCGGCAGGGCATGGCGAGACGCCTGCACCTGCCGAAGCGGAAGCCCCGGCTGCCGCGCATGGCGCTGCAACATCGACGGCCGAGGCGCTGCCTGTTGTGCCGCAGGACGATGGCGGCGACACCGTTCCCTACAAGATGCTGCGCTCCCTGCAGTTCGTGCAGGATTCCGTCGTGCTTGGCGACCATTCCGCCAGCGAGATGCAGCGCTTCATGCTCGGCACCATCGACAAGCGCCTGCGCGCGGTCGATCCGGCCGTCTTCGATGACGATCGCAACGTCGATGCCGCATTGATCTACGCCATGAGCGGCGGCAATCCGCAGACGCTGGAATATCTGGTGGCGCGCGATGTCAACGGCTACTTCGACAACCGCGTGACCGACATCCTGCGCAAATATCTGAGCGGCAAGGGTCTTCTCGTCGCCAAGACGCTGGTGGATACCGCCGAGGAATATAAGGACAAGAAGATCGGTCCCTATCTGGCGCTGGTTGGCGGCAACGTCACGATCGCCAAGAGCCCGGAAGAGGCGCTCAAGCTCTACGATCTCGCGCGTCTCAATGCGCCCGGCACGATCATCGAGGAGGCGGCCTTGCGCCGCTCGGTCGCGATCTGCGTCGATAAGGGGCTGGTGGACCAGGGGCTGCAATATTCGCAGCGCTACATCCGCCGCTTCCTGCATTCGCCCTATGCCAGCCAGTTCGCCGATCTCTTCGTCAAGCTGCTGGTTGATCACGATCATGATGTGAAGCCGGATGACGTTATCGGCATCCTGTCCTTCATGGACGAGGCGCGCCAGCGAGAGATTTATTTGCGCATCGCGCGTGCCGCAGCGATCGCGGGCAAGGGCGAACTCGCGCGCATGGCGGCCGGCCGCGCCCAGGCCCTGTCGGGCGATAACAACAACGCCTTTGGCGCATTGGCCGATTTCTACGGCGGCATGGCCGCGATCCCGACCGACAAGATCGATACGGCCGCCCGCGATATTTCGACGATCGCAGACAAGGCGCTTTCGCCGCGCGACCAGATCTTGCGGGCCGCTGCGCGCTCGGTGGCCGAGCAGGTGCTTCGGCAACCGGACGCTGCAAGCCTGACGCAAGGCTCTGCTAATACACCAGACGGTCAAGAAGCCAGTTCTGAACAGGCGGCCGGGGGAGGATCGGCCGGAGAGGGGGCGGTGCCCGACGCCATGCCGTCGGCCGGATCGCAATCAGCGGATCTACAGAATACCGACCCTGCATTCAGCTCATTTGTGACCTCGAGCCGCTCTCAGTTGGATGAGATCGACGGTCTTTTGAACAAGGAAAGCAATTGATATGATGGATATCAGCGTTCCGGCCGGTGCCGCAGATGCTGCCGCAGGCGCGAAAGCCAGCCGGCCGGCCGGCAAGGGCTCGGATACCGAAGGCGGTGGCTTCTCGGACGTTCTGAACAAGGCCAATGCCGGTTCCGATCGCAACCAGGGCGCCAATGCCGATGGTCAACAGCCCTCTGGCACTGCAGATGGCGGCAACGGCGCGGTTGGCTCGGCGCCGCACCGCCAGAACCCGAAAGCTGTGATCGATCTCGGCAATTCGGCCGCACTGGCGCAGGCGGAAGCCGATGCGACGGCGGCCAATGCCGGCAAGGACGCTCAGAAGACGGGGCGGATCGATATCAAGTCGCTGCGCAAGCAGATCGATGACGCCGTAGTCGACGGCGCTGCCGAAGGCGTGGCCGAGAAGATCGCCGCGCCGACATCCAAGGACGACAAGACAGGCAAGCCGGTCAAGACCGAGGCCAAGCCCGGATCAGCCGACGACAGTGCTGTCTCGGATGTCTTGAGCATGCTCGGAAACACGTCGGTCGATGGTGCATCGGCCGCCGCTGCCGCACTGTTCGCACAGAAGGCGCAGGATTCTGCGCCCACTGACGCCAAGGACAAGTCTTCCGGCAAGCAGAAAACCAAGGGTGACGCCGTCGCCGATGTCGCCAGCGCCTTGACCTCGGCCAGCGACGCCGCGTCCGACGTGGACATGCCCGGCGCGACCGATGCCGGTGATACGGTCGGCCAGACCTTCCGGCTGACGCGTGCAGACAGTCGTGGCACGTCCATGGACATGCATCTCGGCATCGAAAAGGATGCGGCCGACGTTGGCGGAAAGGCGAATGTCGAGACGGTCACGATCCTCGATTCCCGCCGCTATATCGGCCTTGCGCAGAACACGAATTCCGCGGCCGTCACGGCAGCGATCGCCGGCGACAAGGAATGGGCGCATGCCATGCAGGCATCGTCGTCCCTGTCGAACGCCGCTGAGCTCAGCAGCACCGGCAAGGTCGTCAATACGCTCAAGATCCAGATGAACCCCATCGATCTCGGTCTCGTCACCGCGACGCTGAGGCTGCAGGGCGACACGCTGAACGTCGATCTCAAGGTCGAGACAGCAGCCGCCTACCGGCAGCTGAGAGAAGACCACACGAAGATGCTGGAGTCTCTGCGCAGCCAGGGCTACGCCATCGACGGCGTGAGCGTCAGCATGGCGCCTGTCGCCAACACCGATACCAGCAGCCAGACGAACGCCCAGAGCGGCTTGCAGCAGGGCTCTGCGCAGGGGCAGGGCGGCGAGGCGCGTGAGCGTCAGAATCAAGCGGGGCAGCGCAGTGCAGGGGGCTTCAATGTTACAGGTGAGAGCGACGCTACGAGCGCTTCTGCTGGCTCCTCTGGCAGCGGCGGCACTGGCGACGTATACCTCTGACGCGCGGGCGTCCGATGGCGCCTGCGAGCAGGAGATCCAGTCGGCCGCACTGAAGTACGGTATCCCCGAGGGCATCCTTTATTCCGTCGGATTGACCGAAACGGGCCGCAAGGGCTCGCTCTACCCCTATGCCTTGAACATAGAGGGCAAGCCCTTCTTCCCGCCCTCGGAACGCGACGCGCTGAGGCAGGTGGATACGGCTCACAGGTCGGGCGCGAAGCTGATCGATGTCGGCTGCATGCAGATCAACCAGTTCTACCACGGGGAGAATTTTCGGTCATTGGAGGAGATGTTCGACCCCCGAACCAACGTGGAATACGCGGCACGGTTCCTCAAGAACCTGCACGATCGCCACGAGACCTGGACCATGGCGGTCGCCCGCTATCACGCCGGCCCCAATAATGACCCCGCGCAGAAGCAATATGTCTGCCGCGTCATCGCCAATCTGGTCGCGACGGGCTATGGGAAATGGACTCCCAATGCGAGCAATTTCTGCCGCGGCTAACTCGCCCAAAGATAGCGAAAAAAGAACAAACCGGAAATGTGTCATAATATGGCAAGAATTCGGGCCAATGTGGCAAGGCAAGTCACAATTTAGGACATGTTAACTTTTCCACGAAACTTTTGTGTGCGTAATTTTGCCTACCCACTAAATATAGAGCAAATCGGGGGGCAATTCTTAATCAACTATTAATTTCCGCCAGTGAGTTCCTACAGCTTGTCCCAGAATCGTGCGATTCGTACCCATAGGTCATCGATGTGCCACAAGTGATTCGGAGGCGGACGAATGATCGTAGTGGTTGATGAGCGTGAGCTCGTGAAGGATGGCTACACTTCCCTTTTTGGTCGAGAAGGTATTCCTTCGACCGGTTTTGATCCAAACGAGTTTGGAGAGTGGGTGCAGACGGCTGCGGATTCGGATATCGCGGCTGTCGAGGCGTTTTTGATTGGCCAGGGACAGCAGACATTCGAGCTGCCGCGCGCCATTCGCGATCGTTCGATGGCACCCGTCATCGCGGTCAGCGACCAGCCCTCGCTCGAAAACACGCTTGCACTTTTTGATTGCGGTGTTGACGACGTCGTTCGCAAGCCGGTTCACCCCCGCGAAATCCTTGCACGCGCAGCGGCCATCCGCCGCCGCCTCAAGGCGATTTCCACGCACACGGATATCGGCGCCATCCGCGTCTTCTCCGATGGCCGCGATCCGGAGATCCACGGCGAAGTCTTCGCACTGCCGCGCCGCGAGCGCCGCATCCTCGAATACTTGATTGCCAACCGCGGTCGCCGCGTCACCAAGACCCAGATCTTCAATGCCATCTACGGGATTTTCGACGAGGAAGTCGAAGAGAACGTCGTTGAAAGCCACATTTCCAAGCTTCGCAAAAAGCTGCGAAAGAAGCTCGGCGTCGACCCGGTCGATTCCAAGCGCTTCCTCGGCTACTGCATTGATTGGGAATAGTTTTTCAACGTCCGCTATGGGCGCAGCGGTCTAGGCTCCGATCTTTCTTTGATCACGCAAATGCCAGACAGCTTCACGCAAGGCCCACCGGATACTCTCAAGCCTACTAAGGGAATCGAGGTTTTCAGATGAGCATTTTCGGCAGCATGAAGACGGCTGTGTCCGGCATGAACGCACAGGCGAACCGCCTCAGCACCGTGGCCGACAACATCGCCAACGTAAACACGTCGGGTTACAAGGCGGTATCGACCGCCTTCTCGTCGCTTGTCCTGCCTTCGAGCTCGGGCAACTACAATTCGGGCGGCGTGCAGACGTCTGTTCGCCAGTCGGTCTCCGCACAGGGCGATATCTCCTACACGACCTCGGGCTACGATCTCGCCATTTCCGGCGACGGCTTCTTCATCGTCCAGAGCCCCGATGGCGTTCCGGTTCTGACCCGCGCCGGCGACTTCACCAAGGACGACGAAGGCAACCTCGTCAACTCCGCCGGCTTCAAGCTGATGGGCTACTCCTACGATTCGGGTGCGCCCGCCGTCGTCGTCAACGGCTTCTCCGGCCTGGTTCCTGTTAACGTCGCCCAGTCCGGGCTGACGGCGATCGCCTCCACGGCTGGTACCTTCGCCGGTAACCTGGATTCTGGCGCCGAGATTGCGACCGGCAACCTGCCGAGCAGCAACACCGCTCCCGTCACCGCTGACACAAAGCAGATCTCGATGGTCGGCTATGACAAGCTCGGCAATACCGTCCAGTACGATTTCTACTTCACCAAGACGGACGCCGAGGTGCCGCCGCCTGCAACGGGCGCAGCGAGCACCTGGGAAGTCGCGGTTTACCGCCATTCCGACGCAACGGTCGGTAGCACGACATCCTTCCCCTATTCGACGGACGCCGTCGGCGGTGGCACGATGGAATTCGATGCGTCGGGCAACCTTGTCTCCGGCAACTCGCTTCTGATCGATGACCCGGTGACGACAGGCCAGATCCAGATGGATCTCTCCGGCTTCACGCAGCTCGCTTCCGACTTCTCCGGCAAGGGTACGCCGAACGGCCAGGCTGCAAGCCCGGTCGACAGCGTCTCGATCGGCAAGGATGGCACGGTCTCGGCGAAGTATGCGGACGGCACGTCCAAGCCGCTCTACCGCATTCCGCTGGCAACCGTCGCAAGCCCCGACAACATGACGCTCATGAGCGGCAACGTCTACAGCGCCAACGGCACCTCGGGCGTCACCGTCACGGGCTTCCCGCAGACCAACGGCTTCGGCTCCATCCAGTCGGGTGCGATCGAAAGCTCGAACGTCGACCTCGCCGGCGAACTGACCGAAATGATCGAATCGCAGCGCAGCTACACTGCCAACTCCAAGGTGTTCCAGACGGGTTCCGACATCATGGACGTCCTCGTCAACCTCAAGAGATAAGTAGGGTAACGGGTTAGCCATGTCGCTTACATCAGCACTGAACACCGCGCAGAGCATATTCAACAATACCGGCACTCAGAGCAGTGTCGTATCGAACAATATCTCGAATTCCAGCAACAGCGATTACGTGCGCCGTCAGGCGATGGTCACGACCTCGCTGAACGGTGCGCAGGTTGTAAAGATCAGCAGGGCGCAAGAAGACGCCCTGATGCGGCAGTGGCTGAAGGCAAGCGCCGGTGATAGCGCTCAGCAGACCTTGCTGAGCGGCCTCACCGACCTGAAGTCGGTGCTAGGCGGCAATGATTACGAGACGTCGCCGGCCACCTATCTCTCGACTTTCCAGCAGAAACTCCAGGCTTTCCGCACGTCGCCGAGCAGCGCGATTGCGGCGCAGAGTGCCGTCACAGCGGCGCAGGACGTCACCAACTCGTTGAACGACGCGACCAAGTCGGTCCAGCTTATCCGCCAGAACGCGGACAAGGAGATCTCGACCCAGGTCAACACGCTGAACACGCTGCTCGCGCAGTTCAAGACGGCCAACGATGCCGTCAAGGGCGCGACCGCCAGCGGCGGCAATCCGGCCGATGCGCTCGACGAGCGCGACAAGCTGCTGAAGCAGATTTCCTCGATCGTCGGCGTCAAGACCGCCGATCGCGCCAATGGCGATATGGCGCTCTATACGAATGACGGCACGGTCGTCTTCGACACCATTCCGCGCGCGGTCACCTTCGTGTCGCAAGAGACCTACACGACGGGAACGAAAGGCAACGGCGTCTACATCGACGGCGTGGCGCTCACCAGCGGGCAGGGGTCCACGACCACGGCTCAGGGCAGCCTTCAGTCCCTGCTGCAGATTCGCGACGACGTCGCGCCGACCTTCCAGTCGCAGCTCGATGAAGTCGCAAGGTCCCTGGTGACGATGTTCTCGGAAACCGACGGCGCGACGACCGAGCCGGGTCTCTTCGTCTGGAAGACGTCGACGGGCCTCGACGGCGATACGCCGACGACCACTGATGTCATCAACGGCATCGCAGGTACGATTACGGTAAACACAGCGGTAATCACCAGCCAGGGTGGCGATCCGATGAAGCTGCGCGACGGCTCCATCACCGGATTGACCAACCTGAACACGGAAGGCGCGAGCGGTTTCTCCGACAACCTCGACGACCTCTACACCGCGCTGGGCTCGGCACAGACGTTCTCTTCGGACGCCGGCATCTCCTCGAATGTCAGCATCATCAGCTACGCGCAGAACTCGGTCGGCTGGCTCGAACAGATGCGAAGCGACGCAACGACGGCATCCGAAAATACAACTGCTGCCCTCTCGCGCTCAACCGAAGCGTACTCAAATGAGACAGGCGTCAACCTTGACGAGGAACTGACACTGCTGCTTGATATTGAGCAGTCTTACAAGGCGGCGACGAAGATATTGAACGCCGTCAACGAGATGTACCAGTCGCTGCTGGACATTGCGAGGTAAGCCCATGAAAAGTTCATTTATTTCGAGTTCGGCTATTCAAAACGCGATGCGACTGACCATTCGCCAGTCGCAGACCCAGCTCGTCAAATCCTCGCTTGAAGCCACGACCGGTGTCTACGCTGATATCGGTGCCTCGCTGGGCTCGGGTGCCGCCAAGAGCGTGAATTTCAGCGCGGAAGTCACCCGCATCCAGGCGCTGAAGGGCAGCAACTCGGTTGTATCCGGCCGTCTCGAAGCATCCCAGCTTGGTTTGACCAGCATGAAGACGGCGGGCGATGCGCTCGTCTCGAAGCTGACGGCGCTGCAGGGCAGCCAGGACAACACCAGCATCACCGTTGCCATGCAGTCGGCAGGCGATGCGCTGTCGTCGCTGATGGACACCGGCAACTCGATGCTCAACGGCGAATATCTCTTCTCCGGCATCAACACCGATATCCAGCCGCTGACCGACCAGACGGATGCCGCGACCACCGCGATCCAGACCAATCTCGATGCCTGGGCAAGCAGCCTCGGCAAGACCAAGTCCGAACTGACCGGCGACGAGATGGACACGTTCATCTCCAACTTCGTCGAGCCGATGTTCTCGCAGGATACGCTGAATGCGACCTCGACGCCGCTGCCGTTCCCGCCTACGGGCGTTGGCGCGCCGACCCCGCCATTGGCCTACGTGACACCACCGGCATGGGCCGACTGGTCGAGCGCGTCCAACCAGAACATGACGAGCCGGATCAGCAACTCCGAGACCGTCACGTCCTCGACCAATTCGAACTCCGAAGGCATGCGCTACTTCGCGCTCGCGTCCATCACCGTTTCGGCGCTCGCCGGCACCGGCCTCAGTGGCGACGCATTGGCGATGACCACCTCGAAGGCAATCGGCTACGCCGCGCAGGGCACCACCGGCATCGTCACGCAGGCGAGCCAGCTCGGTCTGTCCCAGGAGCGTGTCACGAAGGCCAACGACGCACTCGATGCGCAGTCCAGCATCATTCAAAACAAGCTCGTCGACCTTCAGGGCGTCGATCAGTCGGAAGCGTCCACACTGGTCAACACCCTGCAGACGCAGCTCGAAACCGCATACACGATCGTTTCAAAGATTCAGCAGTTGAGCCTCGTGAACTACCTCTGATGATCAGCGGTAGAAGTACAAGTACAAAGAAGGATGCATGAATGTATCAGTTCTCTTACGCCGAGGTCATGCAAGACTCGGTGGCCGATGCCAAGGAGCGGGAACGTCAAGTTCTCGACCGGTCCATCGAGCTACTCGCGCTTGCACGCGACAAAGAGAAGTATGGCCGTGAGGCTATCGATGCATTGTTTTACACCCGACGCGTTTGGGTGAGCTTTATCGAAGACCTCAAGCATCCGGACAATCAGCTCGAAGTTCAGTTGCGCGCCAATCTGATCTCGATCGCTATTTGGATCTTGAAAGAAAGCGACCGAATCCGGAAACGGCAGTCGACCAACTTTCAAGGCATTATTGACGTTACCACCATCATCAGGGATGGACTTAAATGAAAAGCACGCTTCGTATCTCGCTAAAAGCCGGGGAAAAGATCTTCATCAACGGTGCGGTTTTGCGCGTCGATCGCAAGGTCGCGCTGGAATTCCTGAATGATGTAACGTTCCTTCTGGAAAACCACGTTCTCCAGCCGGAAGACGCGACAACGCCTCTGCGCCAGCTCTACTTCATCGCGCAGATGATCCTGATCAACCCGGAGGGCAAGGATCAGTCGACGGCGATGTTCCGCAAGTCGGTGACGATGCTTCTGACCTGCTTCAAGAACGAGGAAGTTCTGGCCGAGCTGAAGCGTATCGACGGTCTGGTTTCGACCGGCCGCGCCTTCGACGCTCTCAAGGCCATCCGCGGTCTCTATGTTATCGAGGACAACATTCTGAACAACCAGGAAATGCACCCTGCAATGGTTGAGCAGATTCGCAAGGAGATCGCACCATGGCGGTAGGCGCAACCGGTTCCGCGACAACGACGCAGAACACCTCATCGACGACGTCGACCGCTCAGCAGAAGGCGACGCTCAACTACGACAACTTCCTGCAGCTCCTCATCGCCCAGATGAAGAACCAGGACCCGACGGAACCCGTCGACGCCAGCCAGCAGATGGCGCAGCTCGCCAGCTTCTCGCAGGTCGAGCAGACGATCCAGACCAACACCAAGCTGGACACGCTTCTGGCAAGCTCGAGCCTGACGCAGGCCAGCAGCTACGTCGGCAAGTACATGACCAGCGCCGATGGCTCCGTCGCCGGCACCGTCGATTCTGTAAAAGTGTATTCCGACGGAATTATCGCGACGACCACCGACGGGAAGAGTATTCTTGTCCAGGCGGGAATCACTGTCGCCGATAAGGCACCGGCTTCGACCACGACCGGCAGCTGATCGACAAGAAACTGAACGACGGTCCGGCCGGGTTGCGGACGGACCGAAAGGCGATATGAGGTTGCCTGGATGAATGAAGCTGACGCACTCGATCTGTTCCAGGCGGCGATCTGGACGGTTCTCGTTTCCGCCGGGCCGGCCGTGGCCGCGGCGATGATCGTCGGTCTCGTCATCGCGCTGTTCCAGGCGTTGACCCAGGTTCAGGAAGCAACGCTCACCTTCGTCCCGAAGATCGTCGCGGTTCTGGTGACGATCGGCATCTCCGCTCCCTTCGTCGGCTCGCAGATCTCGATCTTCACCAATCTCGTCTTCTCGCGCATCCAATCCGGCTTCTGAGCCACCCTCGCGCAAGCTTCGCCATTTAACTGTCGATCCGAATTCTGGGCATCATGCCCGTACATCTCATGACGAGACGGAATCGATATGGCGCAACCACCCGCACTCCCCCTTCCGAAAGCCGGCCCCAGCCTGCGTGACGTTGGCTTTGCCCTTGGCATTGTCGTCATCATCTGCGTGCTCTTCCTGCCGATCCCGCCGTTCCTCATCGACATGGGCCTGGCGTTCTCGATCGCGCTGTCCGTGCTGATCCTGATGGTCGCGTTGTGGATACAGAAGCCGCTCGAGTTCTCGTCCTTCCCGACCATCCTGCTGATCGCCACGATGACGCGCCTGTCGCTGAACATCGCGACGACGCGCGTCATTCTCTCGCACGGCAACGAGGGCCACGATGCCGCCGGCGGCGTCATCGCCGGCTTCGCAAGCCTCGTCATGTCGGGCGATTTCGTGATCGGTCTGATCGTCTTCCTGATCCTGATCACCATCAACTTCATCGTCATCACCAAGGGCGCCACCCGTATCGCGGAAGTCGGCGCCCGCTTCACCCTCGACGCCATCCCCGGCAAGCAGATGTCGATCGACGCCGACCTGTCGGCCGGTATCATCGATGAGCGCGAGGCGCAGCGCCGCCGTAAGGAACTCGAAGAGGAAAGCTCCTTCTTCGGTGCCATGGACGGTGCGTCCAAGTTCGTGCGCGGCGACGCCATCGCCGGCCTTCTGATCACTGCCATCAACGTCTTCGGCGGCATCATCATCGGCTACTTCCGCCACGGCATGCCGATTGGCGAAGCGGCCGACGTCTTCGTCAAGCTCTCCGTCGGCGACGGTCTGGTATCGCAGATGCCGGCCCTTATCATCTCGCTGGCCGCCGGCCTTCTCGTTTCGCGCGGCGGCACCGTCGGTTCGACCGACAAGGCCGTCGTCGATCAGCTGAGCGGCTATCCGCGCGCGCTGTCGGTCTCCGCGGTGCTGATGATCGTGCTTGGCCTCATGCCCGGCCTGCCGTTCATTCCGTTCATGTTCCTCGGTGGCGTTCTCGCCTTCGGCGCCTGGTTCATTCCGCGCCAGATCGATGCGGAAAACAAGATCCTGCGCGAGCAGGAAGAAAAGAAGGTCGTCGAGAACAAGGAACTGGAGAAGGACTCGGTCAAATCAGTGCTGCGCACCTCGGAAATCGAGCTGGCACTTGGCAAGATGGTCTCCTCTCGCCTTCTCGGCGCTCACCAGGAACTCGCATTCCGCGTCGGCAAGATGCGCAAGAAGTTCGCGACCCAGTACGGCTTCGTCGTTCCGGAAATCAAGGTCACCGACGATATCGCCATCACCGAGAAGTCCTACCAGATCCGCATCCACGGCACGACTGTCGCCTCCAACGAACTGCGCGTCGGCGAAGTCCTCGTCGTCACCGGTTCCGGCCGCAAGCCGCGCGTGCCGGGCGACGAGATCCGCGAACCCGCCTTCGGCATGCCGGCCGTCTCCGTGCTTGAGGCCTTCACCGAAGATCTGAAGCGCGAAGGCTTCCAGCCGATCGACAACGTCTCCGTCGTCCTGACGCACATGAGCGAAGTCATCCGCAACAACCTGCCGGCACTTCTCTCCTACAAGGACCTCAAGGTCCTGATCGATCGTCTCGATCCCGAGTACAAGAAGCTTGCCGACGAGATCTGCTCCTCGCACATGTCCTATTCGGGTCTGCAGGCCGTGCTGAAGCTGCTGCTTGCCGAGCGCGTCTCGATCCGCAACCTGCATCTCATCCTCGAAGCCGTGGCCGAGCTTGCCCCGCATGTGCGCAAGACCGAACAGATCGTCGAACACGTCCGCGTGCGCATGGCGCAGCAGCTCTGTGGCGACCTTGCCGATAATGGCGTGCTTCGCGTGCTGCGCCTCGGCAGCAAGTGGGACCTCGCCTTCCATCAGGCGCTGAAGCGTGACAACAAGGGCGAAGTCGTCGAATTCGACATCGATCCGCGCATGCTGGAAGAGTTCAGCGAGCAGGCGAGCAAAGTTATCCGTGAATTCATGGATCGCGGCCTGCCTTTCGCCCTTGTCACCTCGCCGGAAACACGGTCCTATGTGCGCATGATCATCGAACGCCTGTTCGCCACGCTCCCGGTTCTCTCGCATGTGGAACTGGCAAAGGGCATCGAGATAAAGATTCTAGGCTCTATTTCATGATAACTGACCCGCAAGGGACCGTGTTGGCGCTCTTTCTGATCTTCTGCAGGATCGGTGGCTGTGTGCTGACAATGCCGGGTTTTTCCTCGGCGCGTATCCCTTCGGTCTTGAGAGTCTTCATCGCCGGCGCGCTGTCGCTGGCGATCATGCCGGTGCTCTGGGACACGGTCTATCCGGCCGTTCGTACCTCGAACGCCACCTATATCGGCTTCATCTTCAGCGAATCGCTGATCGGTGTGATGTTCGGAATGCTGGCCCGCCTTTATACGCTGGGCCTCCAGTTCGCCGCCAACATCGCCGCGATGATGATCGGCTACACGCAGCCGAGCGCCGCCGATATCTTCGAAGAGGGCCAGGAAAGCGCCATCGCGGGCTTCATCATCTTCGCCGGCATGATGATTCTCTTCATGATGGACTTCCATCACATCGTCTTCAGGGCCCTGATCGATTCCTACACATCGATGCCGTTCGGCGGCGCCATGCAGATGCGCGCCACGCTGATCTCATTCGCTGACACGCTGTCGACCACGACATTCATCATGCTGCGGCTCGCAAGCCCGTTCTTGATCTACGGCTTGCTGTTCAACGTCGCGATCGGCTTCATCAACAAGCTGGCGCCGCAGATCCCGGTTTACTTCATCTCCACGCCTTATCTGCTGTTCGGCGGCCTCTTCCTGTTCTATTTCGCCGTCGCGGCGATGATCAGCCAGTTCGGCCAGTCGTTCACCAGCGTGTTTATCGGGCAGTAGGCGGATGGCTGAAAAGACGCGCTCGGACAAGCTCAAACGTCTCGTCGCCGTCCAGCGGCATCTCGAACAGATGGCGGAGTTCGATCTCGCCGAAACGACGCGCCAGCGCGCCGAAGTCAGCGAAGAGATGGACAGCGTGATCCATGCGCTCGGCTCGATGGATCCGGTGCATCACGCCTTCTCGCAGGGCTATGCTGATCGTTTCAACCGGCTTGGCATCAAGGACAAGCAGCTGAACGGCATGCAGGAAGTTCACCAGATGCGCGTTCAGCAGGAGCGCGCCAAGGGCGACCGGCTGGAAGACGGCATGCGCGAAGCGCTCGAAGACGAGCGCCGCGAGGCCGATGACAACGCGGTCTATGATATCATCGATCAAAAATACGGTACGCCAGCCTCCAGCAAGCTTCAAAACTCATAATCCCCTCGATCTGAAATCAAGAGGATTATGACGTGGCGATTTCACCCCCGAGTGATCTGGTGCTGGATGTTGTCAAGGCGGCCGACCCCATGGAGGTTCAGGCCGCTCAGGAAAAACTGAAGGCAAACCAGGCTGCATTCGCGGCCAATAGCCTTGCCGAAGCAGGCAAGGGCTTCACCTCGGCGGTGGACATTCTCGACCGCGCCTCCAACAAGGCGGGCCTCAGCGACGTCCAGAATCGCACCGGCAAGACGGAAGAAGTTCCCGAGACCTATCGCAAGTTCGAAGCGATGGTGCTGCAGAACTTCATCAAGAACATGCTGCCCAACGAGAGCGAAGACGTCTACGGCAAGGGCGCCACGGGCGACATCTGGAAGGGCATGATGGCCGAACAGCTCGGCAACACCATCGCCAAGGGCGATGGTATCGGCGTTGCCAAGCAGCTCTATCACGATGCCTTGAAAAAACAGGAGGGTAGGGTCGTCAACGCCTCTACCGACCAGGATGACCGCAATGCCGCGGTCAGCATGATCAATGAAATTCAGCGCCAGACATTTGGCGTGACATCGACGGACAACAAGTCCGCAAACGACGCCTAAGGGAATCGAGGAGAACAATGGAAATAATCTCGAACGAATACCGTATCAAATCGGTTCTTGGACGCCTGGAAATGATCATCGACAACGAGAACACGCGTATCGGCAGCGATCCGCAGTTCGATCTCAAGGTATCGAATGCCCACAAGAGCCGCTGCCTTTATGAGCTTTCGATGCTCTTCAGCGATACGGATCCCAAGGAACTCGCTGCCTCGCATCTCGAGCAGCTGCATGGCCTGAAGGAAAAGCTGGCGCTCAACGCTCGTCGCGTCGAGGCGCACCTCGAAGCCGTGCGCACGGTCGCCGATCTCCTGAAGAACGCGGTTCAGGATGCGGATGCCGACGGCACTTACTCCCAGGAACAGTTCCTGGCGCGTGAACACTGATGATTAAACTCGTTCTTACAGGCGTCTGGGTCTGCGTGATCACGCTGGCGGCGGTCTATATGTCGGTGCATCTGGCAACGGCGCCGGCGCCGGCGCCCGATCAGTCGAAGCAGAGCCTTGTCGAGCTTGTTAAGGGCGAGTCCATCACCATCCCTGTTGTCCACGATGGCGCCGTCAGCGGTTACTTCCTCGGCAAGATATCGTTCATGGTCAACAAGGAGATGCTCAAGGGCGCGACCCTGCCGCTCACCGAGATGACCACCGACGAACTCTTCTCGCTGCTCGTCGGCAATAAGATGGTCGATATATCGAACATGAAGGCATTCGATCCGATTGCCTTCCGCGACATGATCAAGAAAGATCTCAACACGCATCTGGGCGGCGAATATATCGACCAGGTGCTGCTGGAGCAGCTTGATTATCTCTCCAAGGAAGAGGTCGCCGCCAACGCCTCCGGCCAGCCGAAGAAAACCGGCAAGCCTGTCAACGTCGTGCCGCCAGAGCCCGTCAAGGACCCGGCCGCCGGCGGTTGACGCTCGCTTATCGTCGCGGTGGCCTCATCACCGCGACCAGCCATCCGCGATGGTTAACAAATCCCTGATATCGCTCAGCAAAGTCGACAGGTTTTCCTAAAGGTTGTTTGAGGGAGCCCTGTTATACCGTCCCGTGATGGGCCGACATGCGCGCCGTATTCCAGATTTGGAAGCCGGCGCCTGATCCCAGGCAGACCTCAGTGTTACCGGGATCTCCGAGCCATGAAGCATTATCGTCAGGAAGCGGGAATGAATCTGATCGCGAATTTCGCGGTCCTCGCCTCTCGTCGCGCCATTTTCGATCTGCCTGTCTGCGATCTCGGCTGGGATGACGCGCTCGTCTTCATCAACGAGCTCCTGTCCATGCCCGTCGGCCAGACATCGATCTCCTTCGTCAACGCGCACAACATGCTCCTGGCGCTGCGCGATGAAGAGTATCGCGACATCCTCTCGCAGAACCTCGTGCTGCCCGATGGCATTGGCCTCAATATCGCCTCGCAGATCGCCCACGGGTCGCCTTTCCCGGCAAATCTGAACGGCACCGATTTCGTGCCCGCGCTGCTGACCTTCATGGAGCAGCCGCGCCGCATCGGCCTGATCGGCGGAACCCGTGCCGTGGTCGAGCGCGCAGCGTCCAATTTCCGACGGCATGCGCCCTGGCATGAGTTCGTCGTCATCTCAGACGGTTTCTTCGACAAGAACGATCCGTCCGCCGTCGTCGCCGAGATCGCGGCGCAGAATCTCGACATCATCATCGTCGGCATGGGCACGCCACTGCAGGAAAAATGGGCGCACAAGCACATTCGCGCCGATCACGCGCGTCTGGTGCTGACTGTCGGCGCTCTCTTCGATTTCGTCTCCGGCTCGGTGCCGCGCGCGCCGAAGCTGGTGCGCTCGATGCGCCTGGAATGGGCCTACAGGCTCGTGCAGGAGCCCGGCCGTCTCTGGCGCCGCTATGCGCTGGGCATCCCGGTCTTTCTCTACCACGTCGCCAAATACCGTTTCAGCCGCCGCAAGGTGATCATGAAGCGCTCGGAAATCGGCGATACACGTCGAGATTGAGCGAAAATTAACCTTTTGTTTGCCAAGCCTGTTTAGGCTCGATTAACCACACGCGACTGCGATGGGTTCGATCGTTCCATGCACGAGACTTGGTGATGCGCGAAAATCATTCGAGACGTCCCACCCATTCATGGCCATCCCAGCCGAAGGATGAACCCGGCTCGAACGGCTTTGCCACTGGCCACTATCAGGACGCTCTGGCCGTGCCGGAAGCCGAGCTCCTGCGGGTCATCGAACGGGCTCTCCAGGCGCAACGATTGCCGGAACCTCAGGAACCCGCGCCGCAAGACACCGCCGCGCCCCTCGTCAGCCGCATCGAAACCATCCTCGGCAAGAGGCTCGAGGCCGCCAACGATGCCGCCACGGCGCCAAATCTGCCCATCGATGATGCCGCCCCCAGCACCGCCGCCGTCTTGGACGATGCAGCCATGGACGACCTGATCGACAATCTGGCCGCACAGGAATTTCACGTCGAATCGACATCCCATACGGCCGTCGAGCATCCAGCGCCGGCATCCCCGCGCAGCGGCCGCTCGCTGATCGCAGCCGGCGCACTCTGCGCATTGGGCGCGCTTGGCGGAACGCTGATCCCGAGTGAGCCATCCGGCTTTCGGGCGCAAGGCCTGCTCGGCGTCGAAGGTCTCGCCAAGGACCATCAGGCGCTGGTCAAAGCCACATACGATGCGCTGATCTCACAGAAGACCATCGCCATGGCCGTCGCCAAATTGCAGCTCGACCGCGACGCCGAGTTTGCCGGCGCCAGCGGCAGCGCGTTCAATGTCGTGGTCGATCTCCTCTCCGCAAGCGGTGCCGCCGCCGATCCGGTCTCGCGCGCCGAAGCCTCTCTCGCCGCCGCCATTCGCGCATCCGCCGATCCGAAATCGGGAACCATCGGCTTCAGCGTCACGACAGCAAGTGCGGCGAAATCCGCGCGCATCGCATCCTATCTCGTCTCGACCGTCGCGCATCCGGTGTCGGCCGCAAGCATCAACGACGGCGCTGTTAAAAAGGCAAGCGCGGTCGCCGACGCCGAGCTCGAGGCATTCACCAAGCAGAACGGCGAAGGCAATGTCGAGGTCGCAACCAGACTGCAGCAGCAGCTTGTGCAGGCCAACGAGACCCTGAAGGACGCACAGCAGAAGGTCGTGGCGGCGAAGACGCGCGCCGACCTGCTGAAGACCGCGACAGCAGACGACGCGCTGACAGGTACGCTCGCCTCGGACATCACATCGCCGGCGCTGGACGACCGCCGCGGCCGCTATGCCGTTGCCAAATCGACGCTCGCACAGCTAGCCGCCAGCCTCGGCCCCCGCCATCCACGCCTGATCGCCCAGCAGGCCGAAGTCGATGGCCTGCGCGCCAGCATTGGCCAGGAACTCGGCAGGCTGTCACGTGATGCCGCCGACGAAGTCAAATCAACGGTCGCCGCCGTTAGGCAGCTTGGCGACCAGCGCAACACGCTGATCGCGCAAAGCCGCGACACCGGCGTCGATCTCGCCAAGCTGACGGAACTGCGCGAGAAATCCGCGGTCGCGCGCCAGCGTCTCGAAGATGAGCTCAGCACTGGCGCGATCGGCACAGATGGCGCCCATGTCCAGGTTATCAAGGCACCCGTGGTCACCGCCATCGAACCGGGCCGCAGCCCGTGGCTCGCCCCGGCACTCGGCGCGCTTGCCGGTCTGGCCTTCGGCCTTGCCGGTTTCCGCAGACGCGTGGATGCGGGCAATGCCGTCGCGCATGTCGAGCTCGTCGCCGAGATCGAGCCGTCGGTCGACATCCCGCTCGCATCCGTGCCGGAGCCCGTGATCGAGGACGCCACCGACGAGGTCGAAATCCTGCGCGCCGAGATCGCCGCCATGCGCGATCGCCTTCGCTCCTATGCGGCGACGGCCTGATTGTCGCTCAACTGCGACATGATTGTTCTTGCATTTCTCGTTTCAGGCAGGATAGGGCGTGGACGGGCAAATTGTGTCTGATGCCGCCGACTAGAATGGCGGGTAATGGCAGGGAGACGGTCTTGGCGACAGTAATCGACGGGAAACAGGTTGCAGCTTCGGTCATCGACACGGTGAAGGCGGCGACCGCGGCATTGGACAAGCAGAGCGGCGTTCAGGCCGGTCTCGCGGTCATCATCGTCGGCGACGATCCGGCAAGCCACGCCTATGTTGGCTCCAAGAGCAAGATGGCCAAGGAATGCGGCTTCAAGTCCGTGCAGCACACGCTCCCCGTCGAGACGACGCAGGAAGAACTCGCCGCGCTTGTCGCCTCGCTCAACGCCGATGACACGATCCACGGCATCCTCGTGCAGCTGCCGCTGCCCAGGCACCTGAATTCCGACCCGATCATCCAGTCGATCCTGCCCGAGAAGGACGTCGATGGCCTTCATGTCGTCAACGCCGGCAAGCTGGCGGTCGGCGATCTCGAGACCGGCCTCGTCTCCTGTACGCCAGCGGGCGCCATGGTCTTCGTGCGCCGCACCCACGGCGAAGATCTCTCCGGCCTAAATGCCGTCGTCGTCGGCCGTTCCAATCTGTTCGGCAAGCCGATGGCGCAGCTTCTGCTCAACGCCAACGCCACGGTCACCATCGCGCATTCGAGAACCAAGGGTCTCCCTGAAGTTTGCCGCAACGCCGATATTCTGGTTGCCGCTGTCGGCCGTCCCGAGATGGTCAAGGCCGATTGGGTCAAGCGCGGCGCAACGGTTATCGACGTCGGCATCAACCGTATCGCAGCGCCCGAAAAGGGCGAGGGCAAGACGCGCCTCGTCGGCGATGTCGCATTCGCCGAAGCCGCCGAAGTCGCGGATGTCATCACCCCGGTCCCCGGTGGCGTCGGTCCGATGACCATCGCCATGCTGATGGCCAACACGGTGATTGCCGCGCACCGCGCCGCCGGCCAGACGCCGCCGAAGTTCTGATCCGGATAGACCTAGCGCGGCGCGGCACCCGTCGACGCCCGCACGATCAGCTCCGTCTTCCATAGTTCCTGTTCGGGGAAGGGGCCGTCCTGCTTGACGGTCCCGATCAGCCGCTCGGCGATCCGGACACCCGCCGCGCGCAGCGATGAGCGCGTCGTCGTCAGCGGCACGGAGAAATTCTCCGGCTTCAGATGCGGCAGCACGTCGTCATGGGCGATCAGCGAAATATCCTCGCCAAGCTTCAGCCCCGCTTGCGTCACCGCGCGGATGGCGCCAAGCGCCAGCACCGTGCTGGAACAGAGAATGGCCGTCGGCGGCTCCGGTAGCTGCAAAAAGCGCTCCATGGCGAACTGCCCGTGTTCGTCGGTCATCGACATGTGGCTGGTGCAGTTCGCCGGCAGCTCCAGCCCGCGCTCGCCGAGCGCCGAAACGACGCCCTTCTTGCGGCGGATCGCGAAATCCAGGTGCTCCGGCCCGTTCAGCAGGCAGAAGCGCGTGTGCCCGAGCTGCAGCAGCAGCCGGGTCGCATCGTAGAAGGCGCCCTCGTTGTCGATGTCGAGATAGGGATAGTCAGGCTCAATCCCATACGAGCGGCCATGCACGAGAAACGGCATGGAGAGCGACTTCAGGAGCGGCAGCCGGGGATCGTGCCCGCGCATATAGGCGACGAACAGCGCATCGACATTTCCGCTGATCGCCAGCCGCCTCAGCGCCCCCACCTCGTCGTCGGGATCGGCCGGCATGATCACGAAATGAAAGTCGTGCCTTACCGCTTCCTCGCCAAGTCCGGTCAGGAATTCGCCGAAATGCACGTCGGAATAATGCCCGGGCGCGGTGGGCATGACGAGGCCGATCGAACCCGCCTTGCCGGTCGCCAGCCGTTGGGCCGCCTTGTTGGGACGATAGCCGGTTTCCTGCACGGCGCGCAGCACCCGCTCGCGTGTCGCCTCGTTGACCTCAGGATAGCCGTTCAGCGCACGGCTCACCGTCGTCTGGGAAAGCCCCAGCATTTCCGATAGCTGTTTCAGATTCACGTGTTAAACTTCCTCCAACGCCTTGGAGGTCATGTCTCCCAAATGGCATCCAAAGCGCTTTTAGCAATGTAGCAGCTGCGCGGCTTGACTCAAGAAAAATCGCTCCATATTGCCCCATAGGCGTTGCTGCATTGCGATATCCAAAGGCCCCAAGCCGGGTTTTGCGAATTGCCTTGACTCTTTTATGCCGAAAGTGAAATGAGTTCGTTGTCAAAGCGCTTTGGAATTTCGGTTGCAGGGCGTGATTGGGATTGTGATGGGAGGTTGATCACATGAAAAAGTCATTTTTGATGGGCGTTGCCGTGGCAGCGCTTCTGGCCGGTGGCGCGTCCGCGGCCGATTTGAAATTCGCGCCGGGTGAGGACGCCAAGTTCAACTGGAAGAGCTACGATGACTTCAAGGCGGCCAATGCCGACCTCAAGGGTCAGGAACTGACGATCTTCGGTCCGTGGCGCGGCGAAGACGAAACGCTGTTCCGCAGCATTCTCGCCTACTTCACCGAGGCGACCGGCATCGACGCCAAGTATTCGTCCTCGGAAAACTACGAGCAGCAGATCGTTATCGACACACAGGCCGGCTCGCCGCCGAACATCGCGATCCTGCCGCAGCCGGGCCTTCTCGCCGATCTCGCCAGCAAGGGCTTCCTGGCGCCGCTTGGCGATGAGAATTCCAAGTGGATCAAGGACAATTACGGCGCCGGCGACAGCTGGGTCGGCTACGGCACCTACAAGGGCAAGGACGGCAAGGACGCCTTCTTCGCTTTCCCCTACAAGGCCGACGTGAAGTCGCTGGTCTGGTACGTGCCTGAAAACTTCAAGGAAGCGGGCTACAAGGTCCCGACCACGATGGAAGAGCTGCAGGCTCTGTCCGAGCAGATCGTCAAGGACGGCGGCGTCCCGTGGTGCATCGGTCTCGGTTCCGGCGGCGCCACCGGCTGGCCGGCGACCGACTGGATCGAAGACCTGATGCTGCGCATGCAGCCGCCGGAAGCCTACGACAAGTGGACCACCAACGAACTGAAGTTCGATGATCCCGCAGTCGTCTCCGTCATCGACGAGTTCGGCAAGTTCGCTAAGAACGAGGCTTATGTCGATGGTGGCGTCAAGGCTGTGGCCTCGACCGACTTCCGCGACAGCCCGAAGGGCCTCTTCGCCGTGCCGCCGAAGTGCTACATGCACCATCAGGCGTCCTTCATCCCGTCCTTCTTCCCTGAAGGAACGAAGATGGGCCAGGATGCGGACTTCTTCTACATGCCGACCTTCGCCTCGCATCCCGAACTCGGCAAGCCGGTTCTGGGCGCCGGCACGCTGGTCACCATCGCCAAGGACTCCAAGCCCGCTCGCGCCTTCGTGGAATTCCTGAAGACGCCGATCGCACATGAAGTCTGGATGGCGCAGTCTAGCTTCCTGACCCCTTACAAGGGCGTCAACACGGCCGCTTACGCCAACGAGCAGATGAAGCGCGAAGGCGAAATCCTGACGACGGCAACGACGTTCCGCTTCGACGGTTCCGACCTGATGCCCGGCAAGATCGGCGCCGGCGCCTTCTGGACCGGCATGGTCGATTTCGTCGGCGGCAAGTCCGCTCAGGATACCGCCAAGGAAATCCAGAGCGCCTGGGACGGCATCAAGTAACATCGCCTGATCTCCATGCCGCCTGATCGGGCGGCATGGATTTAATGCCTGGCCGGACGCCGTCAAAAGCGCCGGCCATCGCCGCCTCTTGCGCCCGCTGCAAGCGGCCATCAGGCGGCGTGATTTCAAAAAGACGTAGACATCAGGGGAGGGATGAATGCTATCGCAGCTGGTTTCCGCTTTGGGGGTCGTGGTCGTCGCCGTATTCGCATGCGCGGCCTATTTCTATTTCTCGAACAAGCTCCTTGATATGGCGCTTCCGGTGAAGGACGGCGACATTCGCGCCGCCTCGCAGAACCTCAACCGCCGCTCCGTCATAAGGCCGTGGCTGTTCCTGTTCCCGGCGCTCTTCCTGCTGGTCGTCTATCTCGTCTATCCCGTGGTCGCGACGGTCATCCTGTCCTTCTACGATCGCTCCGGAGCCGAGTTCGTCGGCCTCAGCAATTACCAGTGGGCCCTGGGTGACCGCGAATTCCGCCAGTCGATCTTCAACAACATCCTCTGGCTCGCCGTCGTTCCCGCCGCCTGCACCTTTTTCGGCCTTGTCATCGCCGTCATGACCGACCGCATCTGGTGGGGCAATATCGCGAAAAGCATCGTCTTCATGCCGATGGCGATCTCCTTCGTCGGCGCCTCCGTCATCTGGAAGTTCATCTACGAATATCGCGGCGGCAACGCCACGCAGATCGGCTTGCTCAATGCCATCGTTCAGCTCTTCGGCGGCACGCCGCAGGTGTGGATTTCGGTGCCCTTCTGGAACAGCTTCTTCCTGATGATCATCCTCATCTGGATTCAGACCGGCTTTGCCATGGTTATCCTCTCGGCGGCGCTCCGCGGCATTCCGGAAGAGACCATCGAGGCCGCCGTCATCGATGGCGCCAATGGCTGGCAGATCTTCTGGCGCATCATGGTGCCGCAGGTCTGGGGCACGATCGCCGTCGTCTGGACCACCATCACCATCCTCGTGCTGAAGGTCTTCGATATCGTGCTCACCATGACCAACGGTCAGTGGGACACGATGGTTCTCGCCAATCTCATGTTCAACTGGATGTTCCGGGGCGGCGGCGACAGCGGCCGGAGTGCCGTCATCGCGCTGATCATCATGCTGGCCGTCACGCCGATCATGGTGTGGAACGTCCGCCGCGCCAATCGCGAACTGGGAGGCAAGTGAGATGACCCTGACCCGCGATTTCTTCAAGATTGGCCCGGCCCGCCTGTTCGTCCACGCTGCCGTCCTTCTGATCGTCATCATCTGGCTGATCCCGACGCTCGGCATCTTCGTCAGCGCGCTGCGCGACAAGGACCAGATCGTCGTCTCCGGCTGGTGGACGGCTTTTTCCGGCTCGTCGCGCACCGTGGCCGCCCGCCTCGGCCAGGTCGATCAGCAGAAGCAGGATGGCCCCGCCTATGTGATCTCCGGCAACGTGCTGGATGGCCAGGAGGGGCGCTCGATCAATGCCTTCGGCACCCGCGTCGCGCAGCCCTCGGCCTACAAGGCCGGCGAGACTGCCGATCTCGGCGATGGTCTCTCGCTCACCGTCAATGAAGACGGCACCTACCGCTACGCCAAGAACGCCGCCTTCGGCCCGGATGACGGCGGCCGCCGCGTCTATGTCTCCGTCGCCACGCCGCCGGAATTCACCCTGCAGAACTATCGCACGGTGCTGACGGGCGAGGGGATCGGCCAGTCCTTCATCAACTCGCTGACGGTCACGATCCCGGCCACGATCATCCCGATCCTGATCGCCGCCTTCGCAGCCTATGCGCTGAGCTGGATGGAGTTCCCCGGTCGTGCGCTGCTGATCGCGCTGGTCGTCGGCCTCATCGTCGTGCCGTTGCAGATGTCGCTGATCCCGCTTCTGAGGCTCTACAATCAGGTCGGCATGCTGCTCGATACGCCGTCTAAGACCTATCCCGGCATCTGGCTGGCGCACACCGCTTTCGGCATGCCGCTCGCCATCTATCTCCTGCGATCCTATATCGCGGGTCTGCCCAAGGAGATCATCGAATCCGCCCGCGTCGATGGCGCCAGCGATTTCGAGATCTTCACCCGCATCGTTTTGCCCTTGTCCTTCCCGGCGCTCGCCTCCTTCTCGATCTTCCAGTTCCTCTGGGTCTGGAACGACCTGCTCGTCGCCATGGTCTTCCTCGGCACCGACAGGGACCACCTCGTGCTGACGGGTGCGCTGAACGCGCTGCTCGGCTCGCGCGGCGGCAACTGGGAAATCCTGACGGCCTCGGCCTTCATCACGATTATAGTACCGCTGCTCGTCTTCTTCGCATTGCAGCGCTATCTCGTGCGTGGTCTGCTCTCGGGTTCGGTCAAGGGCGGCTAGTCATTTCGCAAGGCAATATCCAACAGGACCACATATGAGCATGGCATCTCAATCCAACCTGACGGCGGACAAGGACTGGTGGCGCGGCGCGGTGATCTACCAGATCTATCCGCGCTCCTACCAGGACTCGAATGGCGACGGCATCGGCGATCTCAAGGGCATTACCGCGAGATTGCCGCATGTGGCCGCCCTTGGCGCCGACGCCATCTGGATCTCGCCCTTCTTCACCTCGCCGATGCGCGATTTCGGCTACGACGTTTCCGATTACGAGAATGTCGACTCGATCTTCGGCACGCTGGTTGATTTCGATTCCCTGATCGCCGAAGCCCACCGCCTGGGCATCCGCGTGATGATCGATCTCGTCATCTCGCATTCGTCGGATCAGCATCCCTGGTTCGTCGAGAGCCGGTCCAGCCGCACCAACGCCAAGGCCGACTGGTACGTGTGGAGCGACTCGAAGCCGGATGGCACCCCGCCCAACAACTGGCTGTCGATCTTCGGCGGCTCCGCCTGGGCGTGGGATCCGACCCGCATGCAATATTACATGCATAACTTCCTGACCTCGCAGCCGGATCTCAACCTTCATAATCCTGAGGTTCAGAACCGCCTGCTCG
Organism: Rhizobium sp. Rhizsp42; assembly: GCF_047304155.1. Classification (NCBI taxonomy): domain Bacteria; kingdom Pseudomonadati; phylum Pseudomonadota; class Alphaproteobacteria; order Hyphomicrobiales; family Rhizobiaceae; genus Rhizobium; species Rhizobium sp. Rhizsp42. The sequence goes on along the minus strand of NZ_JBGLYS010000011.1, from coordinate 99,911 downwards.
ATGTCGTCCGATTCTGGCTGAAGCGCGGCGTCGACGGCTTCCGCCTCGACACCATCAACTTCTACTTCCACGACAAGGAATTGCGCGACAATCCGGCGCTGGCGCCGGAGCGGCGCAACGCTTCGACGGCGCCGGCGGTCAATCCCTACAATTTCCAGGAACACATCTACGACAAGAACCGCCCGGAGAACATCGCGTTCCTGAAGCGATTCCGCGCGGTGCTCGAGGAGTTCCAGGATATCGCCGCGGTCGGCGAAGTCGGCGATAGCCAGCGCGGTCTCGAGATCGTCGGCGAATACACGTCGGGCGATGACAAGATGCACATGTGCTACGCATTCGAGTTCCTGTCGCCGGATCCGCTCTCGCCCGAACGCATCGAAGACGTGATGAACGATTTCGCCGCCGCTGCTCCCGATGGCTGGGCCTGCTGGGCGCTCTCCAACCACGATGTCGTGCGCCATGTGACCCGCTGGGGCTCGCTTGTTGCCGACCGCGACGCCTTCGCCAAGCAGTATGCGGCGATGCTGATGACCATGCGTGGCTCCGTCTGCCTCTATCAGGGTGAGGAGCTCGGCCTGACGGAAGCCGATCTTGCCTACGAGGACCTGCAGGACCCCTACGGCATCCAGTTCTGGCCGGAGTTCAAGGGCCGCGATGGCTGCCGCACACCGATGGTCTGGGACAGCCAGGTCGCCCAGGGTGGCTTCTCGACCGTCAAGCCATGGCTGCCGGTCCCGGTCGAGCATATCCTGCGCGCCGTCAGCGTTCAGCAGGGCGACGAGACCTCGGTGCTCGAGCACTATCGCCGCTTCATCGCCTTCCGCAAGCAGCACCCGGCCTTCGCCAAGGGCGAGATCAAGTTCATGGAGCCGCAGGGCGACATGCTGGTATTCCAGCGCGAATACGGCAACGAAAAACTGCTCTGCGTTTTCAACATGAGCGCGACCGAAGCCTTGGTCGCTCTACCTGAAGGTAACTGGCAGGCGTTGACGGGCCATGGTTTCGTCAGCAATAACTATGGCGACAAGATCGATATACCCGCCTGGGGCGCGTATTTCGCTCGGCTCGCCTAGAGACTTCTGGAGGAGGAGAACTCGATGACTGGACTGACACTCAAGGACATTCGCAAATCCTACGGTGCCGTGGACGTGCTCCATGGCATCGATCTTGATATCAAGGAGGGCGAATTCGTTGTGTTCGTCGGTCCGTCGGGCTGCGGCAAGTCCACCCTGCTGCGCATGATCGCCGGCCTGGAGAACATCACCGGCGGTGACATGTATATCGACGGCCAGCTGGTAAACGACGTCCCGCCTTCCAAGCGCGGCATCGCCATGGTGTTCCAGTCCTATGCGCTCTACCCGCATATGACCGTCTACGACAACATGGCCTTCGGCATGAAGATCGCCGGCGAGAACAAGCAGGAAATCGATCGTCGCGTGCGCGCGGCGGCCGAAAGCCTGCAGCTCACCAAGTATCTCGATCGCCTGCCCAAGGCGCTCTCGGGCGGCCAGCGCCAGCGCGTTGCCATCGGTCGCGCCATCTGCCGCAACCCGAAGGTCTTCCTCTTCGACGAACCGCTGTCGAACCTCGACGCGGCCCTTCGCGTCGCAACGCGCATCGAGATCGCCCGCCTCAACGAGCAGATGGCCGACACGACGATGATCTACGTCACCCACGACCAGGTCGAGGCGATGACGCTCGCCGATCGCATCGTGGTCCTGTCCGCCGGCAATATCGAACAGGTCGGCGCGCCGCTGGAGCTCTATGAGCGTCCGGCCAATCTCTTCGTCGCCAAGTTCATCGGCTCGCCGGCCATGAACGTCATCCCGGCCACTGTCACGGAAGCCGGAAACACGACCACGGTTACGCTGACCGGCGGCAAGTCCGTCACGCTCGATATCCCGACGGCAACCTCGGAAAAGGGCAAGACCGCCAGCTTCGGCGTTCGCCCCGAAGACCTGCGCATCGCTGGCCCAACCGACGATTACCTCTTCGAGGGCGAAGTCTCGATCGTCGAGGCGCTTGGCGAGGTGACGCTGCTCTATATCGAGGGCCTCGTTCAAAACGAGCCGATCATCGTCAAGCTGCCTGGCATCTATGATGTAAAGCGCGGGCAGAAGATGCATTTCTCGGCCGAACGTTCGAAACTGCACCTGTTCGATGCAGAAGGCCGCACCTATCGCAAGTAAGTTGTAAATAGCTCTCGGGCCGTGTGAATAATGCGGCCCGGCGCTATGTTGTTCGAACCTTCTGTTAAAGATCGCTTGGTAGTCTTTCCTCATTGCATACTTAGAGGATTACGACAGTGGCGACACCGAGCCCCCAGTCATCAGGACATTTTTTGAACAAGGAAGAATCCTTCATGTACGACCGCGAAGTGCGGTTCAAGATGGAGGACACGATGAACGCCGCGCGTCTCGAATATACCGAGAAGGGCGTCATGAACATGGCCTCGCGCCGTTGCGACATCATCCGCATTTCCAAGAGCAGCGCGGTCCTTGCGATCCTGACGCAGTTCAACCTTCCGCGTCAGTTCTATCTCGATCTTCCCGATGCCCGCATCACCAAGATCGGCTGCATGCTGACACGTGTTAACCCCAACAACACCGTGGAAGTCCGCTTCCTGCGCATGCTGACCGACAAGGAACTGAACAAGATCTTCGTCTACAGCACCCACCCGGCCCATCGCGACCGCGTGCTCGACATCCGCGCCTGATCGCTGATCGCGCCGATTAAAACAACAAGGCCCGCGAGATCGTCTCGCGGGCCTTGTCGTTTTTTGGGGTAATCGCTGCCGGTCCTAGTGGAACAGCACGCTGGCGCCCTTGTCGGATGCGCCGACGGCCCGGCGGAAGGGGGCGAACAGCTCGCGGCCCATGCCGAATTCGTTGTCCGAGAGGTCGGCCACGACAGGCTTGCGGTCGGCGAGCGTCGCTGCGTCCACAAGCACCTCGAGCGTGCCGGCGATCGCGTCGAGACGGATGATGTCTCCATCCATGATGCGCGCGATCGGTCCGCCGTCGACGGCCTCAGGCGTCACATGGATCGCCGCCGGAACTTTGCCTGACGCACCGGACATGCGCCCGTCGGTGAGAAGCGCCACGCGGAAGCCGCGGTCCTGCAGCACGCCGAGCGGCGGCGTCAGCTTGTGCAGCTCCGGCATGCCGTTGGCCTTCGGCCCTTGGAAGCGGACGACGGCAATGAAGTCGCGGTTGAGCTTGCCGTCCTTGAAGGCGTCCTGAAGCTCCTGCTGGCTGTGGAAGACGATCGCCGGCGCCTCGATGACGTGGCGGTCGGCCTTCACTGCCGAGATCTTGATGACGCCCTTGCCGAGATTGCCGCGCAGCATCTTCAGGCCGCCATTGGCCTGAAACGGCGTCTCGATGTTCGCGAGTACCTTCGGATCGACGCTCTTTTCCGGGGAGGGCTCGCGCACGATGTTTCCATCCTCACCAAGGCGCGGATCGATCGTGTAGGCTTGCAGCCCATGGCCGAACACGGTGCGCACGTCGTCGTGCACCAGGCCGTGCTTCAGCAGCTCCTTGATCAGGAAGCCCATGCCGCCGGCCGCGTGGAAATGGTTCACGTCGGCAAGCCCGTTCGGATAGACGCGGGCAAGCAGCGGCACCACTTCGGAGAGCTCGGCGATATCCTGCCAGGTGAGCTCGATGCCGGCGGCGCGCGCCATGGCAACGAGGTGGAGCGTGTGGTTGGTCGAGCCGCCGGTGGCGTGCAGGCCGACGACGCCGTTGACGATCGAGCGCTCGTCGATCATCTCGCCCGCCGGCGTGAATTCGTTGCCCTGCGCGGTGATCGCAAGCGCCCGCTTGGTCGCCTCGCGGGTGAATGCTTCGCGAAGCGGCGTGCCCGGATTGATGAAGGAGGAGCCCGGCATATGGAAGCCCATGATCTCCATCAGCATCTGGTTGGAGTTCGCCGTGCCGTAGAAAGTGCAGGTGCCCGGTCCGTGATAGGACTTCGACTCGGCCTCGAGCAGCTCGGCGCGGCCGACCTTGCCCTCGGCATAAAGCTGGCGCACACGCGACTTCTCGTCGTTCGGCAGGCCTGACGTCATCGGCCCTGCCGGTACGAAGATCGACGGCAGGTGGCCGAAGGTCAGCGCGGCAATCGTCAGACCCGGTACGATCTTGTCGCAGACACCGAGATAGAGGGCCGCGTCGAACATGTTGTGCGACAGGCCGATACCTGCAGCCATGGCGATCAGGTCGCGCGAAAAGAGCGAGAGCTCCATGCCCGGCTGGCCCTGGGTCACGCCATCGCACATGGCGGGAACAGCGCCCGCTACCTGCGCGATGCCGCCGGCTTCCGCAGCCGCCTGGCGAATGATCGCGGGATAGGTCTCGAACGGCTGATGCGCCGAGAGCATGTCGTTGTAGGAAGTGATGATGCCGAGATTGGAAACACGGTCGCCGGCCAGTGCATCCTTCTCGGCGGGGGAACAGACCGCGAAGCCGTGTGCCAGGTTCGCGCAGCCGAGCGAAGAGCGAACCACGCTCTTGCCCACCGCGTTTCGCAAGCGCTCGAGATAGAGTTCTCGCGACGGTTTCGACCGTTCGACGATACGGTTGGTGATGGCGGCAACGCGCGAATGAGCGGACATGGGAGATCCTTGTCGTTTGCTGGTATTCGATTGTCTGTTCGCGGCTTTAAGCCGTGTTGGCCATTAAGGCCGTCGGCTTATGGCGCCCAGTAAATGTCGACGGGCGTCGCGGCGCGGCGAAGGATTGCCCGGATCGGCATCTCCGTCTCGTCGCCTGCACCCTCGGCCTTCGCCAGAACGTCCTTCTTGCCGTCGCCTTCGATGTGAAGAACGAGCAGCCCCGCATCCTGCAGGCTGGAGAAGGTGAAAGTCAGGCGGGGTTCGCCTGCGCCGTCAGCGTCCATGGTGATGATGCCGCGCGGCGTCTTCGGGTCGAGAGCAACCGCAAGATTGCTGCCGCCAGGGAAGAACGACGCCGTGTGGCCGTCGCCGCCCATGCCGAGAATGACGACATCGAACGGATTGCCGATCGAAGCCGTGGCCGCCGTCGAGAGCTTTGCCGCTTCCTCGACCGTTGCCGCCGGCTGGTAGAGCGGCTGGAACTTTGCCGCCTTCGCCTTGTTCTGCAGGAGATTGCTGATCACGAGCAGATGGTTCGAGCGCGGATTGTCGGCGGGCACGAAACGCTCGTCGACGAGGGTGATCGTTACCTTCGTCCAGTCGAGATCGCGCGTCGACAGTTCCTGGAAGAATGCCTTCGGCGTCGAGCCGCCGGAAACGGCGATTTCCGCCGTTCCCTTCTTGGCAATGGCCGTCGAAAGCGATGCAGCGACCTTGTCGGCAAGGTTGCGCGCCAGTTCGGCGGCGTTGGCAAAATTGTGCATGGTCGCTGCCATTCTCTCGATCCTTAGAGGTTGTCGTGCCAGGTGCGGCCGTCACGCTCGATAAGCGCGATCGACTGGCTCGGGCCCCAGGTGCCGGCCGTGTAGCCCTGAACCTTCTGGCCGGTGGATTCCCAACCCTTGAGGATCGGGTCGACCCACTGCCACGCCGCTTCCACTTCGTCGCGGCGCATGAACAGCGTCTGGTTCGAACGGATGACGTCCATCAGCAGGCGCTCGTAGGCGTCGGGGTTACGAACCTGGAAGGAATCGGCGAAGCTCATGTCGAGCGAAACGTTGCGCAGGCGCATACCGCCCGGGCCCGGATCCTTGATCATCAGCGACTGCTTGACGCCTTCGTCGGGCTGCAGGCGGATGATCAGCTGGTTCTGGTTGATGCGGCCGGCCGACTGGTCGAAGACCGAGTGCGGGATCGACTTGAAGGTGATGACGATCTCCGACATGCGGCCGGCAAGACGCTTGCCGGTGCGGATGTAGAAGGGAACGCCGGCCCAGCGCCAGTTGTTGATCTCGGCCTTGATGGCGACGAAGGTTTCGGTGTTGGACACGCCGCCTTCGAGTTCTTCGAGGTAACCCTTGACCGGGCCGCCCGCCGAAGCGCCGGCGCGATACTGGCCGCGTACGGTGGTCTGCTCGACATTCGAAGCGTCGATCGGCTTCAGCGCGCGCAGCACCTTCAGCTTCTCGTCGCGAACCGCTTCGGAATCCATCGACGATGGGACTTCCATGGCGACCAGGCAGACGAGCTGCATGATGTGGTTCTGCACCATGTCGCGCAGCGCGCCGGCGGTATCGTAGTAGCCGGCACGGCCTTCGAGTCCGACGGATTCGGCAACGGTGATCTGCACGTGGTCGATATGCTGTGCATTCCAGAGCGGCTCATAGAGCGCGTTGGCAAAGCGCAGCGCCATCAGGTTCTGCACGGTTTCCTTGCCGAGATAGTGGTCGATACGGAAGATCTGCTCTTCCTTGAAGACCTTGCCGATCGTGTCGTTGAGCTGCAGGGCCGAGTCCAGGTCGCGGCCGATCGGCTTTTCGACGACGATGCGGGTGGTCTTGGTGATGAGCTTGTGATCGTGGATCTTCTGCGAGATGTCGCCGAAGATGCCGGGTGCGACCGCCAGATAGAAGGCGCGCACGCGGTCCTTGCCCTCGTCGAGCAGCTTCTTCAGCTGGTCCCAGCCGGCGTCGGAGCGGGCGTCGACAGGCACGTAGTAAAGGCGTTCGCAGAACTTGGCGACCTCAGCCTCGTCATACTCGCCCTTCTTCAGGTGCTCCTTCAGAGCGTCCTGCGCGAACTTGCGGTATTCTTCGTGGGTCAGCGCGCTTCTGGAAGCGCCGATGATGCGGGTCGGCTCGGAGAACTGGCCTTCGATCTGACGATGGTAGAGGGCCGGCAGCAACTTGCGCTCGGCAAGGTCGCCACTGCCGCCAAAGACGACGTAATCGAAAGGTTCAACGGGAATGATTTGGCTGCTCATGAGGCTATCTCTCAATCAGACTGGTTCTTGGCCTCTTTAATCTAATCGATTTAAAAAAGCCAGTGTGCGCTGCAACGAATTTGTCCGGCACTGGTTTTAGATCGAAAAGCCTCGCGAGGAAATGCGCAATCGGACTAAAACTTGTCGCGCAGCGCAAACCAGGAAAGCGCCAGGAAGAGCAGGGGCGCGCGCATCGCCGGACCACCCGGGAAGGCCGGGATTTTCAGCGCCTTGAACAGCTCGAGGTCCCTGGATTTCCCGATCACAGTTTCGGCATAGAGCCGCCCGCAATAGTTGGCAAGCATCACGCCATGGCCGGAATAGCCGCCGATCGAGGTCACGCCTGGCATAACCTCGCGCACGAAGGGCTGTCTCGGCATGGTGATCGCGACCGATCCGCCCCAGGCATGGGTGATCTCGACGTTATCGAGTTCGGGGTAGATCTCGGCGATCTGCCGGCGGATGTGCTGCGATATGTCGCGCGGATTGTCCGCCGTGTAGGCCTCGCGGCCGCCAAACAGCAGCCGCCCGTCCTTGGACTTCCTGAAGTAGCGGACGACAAAGCGCGAATCGGCAACGGCCTCGCTGCCCGGAATGACCGTGGATTTCTCGCCGAGCGGCACGGTGGCGCCGATGAAGGACCGGATCGGCATCACATGGCTGGCGGTAATCGGCTCGAGATTGTCGATATAGCCGTTGCAGGCAATCAGCGCCTTGTCGGCGGTGATCTGCCCGCGCGGCGTGTCGATCGTCACCTTGCCGCCGCCCTGGCGGATCGCCGTCGCCTTCGTCATTTCGAAGACCTGAGCGCCGGAAGCCGCCGCCGCCCGCGCCAGCCCGATCAGGAGCTTCAGCGGGTGAATGTGACCGGTGCCGGTATCGCGCACGCCGCAGAAAAAGCGCGTCGACCCCAGCCGCTCCTGCGTTTCCGCGCGGTCCATGAAGGTGGCGTGCGGGTAGCCGTAGCGGCTGGCTGCTATCTCCGCATTGGCGCGAAAGTCCTTCTCGTAGCTCGCCTTGTGCGCCACGTTCATCTGGCCGGGCATGAAATCAATGTCGATCTGGTGCTCGGCCGCGAAGGTGAGCAAGTGCTCCTTGGCGTCCTCGGCCAGATCGAACAGCGCCTTCGATCGCTCGAAGCCGATCTCTTCTTCCAGCTCCTCCGGCCACGAGCGCTGCCCGGTGCCGAGCTGCCCGCCGTTGCGGCCCGACGCGCCATCGCCGAACCGGCAGGCCTCGATGAGCACCACCGACACGCCCGCCTTGGCGAGATGATAGGCCGCCTGCAGCCCGGTATAGCCGCCGCCGATAATGGCGACGTCGCATGTCTTCGATCCGTCGAGTTCAGGGTAGGTGGGCCGCTCGCCCACTGTCGCCTGATACCACGAAATGCCGGGCGCAATCGGGCTCTGCCATTTCTGTTCGGATGTCATGGCGCCATCCTCACACGTTGAGCAGAAGGAATTCGCGTTCCCACGGGCTGATAACCTGCATGAAGGTCTCGAACTCGCCGCGCTTGACGCCGGCATAGAGCCCGATGAACTCGCGGCCGAACACTTCCTCGAACGCCGGCTCGTCCTCCATCAGCGCGACGGCTTCAAGCAGACCGCGCGGCAGGTCGATCGAGCCTTCGTTGGCCGAATCTTCGGTCGGCGCCGTCGGCTCGATTTCCTTCATGATGCCCAAGAGGCCGCAGGCAAGCGAAGCCGCCAGCGCCAGATAGGGATTGGCGTCGGAACTCGGCAGCCGGTTCTCGACACGCCGCGCCTGCGGATCAGACACCGGCACGCGGAATGCTGTCGTGCGGTTATCATAGCCCCACGCGTTGTTGACCGGGCAGGACATGTCGGGCGTCAGGCGGCGGTAGGAGTTGACGTACGGGGCGAGCATGCAGAGCGCGCTCGGCACATATTTCTGCATGCCGCCGATGAAGTGGAAGAACTCCTTCGAGGGCGAGCCGTCGGGGTTGGAAAACACGTTCTTGCCCGTGTCCTCGTGGATGACCGACTGATGGATATGCATCGCCGATCCGGCTTGGCCCTGCATCGGCTTGGCCATGAAGGTGGCGTAGATGCCATGCTTCATCGCCGCCTCGCGGATCGTCCGCTTGAACATGAAGACCTGGTCTGCAAGCTCGATCGGATTGCCGTGGCGAAGGTTGATCTCGAGCTGCGCCGGTCCTTCCTCGTGGATGAGCGTGTCGATCTCCAACCCCTGCTTTTCGGAGAAGTGGTAGATGTCGTCGATCAGTTCGTCGAACTCGTTGATACCGGCGATCGAATAGCCCTGGCCGCCCAGAATGGCGCGGCCCGAGCGGCCCTTCGGCGGATGCAGCGGATAATCGGGGTCGTCGTTCTTGGCGACGAGATAGAACTCGATCTCCGGCGCCACGATCGGCTTCCAGCCGCGGTCATGATAGAGCTTCATGATCCGCTTCAAGACGTTGCGCGGCGTATAGGGGACCTCTTCTCCATCCGCGCTGACGATATCGCAGATCACCTGCGCGGTCGGGTCCGTTTCCCACGGTACGACGGAAAGCGTCGAAAGGTCAGGCACCAGCTTCAAATCGCTGTCGCGCGGCTCGTAGCGGAAGCTTTCGGTTTCCTCGGGATATTCGCCCGAAATCGTGTGGCGGTAGATCGCGGACGGCAGCGCCAGCGAGGTGTTCGAGGTGAATTTCGAGCTCGGCATCATCTTGCCGCGCGGCACGCCGGCGAGGTCGGGCGTGATGCATTCGATGTCTTCGATCCCGCGTGCCCGCAAGAACTGCGCTGCTTCCTTCCAGGAGGCCACGCCGCGAAGATATCCAGGGTCCGGGGGAGATTTCTTCGAGGCGGGAACGTTCTTGGCAGGCTTCAGCGTCGTCTTTTTTGGGGACATGACACACCGGTTTGCGTTGATCTTGCAGCCATAATAACCGGAGTTTGGCAATTGGCGAGGGGGGAGGCACGTTGACTTTCGCCTATTGATGGAAAAAGAAGACGCCTTTCGACGAAGGAAACAGCCGTGCAGCGAAGAAGCGATGTGATCGTCATAGGCGCGGGCGCCGCAGGCATGATGTGCGCCATCCGCGCCGGCCAGCGCGGCCGCTCGGTGGTCGTGCTGGATCATGCTAAGGCACCCGGCGACAAGATCCGCATCTCCGGCGGCGGTCGCTGCAACTTCACCAATATCCACGCCTCGCCGAAGAATTTCCTGTCGGCCAACCCGCATTTCAGCAAGTCGGCGCTGGCCCGTTTCACGCCGTCGGACTTCATCGCCATGGTCGATCGCCACAAGATCGCCTGGCACGAGAAGACGCTCGGCCAGCTGTTTTGCGATGACAGCGCCAAGGACATCATCCGTATGTTGCTGGACGAGATGCTGGCGGTCGGCGCCAGGCTCGAGCTGCGCACCGAAATCGTCGCGGTCGATAAGACCGAGGACGGCTTTCGAGTCTCGACCTCCGAGGGCGAGTATCACGCCACCTCGCTGGTGATCGCCACCGGCGGCAAGTCGATCCCGAAAATGGGCGCGACCGGGTTCGCTTATCGCATTGCCGAACAGTTCGGCCTGCCTCTCATCGAAACCCGCCCCGGCCTCGTGCCGCTGACGCTCGACCCGCAATTGCTCGAAAGCGTAGCGCCGCTGTCGGGGATCGCTGCCCCCGCCGAACTGCGCCATGGCAAGACCGCCTTTCGCGAAGCGCTGCTCTTCACCCATCGCGGCCTGAGCGGCCCGGCCATCCTGCAAATCTCGTCCTATTGGCGCGAGGGTGACGAGGTCACCGTCGATATCGAGCCCGACGTCGATCTCCTCGCTCACCTGAAGGCGGCGAAGCAGGCGAATGGCCGCCAGTCGGCGCAGACAGCACTCGGCGAGGTGCTCCCCAAGCGTCTGGCCCAATATCTGACCGAGCGCGCCGGCGTCACCGGCAACATGGCGGACATGTCCGACAAGGTGCTGGCGCGCTTGGTCGATGCCGCGCAGAACTGGACGATCAAGCCTTCGGGCTCCGAGGGTTATCGCACGGCCGAAGTCACGCTTGGCGGCATCGACACATCAGCGCTCGATTCCCGCAGCATGCAGGCCAAGGCGGTGCCCGGTCTCCACTTCATCGGCGAGTGCGTGGACGTCACCGGTTGGCTCGGCGGCTACAATTTCCAGTGGGCCTGGGCATCGGGTGTCGCGGCTGGTGACAGTCTATAAAGCTTATTCTTCGTAGAGATGAAACCAGTTGAAGGATTCAAGAGTTCTTAAGCAGGGTGCGCCATCCTGTCCCGATGACGTGCTCAAATTGGCTTCCTAAATAAGGCTTTACGAGCACAGTCTTTTGTTGGATTGTTGTGACATAGAGAAGTGAGGTTCTGCAGATGAACAAGAACACACGACGCGCCCGCGCCATCGCAATTGCCAAGGCCCAGCCGGACACACGGCTTGTCGCAATCCGCTACTTCGTCCTGGCCGCCAGTGCCGCTGCCGCCGTCATGGCGCTCTTTCTTCCGCGAATGCTCTAAGGCACTCCCTTTCGAGACAACGAAATCTTGCGGCGCACCGATGCGCCTGCACTATAAGCGCGCGAACGCCCGGTTTGCTGCGATATCCGGCTACCTAAGCTTATATAAAAATTAACGCATCTTCGGCAAAGCTTTAGTATGACTTATGGGCGCCTCGCGTTTTGCGTGGTGTGACAGGCAATGATTGCCGTCCGAGCATGCGCTCGCGATTCCCCATTGTTCCAAAATGTTCGATGCACTCAGCCGACGCGCAATCTCGCCGCCGGTGGGAGGAGTGGTGTATGGAAGGCCGGAACCCCCATGTTTATTGACAGGATTCTTTCCCGTTTCAGGATCAAGACCAAGGTCCTCATCTTCGTCTTGCCGTTTGTTTTAAGCATTTCAGCAGTCGGCTTCACCGGCCTTTATGCGTCCGGCCTGCTCCAGGGCCGAATGGAGATCTCCAACAGCGTTCTTCAGTCGCTGAGCGGTTTCAAGGATCTCTTCGGCTCCATGGACGATTTCCTGCGTGTGACCAATGAGGAAGCGCGCGACAAGCTCTACGCCGATGTCTCCACCCAGCATGCGACGCTGAGCGCCACGCTGAAGCAGATTGGGGACAATGCCGGCCGCGCCAATCTGCAGGCCGCGACCGATGGCACCTCCGGTATCTCCGACACCGTCGGCAAGCTCTGGACCCTGCATGAGCAGGAAGTCGCCCTGCGCAAGTCGATCGACGAAGCGCAGAAGGTGATGATCTCCAGCCGCTTCAACGTCAATTATGACGCCCAGCAGCTGCAGGAAAACATTCGCAACGACGAAGGCAACGCCACCGCGACGCTGCGCGCCGCCGACCGCCTCCTGAAGGGCGGCGATGCGCTGGCAACCGTGATGGCCGATTTCGGCAAGGCGCAACTGCCGGCCGACAAGCTCAAGGTCGTTACCGACGCGCTCCCGGGCATCCTGAAAGCCCAGCGCCTGATCGAGATCTCCGTTCCGCAGAACCAGAAGAGCATGACGCAGTCGCTAGCGCAGACGATCAGCGATGTGAAGGCGCAGGCGACCGCAGCTGACGCCGGCACGGATGAAGCGATCGCCAATCTCGGCCGTCTCGTTTCGCGCTTCCGCCAGATGTCAACCTACACCCAGCTGACGGCAACGCAGATGATGCGTGCCGCCACCACTACCTTCGTCGAGCTCGACAGCCGTATCGCCCAAACCAACTCCGTACTGGAGGATACGCGCCGCCTCGAAAGCGCGATCTACTCGCTGCAGCTGGTCCTTGGCGAATTCGCCGCCAAGCCGGACAAGGATAACCGCGTTCGCCTGCACCAGGAGATCGCGACGCTTGGCACCAACCTCAACACGCTGCTTGCCAGCGCCAAGGGCATGAATTTCGCCGAGGATATCGTCGCCGCCATGTCGCCCGCACTTGCCTCGATGGACAAGGATGCCGAAAGCCTCGTCGCCACCATCGAGCAGCGCGTCGCCGACTACGCCTCCGCCCGCCAGCAGCTGAACGCCGTCTGGGGCGAACTCACCGCATTCGCCGAACTGCAGAAGCAGACCGCCGGCGTCGAGCGCACCCAGGCCAATGGCATCTCCGTTCTCACGACCGGTCTCGGCATCCTGCTCTCGGTCGTCGGCGGCATCGCCCTTGTCCTGACCCTGCAGCGGCCGATCGGCCAGATCACGTCAGCCATGCGCCGCATCGCCGATGGCGCGCTCGACACCAGCATATCAGGTGAACAGCGCCACGACGAAATCGGCGACATGGCCCGCGCGCTCGGCATCTTCAAGGAAAACGCGATCTCCAAGATCCGCATCGAGGAGCAGAGCGACGAGGAGCGTGCCGCTTCCGAGCACGAACGCCAGCGCAACGACGCCGAAAAGCGCGAGATGGACCGCCAGATCGAATTTGCCGTCAACGCGCTTGCATCCGGTCTCGAGCGCATGTCGCAGGGCGATATCTCGACCACGATCGACACGCCCTTCATCGGCCGTCTCGAACAGCTTCGCCAGGATTTCAACGGCTCGATGATGCGCCTCCAGGCAACCATGAGCCAGATCCGCGACAACGTCGAAATGATCCAGGGCAATGGCAACCAGATGGCCCAGTCGGCCGAGGATCTCGCCAAGCGCACCGAAAACCAGGCCGCCTCTCTGGAAGAGACGGCAGCCGCCGTCGACCAGATCACCGTCACCGTGCGCTCGTCCGCCGAACGCGCCAAGGAAGCCGATCAGGTCGTGCGCCAGGCCAAGCGCAGCGCCGATGATTCCGCAACCGTCGTCAACAATGCGATCGACGCGATGAGCCGCATCGAGGAAGCCTCGCAGCAGATCGAGCAGATCATCGGTGTCATCGACGAGATCGCCTTCCAGACCAACCTTCTGGCGCTCAATGCCGGCATCGAGGCCGCGCGCGCCGGGGAAGCTGGCAAGGGCTTCGCCGTCGTCGCCATGGAAGTCCGCGAACTGGCGCAGCGTTCCGCCGCCGCCGCCCAGGAGATCAAGGGGCTGATCAACAAGTCGACCAACGAGGTGAACTCTGGTTCGCAGTTCGTGCAGCAGACCGGCACGGTGCTGGCAAAGATCAGCACCCAGATCGTCGCCATCAGCGAGCATGTCGAAGTCATCGCCCGCGCCAGCCACGATCAGTCGGGCGCGCTGCAGGAGGTCAACACCACGGTCAACCAGATGGACCAGATGACCCAGCAGAACGCCGCGATGGTCGAGGAAACCACGGCCGCCAGCCGCGAACTCGCCAACGAAGCCGATGCTCTCCTCAGCCTCATCAGGCAGTTCAAGATCGACAGCGGCAGCCAGGAAAAGGTCTACCGCGCCGCCTGACGACGCCCGGTATCATCTATACGAATCTGCGATGGCTCCGGAAGCGGAGCCATTTGCATGTTTTCTAATGCGTGAGTCTGCAGGAAATCACCCATGCATTTTTGCGGCTGTGAATGTGATGTTCGTCAGTTTCTTTGCAATTTATCTTAAAACTTTCCCACTAATTTCGACCTCGATTGTTCCTCAGGGGTCTTTGTATGCTTCGCTTTTTCTCAGCGTCTATTGTTCGGCAGATCGTCGCGATTACGCTTGCTCTTCTGGTTTTCAGTACAGCGGCGATTGTTTCTGTAACTTACTACAATCTTAGCGCGTACGTCATGACCAGTGCGGTCACCGACGCCAAGGATGCCAGCCGCGCGATGGCGGTGCTTTATGCAGCCGGCGATCCGTCCGCGAAGGTCGATGTCCGTGACAACAAGCTGGTGGGCGTCAGTGAAGAGAAGCTGCCATCGTCGCTCGGCGACCACGCGCTTGTCGATCGCACCGCGGCCTCCATCGCGGGCTACGCCACGGTGTTCGAGCGTCAGGGCGGCGACTTCGTCCGTGTCTCGACCAACGTGAAGAAGGAAAACGGAGATCGCGCCGTCGGCACCAAGCTTGCCGCCGGGCACCCGGCGCAGGCGGCTCTCGCCAAGGGTGAAGCCTATTACGGCCCGGCCGATCTCTTCGGCAAGAAGTTCATGACCGGCTATTTCCCGGTCAAGAGTGCAACGGGCTCCACCGTCGGCGTTCTCTTCATCGGTATTCCGATGGAAGTCTATTACAGCAGCCTGCAGCAGCTCCTGACCCTGGTCGTCGGCGTTGGCCTCGCGGTCCTGCTGATCGTCGGCGTCATCGCCTATGTCGCGATCCGCGCCACGATCCGTCCGCTTGAGACCCTGACAGGCGCCATCAACACGATCTCCTCGGGCAATCTCGACACGAAAATCCCCTGCACCGAAAAAGAGAACGAGTTCGGCGCCATCGGCAAGGCGCTTGCTTTGTTCCAGGAAGGCGCGCGCGCCCGGCTCATGCTGGAGACGCAGGCGGCTGAACAGCGCGCCCTGAGCGACGCGGAGCGCAGCCGAAACGACGCTGAAAAGCGCACGCTTGACGACCAGATCCAGTTTGCCGTCAGTGAGCTCGCCGCAGGTCTCGGTCGCCTGTCGAGCGGCGACGTATCGGAAACGATCGAAACGCCTTTCGTCGGCCGGCTTGAACAGCTGCGCGTCGATTTCAATGCCTCGCTTGAACGCCTTCAGGATACGCTCTCGCGCATCCGCGACAACGCGGTGACGATCCACCGCAATTCCGGCTCCATGCTGCACTCTGCCGATGAGCTGTCCAAGCGCACCGAAGCCCAGGCAGCAAGCCTGGAGGAAACCGCTGCTGCCGTGGAAGAGATCACCGTCACCGTGCGCTCGTCGGCCGAACGCGCCCGCGAGGCAAACAGCGCCGTCATCGTCACCAAGAAGACGGCGGACAGCTCGACTGTCGTGGTCGGCGATACCGTCGCCGCGATGGACCGCATCGAGGCGGCTTCCAAACAGATTGAACAGATCATCGAGGTCATCGACGACATCGCCTTCCAGACCAACCTCTTGGCGCTGAACGCCGGCATCGAGGCCGCGCGCGCAGGGGAAGCCGGCAAGGGCTTCGCCGTCGTTGCCATGGAAGTGCGCGAACTCGCCCAGCGCTCGGCCGATGCCGCGCGCGAGATCAAGAGCCTGATCGAGACCTCGACCCGCGAAGTCGCGGCAGGCTCGGGACTGGTGCAGAAGACCGGCTCGGTGCTGGCCTCGATCAGCAGCGAGATCATCGCGATCAGCAAGCACGTCGAAACCATCGCCACCGCCAGCGCCGACCAGTCGGCCGCTCTGCAGGAAGTCAACAGCTCCGTCAACGCGATGGATCAGATGACGCAGAAGAACGCGGCCATGGTCGAGGATACCACCGAGCAGAGCCGCCAGCTGGCGAGCGAAGCTGATGCGCTCATGTCGCTGATACAGCAGTTCCGCATCGATGCGTCTTCGGCCCCGCAGCAGGTCCGCATGCGAAACGCTGCCTGATCGGTTCTCCATCAGCTTTGATCATCGAAGGGCTACCCTCCGGGCGGCCCTTTTTCATGGGCAGCAGGGCGAGAACGCGAGCGGCGAAACGCTCGAGCTTCGATTGTCCGTAGCCCTGGTAGAAGTCCTCCTCGGCCCGCGCGCGATGCGGGTCGGAATTTCTCGCGTTGAGTTTGGCGAGCTCGATGAAGGCTAACAGCTCGATCATGACCGTGTCCTTTCTGAATTGAAGATGGACACAGGATATTCGTCAAAATTCGCTTCATAAACGCAAGAAATCCCATTATGTTTTTCACTCATGAAAAGCACGCAATGGGATTCATTTCAGCTCTTTCTGCAGGTCGCGCGTCTCGGCGGGCTGACCGGGGCGGCTGCTGCAAGCGGGCTCAGCCCCGCCACCATCGGCCGCCGAATGCTCGATCTCGAGCAGGAGATCGGCCGCACGCTCTTTTCCCGCAGCCAGACCGGCTACCGCCTGACGCCGGATGGCCAGGCCCTGCTCGATCATCTGAAGGACATGGAGGCTGCCGCCCGCAAGGTGGACGCCTGGCGCCAGGCAAGCAGCGTCGGAGCGACGGTGCGGATCGCAGCCGGCACCTGGGTCGCCTGGCTGATGGCCGAGAATTTTGGCGCCATCCGCATGCCCGGCGACCATTTCGCGGTCTCGATGACGATAGGCGAGGCGCGCGCCAACCTGAATTATCGCGAGATCGATATCGGCATCCGCGCCTTCGAGCCGGAAGAAAACAATCTCGCCGCGCGACTGCTCGGCGAGGTGGCCTACGCCGTCTATGCCAGGCGCAATGCCGGCGAACAGGAAGAGCGCTGGCTGGCTGTAGGGGAGGAGGATGCGATCTCCAACTATCTGCGCTGGCCGCACCGCAATGCCGAGGGCGCCATCGTCGCCACCGTCAATCGCCCGCGCTCGCTGGTCGATCTCGTTCGCGCCGGCGCTGGCAAGGCGGTACTGCCCTGTTTCGTCGGCGATCTTGATCCAGACCTGCAGCGCCTCGGCTCGGAACTACCGGATTTGCGCCACCAGCAGTGGATCGTGATGAACAACGAAGACCGCCACCGCCAGGAGATCCGCACCGTCGCCGATCGAATGACCAGGCTGTTGAAAAGCTACAGCGATCTCTTCGCGGGAAAGCGCCCCAGCCGAAGCTGAGGCGCCGTGTTGCAGGGCGGATTGGGGGCTAGTCAGTTCCGGCCGGCAACAATGACGGGGATCAACAGGTCACCCCAGTTTCCATCGCCGCCGTGATGGCGGGCCGAGCGGACGATCTCGACCGAAACACCTGCATCGACCGCCTTCATGACCGACTGGTTCAGCCGGTGCAGATCATTGGCGAGCATGCGGATCATGCCCTGCTGATCCGGTGTCATGCTGGTGGATTGTTCCTCTGCGCGTTCCTTGACGCGTGCGAGCGTAGGCATGGCTTTCTCCTCCTCTGATCGTGTTACTCGGCTGCTGGCTTGAACTGTGCGTGCTCGGTCGATTCCCCCATCGCGGTGGTCGAGGACCGCCCGCCTGTGATTGCCATCGACACGGCGTCGAAATAGCCGGTGCCGACTTCGCGCTGGTGCTTGGTCGCCGTGTAGCCGTTCGCCTCGGCGGCGAACTCCGCCTGCTGCAGCTCCGAATAGGCGGCCATCTGCCTGTCCTTGTAGCCGCGGGCGAGTTCGTACATGCCGAAGTTCAGCTGGTGGAAACCGGCCAGCGTGATGAACTGGAACTTGTAGCCCATGGCACCAAGCTCGCGCTGGAACTTGGCGATCGTCGCGTCGTCGAGGTTCTTTTTCCAGTTGAACGACGGCGAGCAGTTGTAGGCGAGCAGCTTGCCCGGATGCACCTTGTGCACGCCCTCGGCGAACCGCCGCGCCTGCTCCAGATCCGGCTTCGAGGTCTCGCACCAGATCAGATCGCAATGCGGCGCATAGGCGACGGCACGCGCGATGCACGGCTCCAGCCCGTTGCGCACCTGATAGAAACCTTCGACCGTGCGGCCGGCATCGTAATCGACGAAAGGCTGGTCGCGCTCGTCGATATCGGAGGTCAGGAGCTTGGCGGCTTCCGCGTCGGTGCGGGCGATGACGAGCGTCGGCACTCCCATGACGTCGGCGGCAAGGCGCGCTGCGTCGAGATTGCGGATATGCGCGGCGGTCGGGATCAGAACCTTGCCGCCGAGATGGCCGCACTTCTTTTCCGACGCCAGCTGATCCTCGAAATGAACCCCCGCGACACCGGCCTCGATATAGGCCTTCATGATCTCGAAGGCGTTGAGCGGCCCGCCAAACCCGGCTTCGGCATCAGCCACGATCGGTGCGAACCAAGTGTCGACCGAAAGCCCCTTGTCTTCCGAGGTCTCGATCTGGTCAGCGCGCTGCAGCGTTCTGTTGATCCGCTTGGCAAGCTCCGGCCCGGCATTGGCGGGGTAGAGCGACTGATCGGGATACATCGCCGATGCCGTGTTGGAGTCGGCAGCAACCTGCCAACCCGAGAGATAGATCGCCTTCAGCCCGGCGCGGACCATCTGCATGGCCTGGTTGCCGGAAAGCGCGCCGAGCGCGTTCACGAAGTCGTCCTGATGCAGCAGCTGCCAGAGCCGGTTGGCGCCCATTTCGGCCAACGAGTAACGAAGCTCGACCGATCCGCGCAGTCTTCTCACATCATCGGCCGAATAGGGGCGCTCGATGCCGGCGAAGCGGTTGGCGGGGATATTCCGGTGAAGCTTGTCAAACTCTGTCATGTCTTCCTCCTTGCATAACATCATGGCCGGTGTGGCTGATTGACAGGATTTACAAATCATCAGGAAATGGCCACAGTTAACTGCAGAAGTGCGATGGAATAGGGGTCGTGATGCAAAGAACGTGACAAGTTTCGGCAGTAAATTTGTCAAGTTTTGTAAATTCTGCGACCCGGATGTTCTGTAAAGGATTGTCACATGGCTGAGCGCAAGATGTTTGCCGGTCCCAAGGTTCGCCGTATCCGAAACGGCCTGGGCGTGACGCAGGCGGCGATGGCCGAGGCGCTGGACATCTCGCCTTCCTATCTCAACCTGATCGAACGCAACCAGCGCCCGCTGACCGTCCAGCTGCTGCTCAAGCTCGCGGCGGTCTACAAGGTCGATCTGGAGGAGCTGCGCGCCGAAAGCGGCGGCAGTCTCACGCAGCTGAAGGAAGTCTTCGCCGATCCGCTGCTGTCGGGCGAGCTGCCTGGTGATCAGGAATTGGTCGAGGTCGCGGAGGCGGCACCCAATGCCGCAAGCGGGGTCATCAAGCTTTACCGGGCCTACAGGGAGCAGGCGGCCCGCCTCTCCGATCTCACCTTGCTCAGCGCCGGCGAGGGGCAAGTGCCGCTGTCGGGCGCGCGGCTGCCGGCCGATGAAGTGCGCGATGTGCTGGAGCGCCGCTCGTCCTATTTTCCGCGCATCGAAACGGCAGCGGAAGCGTTCCTGCATGCGCTCTCCGATCCCCGCGATATCATCTCGACATTCAAGGAGTGGCTGCGCGCCGAGCGCGGCATCGGCGTCCGCGTCCTGCCCATCCACGTCATGCCGGATCTCCGCCGCCGTTTCGACCGTCACTCCATGCGGCTCTTCATTTCCGAGCGCCTGTCGCCGGCCGATCAGGCGCAGGAGATCGCAATCGAAGTCGCGACGCTGGCGCTGCGCGAGGCGATCGTGAGCGAGCTCGAAAGTCTGATGCTCTCCACCGAGGAGGCCAAGCGCATCGCCCGCTTCGAGGTCGCGCGCTATGCGGCGCTGGCGCTGACCATGTCCTACTCGCCTTTCCTCGCCGCGGCCCAGGCTGCGTTCTACGACATCGATCTCCTGCGCGTGCGCTTCAACGTCTCCTTCGCGCAAGCCGCAACCCGCCTGACCATGCTGCAGCGCCCCGGCGCCTCGGCGGTCGCCTTCTTCACCATGGAGATCGATGGCGCCGGCCACCGGCTACGGCGCGCTGGATCGCAGGGCTTCCCGCATCTGCGTTTCGGTGGCGACTGTCCGAAGCTCAACGTCCATGTCGCGCTGCTCCAGCCCGGACAGATCCTGGCCGAGATGGTCGAGATGCCCGATAGCAGCCGCTACCTCACCATATCCCGCACGCTGGAGGGGCCGAACGCGCCGTTCGGCGAGCGCGTCCGCCGCACGGCGCTTCTCGTCGGTTGTGATGCTTCGGCGGGCAAAGGGACGGTCTACGGTCGGGCGGTTTCCGCGCAAAAGGCCATCACGGCAGGCTCCGGCTGTCGTCTCTGCGAAAGGCGGGGTTGCCTCTCGCGCGCCGAGCCACCCGTCACACGCCCGTTGGGGCTCGACGAGATGGTCGCGGGCCTCAGCAACTTCGACTTTTAGTCCCGGTGTCCAGTCACAGCGAAATCATTGAGAGTGCAGGATTTTGCGCTTGTCGGCTCCAGAAATCCTTTCTAGTCTGCAACCAAAACCAGAGGGAGGGCATCCGCGGAAAACGGTGCCCAAACAAAAAGCAGGAGATAGCATGAGGTCAATTCTCGTAAAGCTCGCGGCCACGGCTCTCGTGACTGGGCTTTCGATCACGCCATCCGTTGCCGCGGACCGCGTCGTCAATGTCTACAACTGGTCCGATTATATCGACAGTTCCATCCTCGAAGACTTCACCAAGGAAACCGGTATCAAGGTCGTCTACGACACCTTCGACAGCAATGAGACGCTGGAAGCCAAGCTTCTGGCCGGCGGCACGGGCTACGACGTCGTGGTTCCGACGGTATCCTTCATGCAGCGGCAGATCGCGGCCGGTGTTTACCAGAAGCTCGACAAGTCGAAGCTGCCGAACCTCGTCAACATGTGGGACGTGGTCACCAAAGGTGTGGCGTCCTTCGATCCGGGCAATGAATACAGCGTCGACTACATGTGGGGCACGACAGGCATCGGCTACAATGTCGACAAGGTCAAGGCAGCGCTCGGCACGGATGAGAAGCCCAACTGGGATGCGCTCTTCGATCCGGCAAAGGCCGCCAAGCTCAAGGATTGCGGCATCTACATGCTGGACTCCCCGACCGACGTCATCCCCTCCGTGCTTGCCTATCTCGGCCTCGATCCGAACAGCACGAAGACGGAAGACCTGAAGAAGGCGCAGGACGTGCTGATGGCCGTTCGTCCCTTCGTGCGCAAGTTCCACTCGTCGGAATACATCAGCGCGCTTGCCAATGGCGACATCTGCATCGCGCTCGGCTTCTCGGGCGACGTCTTCCAGGCCCGCGACCGCGCGACCGAAGCCAACTCCGGCGTCAAGGTCGACTACTCGGTGCCGAACCAGGGCGCGCAGATCTTCTTCGACGTCTTCGGTATCCCGAAGGATGCGCCGCATGTCGAAGAAGCGCATGAATTCATCAACTACATGATGAAGCCCGAGGTCGCCGCCAAGGCATCGAACTACGTCTTCTACGCCAACGGCAACAAGGCATCGCAGCCGCTGCTCGACAAGGAAGTGATCGAAGATACCGCGATCTATCCGACGCCCGAGGTCATGGCGAAGCTCTTCACCGTTCCGCCGCTCGATGCGAAAGCGCAGCGTGCAGTGACGCGACTGTGGACGACAGTCGTCACCGGTCAGTAATGCACTGATCTGCCCGAACCTGATGGTTCGGGCATTTCTTTTAGTGGCGCATTGGATCAGGTCAGTTTTCGGGGAAAAATCATGAAGTCACTCGGCAATATTCGCCGTTCCTTTGCGCCTTGGGCCGATCCGGCCGCCAAGCCGTTCATCTCGGTCAAGAACGTCACCAAGCGCTTCGGTGATTTCACCGCCGTCGACGACCTGTCTCTCGACATTTATCACCGCGAGTTCTTCGCGCTGCTCGGCGCATCCGGCTGCGGCAAGTCCACGCTGCTGCGCATGCTGGCTGGTTTCGAGCAGCCGACCTCGGGCGAGATCATCCTCGATGGCACCGACCTGGCTGGCACCCCGCCCTATAAGCGCCCGGTTAACATGATGTTCCAGTCCTACGCGCTCTTCCCGCACATGACGGTCGAAAAGAACATCGCCTTCGGCCTGCGCCAGGATGGCATGGCCAAGGACGAGATCGGCGAACGCGTGTTGCAGATGCTGAAGATGGTGAAGCTGGAGAAATTCGCTTCCCGCAAGCCGAACCAGCTTTCCGGCGGCCAGCGCCAGCGCGTGGCGCTCGCCCGCTCGCTTGCCAAGCGCCCCAAGGTGCTGCTGCTCGACGAACCGCTTGGCGCGCTCGACAAGAAGCTGCGCGAGGAAACCCAGTTCGAACTGATGGACCTGCAGCAGAACCTCGGTCTCACCTTCGTCGTCGTCACCCACGACCAGGAAGAGGCGATGACCATGGCCGACCGCATCGCGGTCATGAGCCACGGCAAGGTCATCCAGGTGGCGACACCGGCCGAAATCTACGAGGCCCCGAACTCCCGCTTCGTGGCGGATTTCATTGGCGACGTGAATATTTTCGACGGCAAGGTCATGGCGTCCAATGCCAATGGCGTCGAGATCGCTATCGACGAGAGCCTGACCATCAAGCTGTCGGGTGCCGAGCCGCTGCCGGTCGGCAGTCCCGCCGGCTTCGCCATCCGTCCCGAAAAGCTGAAGGTCACGCGCACCCCGCCGGCCAACCCCGGCATCAATGCCGCCTCGGGCGAGCTCTGGGATATCGCCTATCTCGGCGACATGACCGTTTTCCATGTGAAGTTGAAGAGCGGCAAGGTGGTGAAGGCGTCGTCGCTGAATGCGCAGCGCGCGGTCGATGATCCCTTTGTCTACGATCAGGAAGTCTGGGTCACCTTCGCCGAGGACGCCGGCGTTCTGTTGAAGGATTGACGCCATGGGCAAGCTCGGATCATCCGTCTACAACCGCCTCGTCATCATCGTCCCTTACGTCTGGCTGCTGCTCTTCTTCCTGGCGCCGTTCTTCATCGTCTTCCGCATTTCACTGTCGACGACGGCGATCGCCATGCCGCCCTATGATCCGGCCTTCTCTTTCTCGGACAGCTGGGCCGATGTCTGGGAGAAGATCGCAAGCTTCTCCTTCGACAATTATCACTACCTGATCGACGATCCGCTCTATTTCAACGCCTATCTCTCCAGCGTCATCATCGCCGGCATCTCCACGCTGCTGACGCTGCTGATCGCCTATCCGATCGCCTATGGCATGGCCAACGCCCCACGCAGCATCCGCCCGACGCTTCTGATGCTGGTCATCCTGCCGTTCTGGACGAGCTTCCTGATCCGCGTTTACGCCTGGATCGCCATCCTGAAGCCCGAGGGGCTGCTGAACCAGCTGCTGCAATCGCTGCATGTCATCGACAGCCCGCTGATCATCCTCAACACCAACATCGCGGTCTATATCGGCATCGTCTATTCGTATCTGCCGTTCATGGTGCTGCCGCTCTACTCGTCGCTTGAGAAGATGGACGGCACGCTGATCGAGGCGGCGCAGGATCTCGGTTGCCCGCCGATAACGGCCTTCTGGCGCGTGACCTTCCCATTGTCGCTTCCAGGCGTTGTTGCCGGCTGCATGCTGGTCTTCATCCCAGCTGTCGGCGAGTTCGTCATCCCCGATCTGCTCGGCGGATCGCAGACGCTGATGATCGGCAAGACGCTGTGGAACGAGTTCAATTCCAACCGCGACTGGCCGGTATCCTCGGCGGTGGCGACCATCCTGCTTCTCATCCTGGTGATACCCATCGTGTTCTTCCAGAATGTGCAGGCCAAGGCCGATGAGCAGGGGAGATAGACCATGATGAAATGGACCCGCTTCAACGTCGCCTCCGTGACGCTCGGCTTCGCCTTCCTCTATCTGCCGATCGTGCTGCTCGTCGTCTTCTCGTTCAACGAATCGAAGCTCGTCACCGTCTGGGGCGGCTTCTCGACCAAGTGGTACGTGTCGCTCTTCCAGAACCAGGCGCTGCTCGACGCCGCCTGGGTGACGCTGCGCGTGGGCGTGCTCTCGGCCACCGCGGCGACCATCCTCGGCACGCTCGCCGCCATCACGCTGGTGCGCTACACGCGCTTCCGCGGCCGCATGCTCTTCTCGGGCATGGTCTACGCGCCGCTGGTCATGCCCGAGGTCATCACCGGCCTGTCGCTGCTGCTGCTCTTCGTGGCAATCGGCCTCGACCGCGGCTTCTGGACCATCACGCTGGCCCATACGACGCTCACCATGTGCTTCGTCGCCGTCGTCGTGCAGTCGCGTCTGTTGACCTTTGATCGCTCGATCGAGGAAGCAGCGCTCGATCTCGGCTCGCCGCCGGTGCGCACCTTCTTCGAGATCACTCTGCCGATTATCGCGCCCGCCGTGGCGTCCGGCTGGATTCTCGCCTTCACCCTGTCGCTGGACGATCTCGTCATCGCCAGCTTCACGTCCGGTCCGGGTGCTACCACGCTGCCGATGAAGATCTACAGCCAGGTGCGCCTCGGCGTCACTCCGGAGATCAACGCGGTCTGCACCATCCTGATCGGCATCGTCGCGGTCGGCGTCATCTGCACATCCGTCATCACCAAGCGACGCGAGCTGCAGCGCGAGAGGGATGAGCGGGCGGCCGCAAACGCGCCGTGATTATTTCGTAGCGCCTTCCTGCGGCTGCTGCTGGTTGCCCGGCTGCTGGTTGTTTGGCAGCGCCGAAAGGACCGGATCCGGCCAGGAGCCGCCGACGAAGAACGGCAACACCGGGAAGGCCGCGTCACTGGCGGGATCGGTGGCAATGATCTTGCCGGAAAGGGCAAGCCCGCTCGACTTGTAGGGAATGACACCCGACAGCGTGATGGTTTCCTGCGGACCCTCGATCCGGCCGCGCTTGATCTGCGCAGCCCCGTCATCGAGATCAGCCGCGATATCCAGGCGATCGAACGAGAAGGAGCGATGCGAGACGGCGCTCAGCGCAAAGAACTCTGCCTTCGCCGCTTCGCTGCGCACCGCCTCGGAATCAAAGCCTGGCAGCGAGCCTGATTGCGCGCGAAAATGAATATTGCCTGTTACATCGCCTGGCCCCGCCTTCCAGATCGGCAGTGTGGTGCTGACGGAGAGGTCGAGCGAACCAGTCGCGAGCGGCAGCGGACCCTTGAGGTTCAGGCGCTCGATCAGGCTGGCGAAATCCGCGCCGCGGATCGACATCTGCAGCTTGCCGCCGCCATCGAAGTCGCCACGCTTGGTCTCGATATGAGCGGTCAGCGCGCCGCCCTCGAACTGGCTGTCGCCGATATCGAACCGCGCCTCGTTGCTGGAAACGATAATGCTGGCCCCGACATTGGCGAGCTTGAAGGGCGCAAGGTCGGCCTGCTTGGCCGATAGCCGAAGATCGAGATCGAGTTGCTGCAAGGCTCCGCCGTCTGGCGGCCCATGGTCTTCGCCGGCCACGAGGCGGACCACGAAGGCATCGAACAGGGATTTGAAGTTGATCTGGTCGAAGGCCAGCGTGCCGCCCAGCTTCGCACGCTTCCCAGGCACGAAGCTCACATCCATGGCGCCGCTGGCGCTCGAGCCGTTCATGCCGAGGCTGACATTGTCGAAACGGAAGCCGTTTGCCGCGGAGACCACGTCGCTGTCGATGGAAAACGCCTTCAGCGTCGCGGCATCCGGCAGTGCCCGCCCGGCCCAGGTTAGCAGCGCCGGGAGATCCGGAATGCCGAGAGACATGCTGCCCTGCAGGCTGAACAGGTGGGCGATGTTAGCCACGCCATCGAACTTTGCGTTTACCAGCTTGGAGGCAAGCGCCGCCCTCAGCGGTGCGTTCTTGCCGCCGAACGTCAGCAGCGGGCTGCGCGAGGAGAAGTCCAGCTTGACATCGAGATCGTTCATTCGAGCGATCAGAACCGCGTTGATCGGGCTCGACAGGCGCGGCCAGCCGATATCGGCGCTCACGCTGTCGAAGCGGTAGGTCTTGCCGCTGGCGACATCGGTCACGTTCAAGGTGCCATCTTCGACGGTGATGGTGCCGATATCGGCATCCAGCGTCGTGTCGAGTGTTTCCTCGCCGTTCTTTTCC
This sequence comes from Rhizobium sp. Rhizsp42, assembly GCF_047304155.1. NCBI lineage: Bacteria > Pseudomonadati > Pseudomonadota > Alphaproteobacteria > Hyphomicrobiales > Rhizobiaceae > Rhizobium > Rhizobium sp. Rhizsp42. Next base: position 73,671 of record NZ_JBGLYS010000011.1, on the reverse strand, counting down.
TGCGCGCCGGCGATCGCCTGCGCCAGCTGGCCATCATTCGTCCAGTCGATGGTGCCATCGCGCTCGCGGGTCAAAAGCAGGTTGGGGCGCAGGATATGGAACTCGTGGAAGCTCGCCTTGCCCCTGAAGGCATCGATCAGGCTGAACTCGGCCGAGATGCTCTCGATGGTTCCAAGCAGCTTGTTGTTGACGTCCTTCTGGCGCACCGCAATCTTGTTGATGGTGATGCGCGGGGTCGGCCAGAACTCGATGACGGGCCGGCCGGAAATCTCGGCATTATAGCCCGTCCAACGCGACAGCCTGTCCTCGATGCCGGAGCGCACGAGCCCGGTCGAGATCACATAGGGTCCCGCCACCCGAAGCGAAACGAAGACGGCAAGAAAGACCAGCAGCGAGATCGTCGCGACGCGGGCGACACCCGGCAGCCAGCGAGAGACGGGCCTGATTTTTATCCGCCGCGGCGGTGGTCGGGACGTACCCATGCGTTTCGCCAGTCTTTCGACATCTGCCCGTTAATGTACTGAAATTCCGGATATATCAAATGCCGGGCGGTTGCAAATATATAGCCTGGCGACCCGGTCGATCGCCATCTTTATCCGTCTTCATGACGTGTTATATAGGTTGGCAACAAGAGGAGTTCTGCATGCGTGACGATAAGCCACTCTGGATCCCTTCGCGAGCTTCGGTCGAAGCGAGCCCCATCTTCGCATTCATGCAGACGTGCAACCGGGACTTTGGTCTTTCACTATCCACTTATGGCGAGTTGCATGCCTGGTCCGTCGCCGACCGCGCCAAATTCTGGACGGCGGTCTGGGAGTTCTGCGCGGTCAAGGGCGAGCGCGGCGAGCGCGTTCTTGTCGACGACGAAGTGATGCTTGACGCCCGCTTCTTTCCGGACGCGACGCTGAACTTCGCCGAAAACCTGCTCTCGGGCGAGGGCGGCGGCGACGCGATCATCTTTCGCGGAGAAGACAAGGTCGAGGACCGCTGGAGCTGGGACCGGTTGCGCGAGCAGGTCTCGAGACTGCAGCAGGCCATGCGCGCCGAAGGCATCGCATCAGGAGATCGCGTGGCGGCGATGATGCCGAACGTGCCCGAAACGGTCGCCTTCATGCTCGCGGCCGCTTCGATCGGCGCGATCTGGTCCTCCTGCTCCCCGGATTTCGGCGAACAGGGCGTGCTCGATCGCTTCGGCCAGATCGAGCCGAAGCTCTTCGTCACCTGCGATGCCTATTGGTATGGCGGCAAGCTGCAGGCGATCAAGGAGAAGGTGGCTGCGGTCGCAGCCAGGCTCGGCGTTCCCACGATCGTCGTACACTATGCGGGTGACGCCGATGATGTCGCGCGGGCCGTATCCGGCGCCCGAACGCTTGATACCTTCATCGCCGACTATCCCGCCCGCCCGGTGGAATTCCTGCGCCTGCCGTTCTCGCACCCTCTTTACATCCTGTTCTCCTCGGGCACGACGGGCGTGCCCAAGTGCATCGTGCATTCGGCCGGCGGCACGCTCTTGCAGCACCTCAAGGAGCATCGTCTGCATTGCGGTCTGGAAAGAGGCGAAAAGCTCTTCTATTTCACCACCTGCGGCTGGATGATGTGGAACTGGCTGGTATCGGGCCTCGCCGTCGGCGCCACGCTCTGCCTCTTCGACGGCTCTCCCTTTGCGCCCGATGGCAATGTGCTCTTCGATTATGCGCAAGCGGAAAAGTTCGCGGTCTTCGGCACCTCGGCGAAGTATATCGATGCTGTGCGCAAGAGCGGCCTGACGCCGCGCAGCTCGCACGATCTCACCAGCCTTCGCCTCATGACCTCGACCGGATCGCCGCTTTCGCCCGAAGGCTTCACCTTCGTCTACGAGGGCATCAAGGAAGACATTCAGCTCGCCTCCATCTCCGGCGGCACCGACATCGTCTCCTGCTTCGTGCTCGGCAATCCCATGCAGCCAGTCTGGCGCGGCGAAATCCAGGGCCCGGGGCTCGGCCTTGCCATGGATGTCTGGGACGATAACGGCCATCCCGTGCGCGGCGAAAAGGGCGAGCTGGTCTGCACCAAGGCCTTCCCGTCCATGCCGATCATGTTCTGGAACGACGGCGACGGCGCCAAATACCGCGCCGCCTATTTCGAGCGCTTCGACAACATCTGGTGCCACGGCGATTTCGCTGAATGGACCGAGCATGACGGCATCATCATTCACGGCCGCTCGGACGCGACGCTCAATCCGGGTGGCGTGCGCATCGGCACGGCGGAAATCTACAATCAGGTCGAACAGATGCCCGAGGTCGCCGAGGCGCTCTGCATCGGTCAGGATTGGGATGACGATGTCAGGGTCGTTCTCTTCGTTCGCTTGGTGCCAGGCGTTGCGTTGACCGATGAGCTGATCAAGTCAATCAAAGCGCGAGTCCGCAGCGGCGCCTCGCCACGTCACGTGCCCGCCAAGATCATCGCGGTCGCCGATATTCCGCGCACCAAGTCGGGCAAGATCGTCGAACTCGCCGTTCGCGAGATCGTGCATGGCCGGCCGGTGAAGAACAAGGAAGCGCTCGCCAATCCGGAAGCCCTTGATTTGTTTTCAAGAATCGAAGAGCTGCGCGTCTGAATAGTTAAAATGATAGAAAAACTACAATATATGACCGGGCAGAGCTTCGTGGCTCCGGCAACCTTTCGTTAATAAAGCCTTGTCAAAGGTAAATGTAACTTGGGGCTGCATATGAACGAGGCAGCTAGGAGCCGTTGCTCCCGCAACATGATGTTAGATCGCCTAAGCCCTTGTTGAACAGCACCCAAACTCTCAGGCAGCCCCTCGGCTGCCTTTTTTCTTAGCTGGCCAGAACCCGCTGCGACGGAAACGCGATCTCGACGAGCGTCCCCTCGTTGGGCGTCGAGCTGATCGCGAAGATCGCCCTGTTGGCATCCACCATCGCCTTGGTGAGCGGCAGGCCGAGGCCTGTGCCTTCGCCGCGATGGCGCGACTGCGTCGAAACCTGCCGGAACGGCTTCATTGCCTGGTCGAGTTCGCTGCGCGTCATGCCGACGCCGGTGTCGCGGATGCGCAGCACGACGCTGCCATTCGTTTCATAGGACGTCGACACGACGATCTGCCCGCCCGATGGCGTGAAGCGGATGGCGTTGGATAAGATGTTGAGCGCGATCTGCTTGATCGAGCGCAGATCGGCGACCACATCGGGAACCGCGTGCGAAAGCGCCGTGCGGATGATCACCCGCTGGCTGTTGGCCTGCGGCTGCAACAGCGCCACGGCTTCCGAGATCGCTTCGTTGAGATTGATCGAGTCGAAATCGAGATCCATCTCGCCGGCTTCGATCTTCGAGATGTCGAGCAGGTCGTTGACGATATCAAGCACATGCCGGCCCGAGCGGCCGATGTCGTTGGCGTATTCGACGTAACGCGGATGACCGATCGGCCCGAAGCGCTCGCCGGCCATCATGTCGGAGAAGCCGATGATGGCATTGAGCGGCGTGCGGATCTCGTGGCTGACCCTAGCCAAGAAATCGGTCTTGTGGGCGTTGGCCGTCTCGGCGGCACTCTTGGCGCCGCGCAACTCGTCCTCGGTGCGCTTCCACTGGGTGATGTCGCGGATCACGGCGCAATAGCCGCTGGAGGAGGTCAGCCGCCCGAGCGTCATGAACAGCGGCACGAAACCGCCCGATGCCTCGCGGCCGATCACCTCGCGCCCATCATTGAGGACGCTCGCGACACCATGGCTGGAAATGCCGTTGATATAGTCGAGCACAGCCTTCTGGCTTTCATGCGCGAAGAGCATCACGAAAGGTTTGCCGCGCGTGTCGTCCTCGTCATAATTGAAGAGCGCGCTGGCGGACCGGTTCATCGAGCGGATGTCGCCATCGGCGCCGATCACCACGACGCCATCGGTCGCGGTTTCCAGGATCGAGCGCAGTTCCTCGACTTCCACCTGCAGCTTGGCGACCTTCTCGACCATACGGTCGGCGGCGCGTCCGTCGATGGCTGGAGCAACTTCAGGGGCAGGCGCCGGCCGCTCGCTGACGACAGGCATCAAGGCCAGCATCAATGCCGTGCTGTCTTCCCAGCGGATCGACTGCAGCCGCGCCGACACCGGCACGAGGTCGTCTTCCATGGTAACGAGCATCATGCCGTCATGGCGCGCGCTGGCGTCGGCAATGTCGTCGCGCTGGAGAAGCGCATCGATGCCGCCGACATCGGCCAGATCCTGCAGCGAGCGGTAGCCCGTCAGGCGCATGAACTCGGGGTTGGCATGGATGAGCTGATCACCGGCGTGAATGAGCACGGCAACCGGCAGCTGATCAATCATGCCTGCCGAGAAGCCATCGGTCATCTTCACCCGGGGCGGAATGAAGCTCGCCAGAATATCCATCTGGCTGACGGTTTCCTCGAGACCTTCGGTGACATCGTCGCTGTCGTCATTGGCCGCAACAGGCGTGTCTTCGAGTGGCTCGTCCGTCGAATGCTCGGAAGAGGAGGGGATCTCGGCGTCACTGAGTACGGTATCGCTGTCTGCGGTGTCGCTGGATAGCGGCTGCTCAGCTTCATCCGATCCCGAAACCTCGGCGCTGTCTTCATCGGCGCCATCATTTTCGGCAACGACCTCATCGCCCAGCGATGCGTCGTCATCGATCAGGTCAGCTCGCGGTGCCTCGTCGGTCACCTTCTGCGCCGCGTCAGCCGCTTGTTTCGCCTCGCCATCCTCATCCGACGTATTCACGCCAAACGCTTCGAGACGCTTGGCGATCTCGCGGAAATTCGCCTGCTCGGCATTCGTCAGGCCGGGGCCGACGCCATGCAGTTGCACGATCTTGTCGGTCAGCCGGCGATTCGGCGTTTCGACGATGCGCAGGACAGGCGGTTCGGCGCGCGGTGTTTCCACGCTCTGCATTGGAGCCGGCGTATCGTCTTCGACGGAATGCTCTTCCTCAGCCAGGAAATCGTCCGTGGCCGCATCGGCAGCGTCCGGCGTCTCCACGGAAGCGGGCGCATCGTCGATGTTGTCCTCGGCAAACGTCTCTTCCGCGAGCTCATCCGCCGCTATGTCGTCGCTCTGCTGATCCAGCGCAGCGGCGTCGTAAGCAATGCCATCAGGGCCGAATGTCAGGCCAAGCGCCAGCGGATCTTCCGCCGCGTCGGAGAGGCGCACGACGCCGAAGCCGCGGAAGCCATCGAATTCGCGGCTGCGCGTATAGGTCGGCAGCGCCGCCAGGTCGACCGGCACGGCGAGGCTCGTGCCCTCGATCGGCCAGTGAATGGTCTTGCCCGACCAAGTGTCGCGGCGCGCCAGCGCCTCGGAAATCTTGCCCTCGGGATCGAGATTGAACAGCGCCGATACATCGCTGAAGGCGATGCCGATAATGTTTGCCGCATGCGGACCAACCGCTTCCGCGAACTCGCCGGAAACCTCGCTGAAATGACCTTCGGCGTCGATCTTCCAGACGAAACGCGTCGCCCGGCTGTTCGGCTTGAAGACGAAACGACCGTTCTCGGCCGCCACCTGCGTAGCTTCGGTCGCAACCTCCGCAGCAGCGGCTGTTACTTCGGCCTCATCATCCAGATCGGCGGCATGGGTCTCGGGCACCTGTGCCGGCGTCTCATCGGCTACGGCATCGTCGCTTGCAAGCTCGCCATCGGCCAGTTCGGCAGCAGCCACCGGCTCAGCACTTAGATCATCCGGCTCGAAGGCTGCGATATCGTCATCGGCAACCGTCTCGCCCGGATGGAATGCCTCGTCAGCCTCACTATCCTCGGCCGCTACCGCCTCCTCCGCAATCGCAGGCGCCTCGGCATCATCGAAATCATCGGCAGCATCGTCTGACGCAAACAATGCCTCGGGCTCCGGATCGGAATCCGCCAGCGTCTCGACATCGCCGAACCCGTGCGTCTCGTCATCCAAGACGGGCGCCGTATCGGGCTCGATCACGCCTGCCTCGAAGGCTTCGTCACCGGTGGGCACTGCCTCTGCCTCGAATGCCTCGGCGGCAACCGCCGAAGCCTCCGTGATATCGCTATCGTCGGCGATGCTCTCGTCCGGCACGTCCTCGATATCCTCGATCTCGGCAACGGCATCGATCGCGTCGGCGAATGTCGAGGCCGGCGCGACAACGGTATGGTTAACGGGGCTTGTGGATAAGTCCGACGCATCCGTCGGGTCCAGACGCCCGAGCACGGTCTCGACCGCGAAAAGCAGGTAAAGCGCCGGATCGCTGCTGATTCGCCCGACGGCGGCCGGCAGGTAACCTTTGCCCGTCGCGACCGGTCGTTTGATCAGTCCGTGCGGATGTGCGCCGGCCATGGTTGCCAGCGCCTTGGCCGTCGGCTGCGTCACGCCCAGGGATGAAAAGCCGGGGGAGGCGGCAACGATTTCGCCTTCGCCGCCAATGACAGCCATATGCGTATCCGGATCGTCGAGCCCCTTCAGCATCTGCGCGGCCGACTGCTCCGTCGACAGCGCCCGCGTTGCGACCGGCAATGAGACCAGCACCGCCGCTTCACCGGAAACGTCAATCAGTTCAACCGAGGCCTGCACGGCTACGCGCTGGAAACCCTGCGCGATGCGGATCATGAAGTTCCGGGTGTCGCCGGTTCTTGAAAGCTGGCGGGCGGTGACTTCCAGCTGGCGATAGGTGATATCGCCGCGATTGACGCCCTGATCCAGGAGATCATAGACGGCCGCATGCCCGAAAAGCTCGGCGCCCGCGCCGTTCGCCCAGAGCGCCCGCGCAAGGTCCGCCGAGAAAAGCACGAGCGCTTCCCCGCGGGCAAAGTGCTCCCGCACACGCGGATGTACGGCGATGTCGATGAACGGATATTGGACTGCGGGCATCAGCGGACCTTTAGTCTTCGGGCCTGGCAAATTAACGGTCTATTAATAACGACAGGGCGCAAACCGGTCCAGCACGACCAATGGCTTTCGGCCGAAAAGGTTAACGTCGGTTGCGCCGCACAATCATGTTGCACTGCACAATAAGATGCGCTATATGATGCTTACCTAACAAACGAGGCTGTCACGATGCCGAGACAAAAGGAGCAAACACCAATGGCGAAAATGGAAGACGTATTTTCTATCTCCTCTTTTGACCCCGCGAAGTTCGCTGACTCGTTTCGCGATTTCGCCGAAAAGGGTTCGCAGCAGTCGCGCGACGCCTATGCCAAGATGAAGGCCGCCGGCGAAGAAGCCAGCAAGACGCTCGAATCCACCGTTCAGACGGCCCAGGCCGGCGCTGCCGAAATCGGCCATCAGGCAATCGGCGCCCTGCGCACCAATGCCGAGAACTCGCTGACCCACATGGACGCGCTGCTTTCGGTCAAGTCCGTCGCCGAATTCTTCGAACTGCAGACCTCTTTCCTGCGCAAGCAGGCGGAACTGACGATCGAACAGGCCAAGGCCATGCAGGAAACCTCCAAGCTGGTAGCCGAAAAGGTTGCCAAGCCTTCGAAGGAAGCCGCTGAAAAGGTCATGGCTTCTTTCAAGGCTGCCTGATTTTTATGACAGACAAACGAAAAGGCTGGACCCTTCGTCCAGCCTTTTTGTATATTAAGGACAGATAGGGCTTGAATTAAATTTCAAGTCCCCGTATGTCACCCCCGTCGCGCCAAGCGACGTTTGTGCGGTTGTAGCTCAGTTGGTTAGAGCGCAGGTTTGTGGCACCTGAGGTCGGAGGTTCGAGACCCCCCAACCGTACCATTCCCTCCACTATAATGAGATTGGTACCCGGCTTCGTCTCCCTTGAGACATCGCCTCAATGCTTCATCATCACCGGCATGGTCGCGTGCGAGAGCACGTATCGGGTGATCCGGCCGAAGAGCAGTTCCAGAAGATAGCCGTGCCTGAAGGCGCCGATCAGCAGGCAGGTTGCGTTCTCCACTTTAGCGAATTCCACGATCGCTTCGCCGATCGAACGGCCATTCGACGATATCGCGACCACCTGGCCTTGAAGCGCAAGGCGGGTAAGCATCGCTTCGGCGCTCCTCTCGGCCTTGCCATCGGTGTCGTCGATGCAGACGAGCGTGATCCGTTTCGCGGCCGCAAGCCAGCGTTTGGCGGCGACCAGCGTGTCTTCGGCGTGTCCCTGTTGTCTCCAGCCGATCACCACATGGCCGAAAAGATTGCCTTGATAGTAATCTCGGGCGGGCGGCATCAGGACCAGCTTGTGCTGGCTGAACACGACGCTACGGAACGCGTCGCGCGCATCGGCGTTGCCGTGCCTCGATGTCACCACGAGCGCGCTCGTCGCGCATTCGGTGGCGACGCAGCGGGCGACGTCGCCGCGGCAATCGTCGAGAAAAACCGTGCGTCGCTGCGAGTGACGCCGGCGCCAGGTGGCGAATGCACGGCCCACCTGCTCGAAACGCTGCCGCGATGAGCCCTCGGCGTGATCGCGCAACTGTATCAGATCGATCTCCTCGGGCGAGAAGACCAGCGTCATCGGCTCCGATCCGATGTGGGCGGCGGCCATGGAGCCATGGATGGCATGCGCCGCATCCTCGGCAAGGTCGAGGCAGAGCCGGGCGGTCACCGGATCGGGCAGAAGCGCCAGAACCTCCGCGCCGCCATGCGATCGGCATAGCGGAGTGTAGCTCTCGATATCCTGATCAGCGTCTCTGCGATCCCTTGTGAACATGGCCATACGCGCTCCAAAGGGGCGCTTGCCGGGATCAAACAATGGTCGCATCGAGGCGACCTCACCGCAGGCGCCGATAGCGTGATTTTACGCCTGCGAATGACGCTCCGCAACATGCTCCGCGCAGACAAAATCGAGCGTTTTGATGAGTCGTCCGCCTCTCCAAGCTGTGCCTGATATGGCCTTTCAAAGGCCTGTCGCCGCGCCGGACAGGTATTTTTCGTGAGTCACCCTTGTATAAAAGGTGTTGCTAATCAATATCATCGCCATGCACCGCGCCCCCTGCGTTATATTGCGTTGCAAAATGTGAACGAGAATGCCATTTTCCCGCCGGGGGTTAATTCAGAGTGATTTTAGAAGGAGACTTATATGTCCATTTCGCTCAGCAATCTGGATAAATCCAACGCCCAGCCAATCCCTCCGGTCAACGCAGGCGCTGTTCTGAGAACCGCACGTGAGACCATTGGCTATAGCGTTGACGATCTCGCCGTGACGTGTGGTTTGCTCGTCGCTGAAATCGAGGAAATCGAAAGCGGCGAAGATACGGATTCCGCCAAGATCAAGCGCATTGCCGCTGCCCTGCAGCTGCCGCTTGCTTCGCTCGGCCTGGAATAATCCAGTTGTTCTTGCGGGACCGGCGGCTTTTCGCCGGTCCTGCCGCCTCGGATCCTCGCTTAGCGGTTCATTAACCGTACCGCCCGAACCTCAGGGACGGGCCGATGCCAGAGGTAGTTTTACCTCCCCCCATATAGGATAGATTAGCAACCTGAGGGCGAATGTTCTTCCGGGCGCTACATCATGTTGAGCAGCGGCCGGACGGTATCGTGGGGATGGCATCATGGAACGACGTGCATTTCGCATCGGCGACCGCTTGGTCGATGGCGGCGAACTCTTGGAACGCGGCATGCTGCTGTTGTCTTCGGCCCTAGCCGTCGTGCTTCCCATTCTGGATACCAATTTCTCGGAGACGACCGACGATATCCTGCTGCATGATGTCAGCCTGCTCGGCGCGGCCACCTATCTGTTGCTTTTGACCTATGCCGTCGGTTTCTTCGGCGTCTTCACACGCTCCATGCGCGAGCATATGCGCTTCATCGATCTTGCTGGATTGATCATGGTGGCCGTTGCCGTCTCCCGCGCCGTCTACATGGTCGGATGGGTTCATCTTCCGGTCACGGCGGGCGAGGGCGGCTTTGCGGTGGTGCCGCTTGCCGGATTTCACCTGTCTTATGGAAGCGTGCCGCTCTTCTTTCTGCTCTTCGGCAGCATATGGCAATTGCGCCGGTCCTGGCGCGGCTGATCACCAAGCTTTCCCGGCCCTTCCGGCCGGCCATGGAACTCCCGCCATCAGCACACGTTTTCCTCCTATCAAAGGAGCGCGTCTATGCCGGAAACCCATGGCACAACCGAACGACCGGAGAACGGCCTCGACAAGGCTGTCATCCCAAGCCTCGCGCAGTTTCGCTGGGAGAACCGCGTCGTTGTGATCTTTCCCGACAAGGATAATTCCCGAACCGCTCGCCAGGAAAACCAGCTGATGGCAGACCGGCCGGGCCTCGAGGAGCGCGACTTGGTCGTGCTCAAGGTCGCCGGCAACACCGTTCGCCCGTTGTTCGGTGCCGTGAAGGAGTTGGACGCCAAGGCGCTTTCGAATGATCTCGCCGCCCCGCCGCTCGGAGAATTCATGGCCTTCCTTGTCGGCAAGGACGGAACGGTGAAGCTAACCATCGACCAGCCGATGACGGCAGCCGAGCTTTTCACCATCATCGATGCCATGCCTATGCGCGCAGGCGAAACCGCCCAGAGCTAGATTGGGGCACCCGAACACAAGCCATATGAGAAAGGAGCGGATCATGTCCGTGCCAAACGAACCCTTGCCCGGCACGCCGCCGATGCCGGGACCCGATTGGGCGCCGCAGCCTCCGATCCACGAGCCGGAGCCCGACAGTTTGCCCGACGAGCTGCCCAATCCCAATCCGGATGAAAACGACGAGCCACCAAAGCACGCTTAAGAGGCGCCGGCCTGGCTACAGGAACATCTGCCTGTCGGCCGACACAAGCTCCTGCAGGAAATCGACGACGGTGCGCACGCGCAGCAGGTCGCGTGCGCTTTCATGATATGTCGTCCAGTAGGCGCGCTCGATCGACACATCGGGCAATATTCGGATGAGCTCGGGATATTGCCGGGCAATGTAATCGTGCAGGATGCCGATCCCGGCACCGGAGCGAACCGCTTCCGTCTGCCCGGTCGCTGTCGAAATCTCGAAGCCGGCGTCCCAGCTGCGCATCACCGCCGATGAGAAATTCAGCGATGCGGTGAAGATCAGATCTTCGACATAGCCGATCCGGGGATGCTCCTTCAGCGCCTCGATATCGTCAGGGGTGCCGTTTGCTTCGAGGTAGTCTTTCGAGGCGTAGAGCCCGAGCGTGTAATCCGTCAGTTTCGACGAGACGAGCCGCCCCTGTTCCGGCCGCTCGAGCGTGATTGCGATATCCGCCTCGCGCTGCGACAGCGAGAAGGAGCGGGGCACAGGCACCAGCTGTATCCGGAGCTCCGGGTGCCGCTTGATCAGCCGGCCCAGCCGTGGCGCCAGAAACGCGACGCCGAAGCCATCGGGCGCGCCGATCCGAACCGTTCCCGCAATGCTGCTGTCGAGATGGCCGAGGCTCGCCTGCGCCCTCAACATCTCGGTCTCCATGCGTTCGGCGGCATGCAGAAACATCTCGCCTTCCGCCGTCAGGTCACAGCCATTGGTGCGGCGAACAAGCAGCCGTGTCTTCAGCCGCTCCTCCAGCGTCGTCACCCGTCGGCTCAGCGTGGCGTGGTTGACGCCCAGCCGCTTGGAGGCCGAAAGGATTTGTCCGGTGCGGGCCACGGCCAGGAACATTCGCACATCATCCCAGTCCAAATTGGCCTCCGGCTTTAATTTTTGCACAACGGTTGCTTAAACCTGTTCATTGATTTGTGCAAATTGAAGTGCGATGCTGGCTCATCCAATAAAGACTGTGAAACCCAGAGGAGGCACACCCATGCATGAGATTGGTCATTTCATCGGCGGCAGACACGTCGTTGGCTCGAGCGGCCGCGCGAGCAATGTGTACAACCCGGCAACGGGCGAAGTTCAGGCGACCGTAGCGCTCGCCAGCAACGAGGAGATGCGCGCCGCCGTCGAAAACGCCAAGGCCGCGCAGCCGAAGTGGGCAGCCACCAACCCGCAGCGCCGCGCCCGCGTCTTCTTCAAGTTCGTCGAGCTGTTGAACAAGCACATGGACGAGCTTGCCGTCATGCTCTCCAAGGAGCACGGCAAGACGGTTGAAGACTCCAAGGGTGACATCATCCGCGGTCTCGAAGTCTGCGAATTCGTCTGCGGCATTCCGCATTTGCAGAAGGGCGAGTTCACCGAGGGCGCAGGTCCGGCGATCGACATGTACTCGATGCGCCAGGCCGTCGGCATCGGCGCCGGCATCACCCCTTTCAACTTCCCGGCCATGATCCCGATGTGGATGTTCGCGCCGGCGATCGCCTGCGGCAACGCCTTCATCCTGAAGCCTTCCGAGCGCGATCCGTCCGTGCCGATGCGCTTGGCCGAACTGATGATCGAAGCCGGCCTTCCGGCGGGCATCCTCAACGTCGTCAACGGTGACAAGACCGCTGTCGACGCGATCCTGACGGACCCGGATATCGGCGCCGTCTCCTTCGTCGGCTCGACCCCGATCGCCCGTTACGTCTATGGCACCGCTGCCATGAACGGCAAGCGCGCCCAGTGCTTCGGCGGCGCCAAGAACCACATGATCATCATGCCCGACGCCGACATGGATCAGGCCGTCAACGCGCTGATGGGCGCTGGCTACGGTTCCGCCGGCGAGCGCTGCATGGCGATCTCCGTTGCTGTCCCCGTTGGTGAAGAAACCGCCAATCGCCTGGTCGAGAAGCTGACGCCGAAGATCGAGGCGCTGCGCATCGGTCCTTACACCGACGAGAAGGCCGATCTCGGCCCTGTTGTCACCAAGGAAGCTCAGGCCCGCATCAGCAGCCTGATTGACAAGGGTGTGGAAGAGGGCGGCAAGCTCGTCGTCGATGGCCGCGGCTTCAAGCTGCAGGGCTATGAGGGCGGCTACTTCGTCGGCGGCACGCTGTTCGATCACGTCACGCCGGATATGGATATCTACAAGCAGGAAATCTTCGGGCCGGTTCTCTCCGTCGTTCGCGCCAAGAACTACGAGGAAGCGATCGACCTGCCGATGAAGCACGAATACGGCAACGGCGTCGCGATCTTCACCCGTGACGGTGACGCTGCCCGCGACTTCGCCAGCCGCATCAACATCGGCATGATCGGCATCAACGTTCCGATCCCCACCCCTCTTGCCTACCACTCCTTCGGCGGCTGGAAGGCATCGTCCTTCGGCGACCTCAACCAGCACGGCACGGACTCGATCAAGTTTTGGACGAAAACCAAGACCATCACCACACGCTGGCCCTCCGGCATCAAGGACGGCGCCGAATTCTCCATGCCAGTCATGAAATAAGTGATTGTTAAAGTTAGGCTTTGGATACGGGCTCCGCGAGGAGCCCGTTTTCGTTCAGGGCTGCGCGCAGCGCGCTTTTATAACGTGATTCATTTTTTCATCTTTTTCTATTTTGGAATTGTTCAAAACTATCAAAGGCATTATATACGGTGCCTAACGAGAACGAATCTGGAGATCGGCATGCGTTTGACCAAGCAGACCAACTATGCTGTTCGCATGTTGATGTACTGCGCTGCCAATGAAGGCAGTCTCAGCCGGATTCCCGAAATTGCCAAGGCATACGGCGTTTCCGAGCTCTTTCTGTTCAAGATCCTGCAGCCGCTGAACAAGGCTGGCCTCGTCGAGACCGTGCGCGGCCGCAACGGCGGTGTGCGTCTGGGCAAGCCGGCGGACAAGATCAGCCTTTTCGACGTCGTCCGCGTCACGGAAGACAGCTTCGCAATGGCCGAATGCTTCGAGGATGATGGCGAAGTCGATTGCCCGCTGGTCGATAGCTGCGGCCTGAACTCGGCACTGCGCAAGGCGCTCAACGCCTTCTTCGATGTGCTGACGCAATATTCGATCGACGATCTGGTCAAGGCCCGCCCGCAGATCAACTTCCTGCTCGGCCTTGAGGATCATCATCACCCGAAGCCACGGGCTGTCGCGCCGGCTGCCTGAGGTAGCGTCGCGTTATTCTTCGCAACCGCAGTCACGGATCGTGGCTGCGGTTGTTTCGTTTCTGGATTCCGATTGAAAGCGCTTGGTCCAGAGCTCGGTATTTGCACTACCATTGATATGCGCAACATTAAATGTGACCAAAACAAGGGTTATCCAGCGTGAATATTGCTAAATTCGGCCCATTTTCGGCGTAAAATTACTAAAGTTGTCCAGCTGGAAAAATTTTCCGGCCCGGTCGTTGATTTAAACAATCAAATGTCGTTCCATCGGCGCACGATCGGGAGGAGCGCTCTGCGATCAGACAAACGTATAAAAGAACAAACCTGGGAAACGAAATCATGAAAAAGATCTCTGTCCTTCTGGCAGCGACTGTTTTGGCTTCTGCCATGGCGTCGACCGCTTGGTCCAAGACGCTTGTATATTGCTCGGAAGGATCGCCGGAAGGCTTCGATCCCGCAATCTACACGGCTGGCACCACCTTCGACGCTTCGTCGCGTACCGTTTACAGCCGCCTGGTCGAGTTCAAGCATGGCAAGACCGAAGTAGAGCCGGGCCTAGCCGACAGCTGGACCGTTTCCGATGATGGCCTGACCTATACGTTCAAGCTGCATCCGGGCGTAAAGTTCCAGACCACCGAATTCTTCACGCCGACCCGCGACCTGAACGCTGACGACGTCGTCTTCTCGTTCGACCGCCAGCTGAAGGCCGACAGCCCCTGGGCCAAGTACGTCGCCGGCGTTTCCTACGAATACGCTGCCGGCATGGGCTTCCCGGATCTGATCAAGTCGGTCGAGAAGGTCGATGACCTGACCGTCAAGTTCACGCTGAACCATCCGGAAGCACCGTTCCTCGCCGACCTCGCGATGGACTTCGCATCGGTCGTTTCCAAGGAATATGCCGACAAGCTGCAGGCCGATGGCAAGATGGAGCAGATGAACCAGATGCCGCTCGGCACCGGTCCGTTCACCTTCGTCGCCTACCAGCCGGATGCCGTCATCCGCTACAAGGCCAACGAAACCTACTTCAAGGGCAAGGAAAAGATCGACGATCTCGTTTTCGCGATCACGCCTGACGCTTCGGTTCGCGCTCAGAAGCTCAAGGCCGGCGAATGCCACATCATGCCTTATCCGAACGCCGCAGACGTCAAGGACCTCAAGGCCGACTCCAGCCTCAAGGTTCTCGAACAGCCGGGCCTGAACGTTTCCTACCTCGCCTACAACACGCAGCAGGCGCCGTTCGACAAGCCTGAAGTGCGCAAGGCGCTCAACATGGCGATCAACAAGCAGGCGATCGTCGATGCCGTGTTCCAGGGCGCTGGCCAGGTTGCCAAGAACCCGATCCCGCCGACGATGTGGTCCTACAACGACGCCGTCAAGGACGATGCCTACAGCCCCGACGAAGCCAAGAAGATGCTCGAAGCCGCTGGCGTCAAGGATCTCTCGATGAAGATCTGGGCGATGCCGGTTTCGCGTCCGTACATGCTGAACGCACGTCGCGCCGCCGAGCTGATGCAGGCTGACCTCGCCAAGGTCGGCGTCAAGGTCGACATCGTCACCCACGAATGGGCCGAATACCTGAAGCTCTCCAAGGACGTGAAGCGCGACGGCGCCGCCATCCTCGGCTGGACGGGTGACAATGGCGATCCGGACAACTTCCTCGACACGCTGCTCGGCTGCGAAGCTGTCGGCGGCAACAACCGTGCGCAGTGGTGCAACAAGGAATTCGACGCCCTCGTGAAGAAGGCCAAGAAGACCTCCGACGTTGCTGAGCGTACGAAGCTTTACGAAGAAGCACAGGTTGTCTTCAAGAAGGAAGCTCCCTGGGCAACCATCGACCATTCGACGGAATTCGTTCCGATGAGCGCCAAGGTTTCCGGCTACGTGCAGGATCCGGTCGGTGTTCACCGCTTCGACGGCGTTGATATCGCCGAATAACCAAATCTATGCAAAGATGCCCGACAAGATCGGGCTTGGCCGGCGGTCAGGTTTGATACCTGACCGCCGGACTAATATGGACATATGATATGTTTCGTTTTTTCATCGGGCGCCTAGCGGTCCTGATCCCCACCTTCCTCGGTGTTTCCATCATCGCCTTCGCGTTCATCCGCCTGCTGCCCGGAGATCCGGTCATGCTGATGTCGGGCGAGCGTGTCATGGCGCCGGAACGCCATGCCGAAATCATGCACGACCTCGGCCTCGACCGGCCCGTTTACGTCCAGTACATCGATTACCTCGGTAATCTCGTGCAGGGCGATCTCGGTTCGTCGATCGTCACCAAGCGCCCGGTCCTGCAGGAGTTCATGTCGCTGTTTCCGGCCACGCTGGAGCTGTCGCTCTGTGCCATCCTGTTCGCCATCATCCTCGGCATTCCCGCCGGCATCTTCGCCGCTGTGAAGCGCGGGACGTGGTTCGACCAGGGGGTCATGGGCGTCGCCCTTGTCGGCTATTCCATGCCGATCTTCTGGTGGGGCCTGCTCCTCATCGTCCTCTTCTCGAATACGCTGCACTGGACGCCAGTTTCAGGTCGTATCTCGCTGATGTACTTCTTCAAGCCGGTCACCGGCTTCATGCTGATCGACAGCCTGCTGTCCGGTCAGGCCGGCGCCTTCAAGTCGGCCTTCCAGTCGCTGATCCTGCCGACCATCGTTCTCGGCACCATTCCGCTGGCCGTCATCGCCCGCCAGACCCGCTCGGCCATGCTCGAGGTTCTCGGCGAGGATTACGTCCGCACCGCCCGCTCCAAGGGTCTCGCGCCCCTGCGCGTCGTCGGCGTGCATGCGCTGCGCAATGCCATGATCCCTGTCGTCACCTCGATCGGCCTGCAGGTCGGTGTTCTCCTTGGCGGCGCGATCCTCACGGAAACCATCTTCTCCTGGCCGGGTATCGGCAAGTGGATGGTCGATGCGGTGTTCAAGCGTGATTACACCGTGGTTCAGGGCGGTCTGCTCCTGATCGCGGCCATCATCATGCTCGTCAATCTGATCGTCGATCTCATGTACGGTCTCATCAACCCACGCATCACACACTAGGAGCGGCCCATGAGCACGACAAACACCACGTCTGCCCAGCCCTCCGGTCTCTCGGAGTTCTGGTACTACTTCTCCCGCAACAAGGGCGCTGTCATCGGCCTCGTCGTCTTCGTCTTCGTTCTGCTGCTGGCGATCTTCGCATCTGTCGTCGCCCCGCATGATCCGAACGTGCCATCGGGCTTCCAGCGCCTGCCGCCGGCCTGGTCGGAAGGCGGCAACAGCGCCTATCTGCTCGGCACCGATGCCGTCGGACGCGACATGCTTTCGCGCCTGATCTTCGGCACGCGCTTCTCGCTGTTCATCGGCCTCGTCGTTGCCTCGCTGTCGGCTGTCGCCGGCGTCCTGCTCGGCCTGATCGCCGGTTATTTCCGCGGCCGCACCGATACGATCATCATGCGCGTCATGGATATCATCCTGGCCTTCCCGTCGCTGCTTCTGGCCCTCGTGCTGGTCGCGGTTCTCGGTCCCGGCCTGTTGAACGCCATGATCGCGATCTCGATCGTCAACCAGCCGCACTTCGTCCGCCTGACCCGCGCCGCCGTCATCAGCGAGCGCGAGAAGGAATATGTCGTGGCATCCCGCGTCGCCGGCGCCGGCACGCTTCGCCTGATGTTCAAGACGATCCTGCCGAATTGTCTGGCACCGCTCATCGTTCAGGCAACGCTCGCCTTCTCGGCGGCCATCCTCGACGCGGCGGCCCTCGGCTTCCTCGGCATGGGCGCCCAGCCGCCGACATCCGAGTGGGGCACGATGCTCGCCGACGCCCGTGAGTTCTTCCAGAGTTCGCCGTCGCTCGTCACTTTCCCGGGCCTGTGCATCCTCATCACCGTTCTCGCCATCAACCTGATGGGCGACGGTCTGCGCGATGCGCTCGATCCCAAACTGAAGAGGTCCTGATATGGCACTTCTCGAAATCGAAAATCTCGTCGTCGAGTTCCAGACCTCGACCGGCACCTTCCGCGCCGTCGATGGCGTGTCGATGAAGGTTTCGGCCGGCGAAGTTCTGGCCATCGTTGGCGAATCCGGCTCCGGCAAGTCCGTCTCCATGCTTGCTGCCATGGGCCTTCTGCCCTGGACCGCCAAGGTCACGGCCGACAAGCTGGTCTTCGACGGCCGCAACCTGCTCGGCATGTCCGGAAGCGAGCGCCGCAAGATCATCGGCAAGGACATGTCGATGATCTTCCAGGAGCCGATCGCCAGCCTCAACCCGTGCTTCACGGTCGGCTTCCAGATCGAGGAAGTGCTGCGCATCCACCTCGGCCTCGGCAAGGCGGAACGCCGCAAGCGCGCCATCGAGCTCTTCGAAGCGGTCGGCATTCCGAACCCCGCCGAGCGCCTCGGCCACTTCCCGCACCAGATGTCGGGTGGCCAGTGCCAGCGCGTGATGATCGCGATCGCGATCGCCTGCAACCCGAAGCTCCTGATCGCCGACGAGCCGACCACAGCACTCGACGTCACGATCCAGAAGCAGATCCTCGATCTCCTGATGCGCCTGCAGACGGAACACGGCATGGGTCTCATCATGATCACCCACAATATGGGCGTGGTCGCCGAGACCGCCGATCGCGTGATCGTGCAGTACAAGGGCCGCAAGATGGAAGAG
This sequence comes from Rhizobium sp. Rhizsp42, assembly GCF_047304155.1. NCBI lineage: Bacteria > Pseudomonadati > Pseudomonadota > Alphaproteobacteria > Hyphomicrobiales > Rhizobiaceae > Rhizobium > Rhizobium sp. Rhizsp42. The sequence goes on along the minus strand of NZ_JBGLYS010000011.1, from coordinate 55,228 downwards.
GCCGACGTGCTGTCGCTGTTCGAATCCCCGAAGAGCGACTACACCCGCGCGCTGCTCGCGGCTCTGCCCGACAATGCCACCGGCGACCGCCTGCCGACCATCGGCGAGATCTTCAAACAGACGAGTGAGGGAGCGGCCCAATGACGCCAGTCCTCGAAGGCAAGAACATCGTCCGCAACTACTTTCTGCCGGGCGGCCTGTTCAAGAAGGAAAAGACCGTGCACGCCGTCAAGGGCGTGAACTTCAAGGTGGAACAGGGCAAGACGCTCGCCATCGTCGGTGAAAGCGGCTGCGGCAAGTCCACGCTCGCCCGCATCATCACCATGATCGATCCGGCAAGCGACGGCGAACTGTTCATCGACGGCAAGAAGGTGGATATCGCAGCCGGCGACCTGACGCCCGAGATGCGCCGCAAGGTGCAGATCGTGTTCCAGAACCCCTATGGTTCGCTGAACCCGCGCAAGAAGATCGGCGATATCCTGATGGAGCCGCTGATCATCAACACCAACACGCCCGCTGCCGAACGCCGCGAACTGGCGATGTCGATGTTGAAGAAGGTCGGCCTGCAGGACGTCCACTTCAACCGCTATCCGCACATGTTCTCCGGCGGCCAGCGCCAGCGTATCGCGATTGCCCGCGCGCTGATGCTGAAGCCACGGCTTCTGGTGCTGGACGAGCCGGTTTCGGCACTCGACCTGTCGGTGCAGGCACAGGTGTTGAACCTGCTCGCCGACCTGCAGGACGAGCTGAACCTGACCTACGTCTTCATCAGCCACGACCTCTCGGTCGTCCGCTACATGGCCGATGACGTCATGGTCATGTATTACGGCGAAGCTGTCGAATACGGATCGCGGGATCAGGTTTTCAACGACCCGCAGCACAGCTATACCAAGACATTGTTCGCGGCGACGCCGCGCGCCGATGTCGACACCATCAGGGCACGTCTCGCCCGCAAGAATGCGGCCATCGCGTCGTAATCTTGGGTCTCCTGACACGGCGGATCATGCCGAGGTGAGGAGAATTTCTGGAATGTCAGCACAAAACACGCACCCCCATGCCATCATCGTCATGGGGGTCAGCGGCTGCGGCAAGTCGTCCGTGGGCGAGGTCGTAGCGAAAGCCCTTGCCGTCGAATTCGCCGAAGGCGATGCGCTGCATCCGGCCTCGAATGTCGAGAAGATGTCGAAGGGCACCCCGCTCACCGACGAGGATCGCTTCCCTTGGCTGGATATCATCGGCCAGACCATGAAGGCAGCACTCGACCGAAACGAGGGTATCGTCGTTTCCTGCTCGGCGCTGAAGAAGAGCTACCGCGACCGCCTGCGCGCCGCCGTCGACGGCAATTTGCTCTTTGTCTACCTGCACGGCTCCAGGGAGCTTCTGATCGCACGCATGGGCGCCCGCAAGGGCCACTTCATGCCGCTTTCCCTGCTGGAAAACCAGCTCGCGACGCTGGAAGTCCCGACCGGCGAAGCCGGCGTCGTTACCGTCGATATTGACGGGACAATAGACGAGATCGCGAAGACGGCACTCCGCGATCTCAAGGCTTTGGGTATATCCTAGCCGGATCGCTTAGGGATTGAACCGCTGCGGCGAATAGGCGGAGATGTCGACGAAGGGCTTTTCGCCCGTCATCTGCTCCGCCAGCGCCCTTCCGGTCACCGGCCCGAGCGTCAGCCCGTGATGCGCGTGGCCGAAGGCGAACCACAGGCCTTCGTGGCGCGGCGCCTTGCCGATGATGGGCATCATGTCGGGCGTGCAGGGGCGGGCGCCCATCCAGGGTTCGGGATCGAGCCGCTCGCCGAGCGGAAACACGCCGCGCGCCACCTTTTCGGCGCGGTCGAGCTGCACCGGTGTTTTCGGCGCGTCGATCGCCGCGAACTCCGCGCCCGTCGTCAGCCGGATGCCGTTCTCCATCGGCGCCATCAGATAGCCGAGCTCCGTATCGGCCACGGTGTTGTTGAGGACCGCGTTGCCTTTCGCCGAATAGTGCATGTGATAGCCGCGCTTGACCCCGAGCGGGAAGGCGTAGCCGAGGCGCTTCGTCGCCACCGCCGCCCACGGCCCGAGCGCCATCACCGCCTCGTCGGATTCGACGGGACCCTCGTCGGTCGCGATCTTCCAGCCGGCGCCGAACTTGCCGAAGGAGTTCGCATCCCCGGTGATGAAGCGGCCGCCGATGCTTTCGAAATAGCGCAGATAGCTTGCCGTCAGCGCCTGCGGATTGATGACCGACCACGGATCGCGCCACTTCAGCGCGCCGACGAAGCCGAGATTGAGATCCGGCTCCAGCCGCGCCAGATCGCCAGTATCCAGCTTGTCGAAGCCGACGCCGAATTCGCGCTGTAGCCGCTCGGCCTCGGCGAATTCCGCGTCGCGTTTTTCACCGGTACGGAACACCTCGATCCAGCCGTTCTTGCGGATCAGATGCTCGGCGCCCGCCGCCTCGATCAGGTCGTTGTGCTCGGAGATCGAATGCGCGATCAGCGGCGCATAGGCCTTCGAGATCATCTGGTGGCGCTTCGTGTTGGAGTGCCACCAGTAGCGCGCCAGAAACGACAGCTGGCCGGGCAGCGCCTTCAGGTGATAATGCGCGTCGATACGGTTGTTGAAGGCGTAGCGGACGAGAAGGCCGAGCTGCTGCGGAAAGCCATAAGGCACCACGCCCTCGCGCTGGATCAATCCGGCATTGCCGAAGGATGTGCCGTTGCCCGGCGGCTTGCGATCGATCAAAGTCACCTGGCGTCCGCGCCGCTGCAGATGAATGGCCGTCGATACGCCGACGATGCCGGCTCCAAGCACGATTACGTTCTTCGTCATTTTCCCACGAAACCCACGATAGTCTAGGCATGGAAAATGCCCCTCCGCCAAGCCGCGTGCAAATGAAAAATCGCATTCATTTCAAAAACATTGCCGTCTTCAGCGCGCGGTTCTCGACCGAAATGCGAAGCCACAGCATCAGCCCGTTCAAGATGGAGAAGATGGCGGCATAAAGCGGCATGTTGAACGCCAGCGGCAGCACCGCGATCTCGCCGATCACAACCGCATAATTCGGATGCGACAACAGCTTGTACGGCCCTTCGCGCACCAACGGCGCCCCCGGCAGCACGATGATCCGCGTCGTCCATCGCCCTTTGAGCGTGGCCAGAACCCAGAGCCGGCCAAGCTGCAGCACGACGAAGAGCATAAGCCATATCGGCTGCACCGGATGGCCGGGCGCCAACAGCCAGAGCCCGGCAAGCCAGCTCGCATGCAGCGCCACCATGACAGGATAGTGGTCGGCGCCGATCTCGCGAGCGCCGCGCGCCATCAGCGCGCTTGTGTTGCGGCGGGCGATGACAAGCTCCGCCAGCCGTTGCAGCGTCACGAAGCCGAGGACGAGTATCGAGGGCCACATCGTCAGGCCCTTGTCAACGTTACGCAGCTGGCCGAAAAGCCCGGACCCATAGCGATCATCGCCGCCCGCTCCGGCAATCCCTCACGCAGCACCCGCTCAAGCACGAAAAGCACCGTCGGCGACGACATGTTGCCGTATTCCGCAAGCACCGCCCGCTCATGGTCGAGCGCCGAGGGCGGGATAGACAGGGCCGTTTCCAGCGCCGCCAGCACGCGCGCCCCGCCGGGATGGCAGATGAAGCGGTCGATATCCTCGCGGCTCAGCCCGTTGCGACCAAGAATGCCGTCGATCGCCGGCCCCAGCTCCTTCTCCGCGAAGGGCGGCAAGGATTGCGCCAGCACGATCCCGAAGCCGGTATCGTCGATCTTCCAGCCCATGATCCCGAGCGTATCGGGAAACAGATGCTCTCCGATGGATTCGACAGCGGCAAGCCCCTCCGGCCCCGCCCGCAAGATGCAGGCCGCCGCGCCATCGCCGAACAGCGCGGTTGCGATGATATTCGCCCGCGCCAGCTCATCGAGCCGGAAGGCCAGCGTGCAAAGTTCGATCGAGACGAAGAGCACGGTCGCGCCGGGCCGCGCCTTGGCGAGCCGCGCCGCGATCGCAAAGCCGGAAACGCCTGCCGCGCAACCGAGGCCGAAGACAGGCAGGCGCTCGACATCCGTCCGGAACCCGATCTCGGATGCCAGCTGCGCATCGAGGCTCGGGGTCGCGATGCCGGTCGAGGAGACCGTGACGATGCAGTCGACATCGGCTCCCCTGAGCCCAGCCTGATCGAGCGCCGCCGTGACGGTGCGTCGAAACAGGCTGCGCGCCTCCTCCTGATAGGCCTGCATCCGGTCTTCCCATCCATGCGGCTCGGTGAACCATGAGAGTGGCCGCGCGGCATGCCGCGTGCGGATGCCGGCATTGGTGAAGACCGGCACAAGATGCGCGAAGTCCTTCAGCCGGCCGGAAAACAGCCGTGCCGACGTCTCCGCGGCTTCCTCCTGCGTGATGACATGCAGTGGCGCCGCGGTGGCGAGGCTGAGTAGTTTGACGGTCTCGTTCACGAAAATGCTCCTGTTCGTCCCCCGGCGCACGCGGAGCAAACACGCCAGACCGGGCTTTATTCGCCGCTGGCTCTCACGAAACGGTGATCGGAAAAATCGCTGCACCGCCGAATAAACCCGCCGGCTGCCGTGTTCATTCGCCGCAACCCCGTCTTCCAGACCAACTCGACTTGTCCCGAAGGAGATACATCATGACCTCAGCAACCTCCCGGATTGCATCCGTCCTCATCAGCGGCGCGATCGCCGCTTTCGCGTTCACCGCGCCTGCTTTCGCCGCCGGCGGCGATGATAGCGGCGGCGCCACCACGCCGACCTGCAAGAAGGGTGAGGTCTATGACAAGAAGACGCAGAAATGCGTCAAGCAGTCGGGCGCCAACATCACCGACGACAACCGTACCGAATACGCCTATTCGCTGGCCAAGGCCGGCCGTTACGATGAAGCGCTGGCCATGCTCGACACGCTGAAGGACCAGAACACCGCCGAGGCGCTGAACTATCGCGGCTACGCAACGCGTAAGCTCGGACGCACGGATGAAGGCATCTCCTACTATCTGAAGTCGGTCCAGCTCGATCCGCAATACGCCAAGGTCCGCGAATATCTCGGTGAAGCCTATGTCATCAAGGGTCGCATCGATCTCGCCAAGGAGCAGCTCGGCACCATCAAGACGCTGTGCGGCACGTCTTGCGAGGAATATCGCGATCTCAATGAAGCGATCACCGATCCGTCGAAGATCTAAAGCATGTCGCGCAAAAGTGTGCAGCGGTTTTGCGGCACCGACATGCGACAAAACAAAGACTTAAAGCGTGGCGAGCGAATCCGAAGGATCGCGACACGCTTTAACGCGCGGGAACGCCCGATAATGTGACGAGGAACATGCCGATGGTCGTCGCCTACACGACATTTCCTGCCTATAGTCACGCCAACAAGACCGCGCCGGCTCGCCCGGCGCTGTCTTCGGCAAACCCCGTGGCGGAGGCGGCCATCGCAAGCGAATCCGATATCAGGAGCGGTCTGACGGAAAACCTGTCGCGGCTCTGGCGCTATGGTCTCGTGCTCTCGCATCGCCGCGACGTGGCCGACGATCTGGTGCAGCAGACCTGCGTGCGCGCTCTGGAGCGCGCCACGCAGTTTCAGGCGGGCACCCGGCTCGACCGCTGGCTGTTTGCCATTCTTCATTCGATCTGGCTCAATGAAATCCGCTCGCGGCGGGTCCGCGAAGGGCAGGGCTTCGTCGATGCCGAGCAGGCGCTCGTCGTCGATGGCGCGCGCGAAACGGAGACGCATGTCATGGCCGCTCAGGTGCTTCGTCTCGTTGGCGCGCTGCCCGATGCGCAGCGTGCTTCGGTCTTCCTGGCCTATGTCGAGGGCCTGTCCTACAAGGAGGTGGCCGCCGTGCTCGACATCCCGATCGGCACCGTCATGAGCCGGCTCGCCGCCGCCCGCGCGACCCTGGCCGGCAATCTGAAAGAGGAGGGCGGACGATGACCGACAAGACCACCATCCCCTCCGACGAGACGCTTACCGCCTATCTCGACGGTGAACTGCCACCCGCTGAAGCCGCGCGCCTCGAAGCACTCCTGGAAACGGATGCCGAGCTGGCCGCCCGCCTCGAATTCCTGTCCCGCGCCAGCCTGCCCTTCGCGCAGGCCTTCGATCCGCTGCTCGCCCAGGCGCCGAAGGCCGAGCTCGAAGCCATCCTCGCGCGCCTCTCCGCCACACCAGCTGCAACGCCGGCCCCCAGCCGCCGTCGCTTCCTCGGCGCACTCGCCGCCTGCCTCGCGGCCGGCGTCATCGCCGACCGCGCCTTCATCGGGCTCAGCCGGCAGCTCGCCGCCACCGACGAAAGCAGCGAATGGCGCGCCACGGTCGCCGATTACATCGCACTCTACACGCCCGAAACGCTGGCCGGCCCGGCGCCCTCGCTTGCGTCGCAGGCAGGTCAGCTGTCGGCCGTAGAAGCAAGGCTCGGCCTGCGCCTCTCTCCGGAAGCGATCGCGCTGCAGGGCGTCGATTTCAAGCGGGCGCTGCTGTTGCAATATGACGACCAGCCACTCGCCCAGCTCGCTTACCTCGACCCCGAGACAGGCCCCCTGGCGCTCTGCATCGTGCGCTCGGACGACGGCGCCCGGGGGCCTGACGTCGAAAGCCGCAAGGGCATGAATGTTGTTTACTGGTCGGATAAGACGCACGCCTTCATGCTGATCGGCCATGCGTCGCTGGAGCGGATGAAGGTGTTGGCGGGGGATGTGAGGACGCGGTTGGCTGTTTGAGTGGGGTACCTTTAATGAGTGGACGTTGGCGTTTTGCCGCGTGGCACCCCCCTCTGTCCTGCCGGACATCTCCCCCACAAGGGGGGAGATCGACTCGCGGAGAGGTTTTCTCCAAACGTTGAGATAAGAACGAGCGGGTAAGCCCAGCCAATCTCCCCACCTGTGGGGGAGATGCCCGGCAGGGCAGAGGGGGGTATCCCGCGGCAACACGCCAAATCTAAGCGACATCAAATAATTAACTGGCAGACTCAGCACCCGGAGCCCCCTCATCCGACCCTTCGGGCCACCTTCTCCCCGTTGGGGCGAAGGCGAGGTTGGCGCAAGCGGCCCACCACGAGTCTCTTCTCCCCAGCGGGGAGAAGGTGCCGGCAGGCGGATGAGGGGGCCAACGGCACAACGCCGACTGACCACCCAAACACACCCTACCGCCACATCGTCCGCATCCGCGCCGCCACATCCACCCTTATCTGCTGCGTACTCCGCTTCGAAGGCGTCGCGACCACAACCGGCCATGCCACCGTCTCGAAATATTGCAGCAGCGTCACCGGAATGAACCGCGTGCGCGATGCATAGACATGCCGATCGCCCTGGCCGTGTTGGCCGCTGGTGAAGAAGCGTTGCGGGGTGATCAGCGTCAGGCTGTCCTTGGCGCGTGTCATGCCGACATAGAGAAGCCGGCGCTCCTCCTCGATTTCCTGCGTCGTGCCGACGGCGAGGTCGGAGGGGATGCAGCCGTCGACGACGTTGAGCATGAACACCGCCCGCCATTCCTGCCCCTTGGCCGAATGGATGGTGGAGAGAATGAGATAATCCTCGTCGAGCAGCGGCACGCCCGCCTGGTCGCTGGTGGCGTCCGGCGGGTCGAGCGTCAGCTCGGTGAGGAAGCGCTCGCGGTTGGCATAGCCGGAGGCAATCTGCTCAAGCTGCAACAGGTCGGCCTTGCGGGTGTCGGCGTCCTCGTGAATGCGGTCGAGATGCGGCTCGTACCATTCGCGCGCCTGCGCGATCTCGGCCGGCCACGGTCCGTTCGCCTTGCGCAATCCTTCGAGCAGCTGCACCAGCGCCGGCCAGCTTTCGCCGGTCTTGGCCGGCGGCGGGATTTCGGCGAGCGCAATCAGTGGCTCGGGGTCGGCGGCGATCGTGTCGAGAATCTTGCCCGCCGTCTGCGGCCCGATCCCCGGCAGCATCTTCAACAGGCGGAAGCCGGAGACCCGGTCGCGCGGGTTCTGCGCGAAGCGCAGGATCGCCAGCATGTCCTTAACATGCGCCGAATCCAGGAATTTCAGCCCGCCGAACTTGACGAAGGGAATGTTGCGCCGCGTCAGCTCGACTTCGAGCGGGCCGCTGTGCGAGGAGGTGCGAAACAGCACCGCCTGCTGCTTCAGCGTCATACCCACTTCGCGGTTCGCCAGCACCTGCTCGACAATGTAGTTCGCCTGGTCGTTCTCGTCCTTGACGGTCAGCAGCTTCGGCCGTTCTTCGGATTGCCGGTCGGTCCAGAGGTTCTTGGTGAAGCGCTCGCGCGCCAGTTCGATCACACCATTGGCGGCGGCAAGGATCGTCGTTGTCGAACGATAGTTGCGGTCGAGCGTGATGATGTCGGCCGGCGGCTCGAAGGTTTTCGGGAAGTCGAGAATGTTGCGGATCGTCGCCGCCCGGAAGGAGTAAATGGATTGCGCGTCGTCGCCGACGACGGTTAAGCCCCGCCCGCCCGGCTTCAGTGCCATCAGCACGGAGGATTGCAACCGGTTGGTATCCTGGTACTCGTCCACCATCACATGGTCGAAGCGCCCGCCGATATCGGCGGCCAGTTCCGGATCGCTCACCATCTGCGCCCAGTAGAGCAGAAGGTCGTCGTAATCGAGCACGTTCTGCGCCTGCTTGGCCTCGACGTAACAGGCAAACAGCTCGCGCAGTTGCTCTTCCCACGTCGCCACCCATGGATACCAGGTCTTCAACACCTCGGTGAGCGGCGTCTCGGAATTGACCGTGCGCGAATAGATCGCCAGACACGTGCCCTTGGTCGGAAACCGGCTTTCGGTCTTGGAGAAGCCAAGCTCGTGCCGGATGAGGTTCATCAGGTCGGCGCTGTCTTCCCGGTCGTGAATGGTGAAATCGACATTGAGGCCGATCTGTTCGGCGTAGATACGGAGCAGCCGCGCGCCGATCCCGTGAAAGGTCCCGGCCCAGGTCAGTGCGTCGGTCATGACGGCGGAATTGGCGCCGAGCACCTGCCGGCAGATGCGCTCGACGCGCCGCGCCATCTCGGACGCCGCTCTGCGCGAGAATGTCATCAGGAGGATGCGGCGCGGATCGGCGCCGTTGACGATCAGATGCGCCACCCGGTGCGCCAGCGTGTTGGTCTTGCCCGATCCGGCGCCGGCGATGATCAGAAGCGGACCACCCGTCGTATCCGGTCCCTGACCGACCCCGTGCTCCACGGCAAGACGCTGCCGCTCGTTCAGTTTCTCGAGATAGGCCGCCGCCTGCATCTATTCTTCAGCCTCTAGCATACGCGTCGCGGCAAAAGCGCGACTCGGGAACAAATATGGAACGTATCAGTGCCGTCTGATGTTTGGAAGTCCCGCGCGGCTGTCACCACAGGGAAACGGTCCCGAGCGAACATTTGGTGCACTGCGGAAAACGGGCGACATCTCGGGTGTTGCGTGGCATAAGGGCGCCGAAAACCTGTTTTGGACCACGCTTCCCATGATCCGCATCGAAAATATCAGCAAGCAGAACAGCCACCGCATCCTCTTCATCGAGGCCTCGGCGGCGCTCAACAAGGGCGAGAAGATCGGCCTCGTCGGCCCGAATGGCGCCGGCAAGACGACGCTCTTCCGCATGATCACAGGCGAGGAGCAGCCCGATGAGGGCAATGTCGCCGGCGAAAAGGGCGTCACCATCGGCTACTTCAACCAGGATGTCGGCGAAATGTCCGGCCGCAGCGCCGTGGCCGAGGTCATGGAGGGCGCCGGCCCCGTCAGCGTCGTCGCCGCCGAACTGCGCGACCTCGAAGCCGAGATGGTCGATCCCGACAAGCTCGACGAGATGGACCGCATCATCGAGCGCTATGGCGAGGTGCAGGCGCGCTATGAGGAGCTGGATGGCTACGCGCTCGAGGGCCGCGCCCGCGAAGTGCTCGACGGTCTGAGCTTCACCCAGGAAATGATGGATGGCGATGTCGGCGGCCTCTCCGGCGGCTGGAAGATGCGCGTGGCGCTCGCCCGCATCCTGTTGATGCGCCCTGATGTCATGCTGCTCGACGAGCCGAGCAACCACTTGGATCTCGAAAGCCTGATCTGGCTGGAGGAGTTCCTGAAGAACTATGACGGCGCGCTTTTGATGACCTCGCACGACCGCGAGTTCATGAACCGCATCGTCGGCAAGATCATCGAGATCGATGGCGGCCAGCTCACCTCCTATTCCGGCGACTATGCCTTCTACGAGCAGCAGCGCGCCCAGAATGAGAAGCAGCAGCAGGCCCAGTTCGAGCGCCAGCAGGCCATGCTTGCCAAGGAAATCAAGTTCATCGAACGCTTCAAGGCACGCGCCTCACACGCCTCGCAGGTGCAGAGCCGCGTCAAGAAGCTGGAAAAGATCGACCGCGTCGAGCCGCCCAAGCGCCGCCAGTCGGTCGCCTTCGAATTCCTTCCCGCGCCGCGCTCCGGCGAAGACGTGATCAACCTGAAGAACGTCCACAAGAAGTATGGCAGCCGCACGATCTATGAAGGCCTCGACTTCATGGTTCGCCGCAAGGAGCGCTGGTGCATCATGGGCATCAACGGTGCCGGCAAGTCGACGCTGCTGAAGCTGGTCACGGGCTCGACCGAGCCGGATCAGGGCACGGTTGCGCTCGGCGCCAGCGTCAAGCTCGGCTATTTCGCCCAGCACGCCATGGACCTGCTCGATGGCGAACGCACGGTTCTCGAATGGCTGGAAGATAGTTTCCCGCTGGCCGGCCAGGCACCGCTGCGCGCGCTCGCCGGCTGCTTCGGCTTTTCGGGTGACGACGTCGAAAAGAAGTGCCGGGTTCTGTCGGGTGGCGAAAAGGCGCGTCTGGTCATGGCCAAGATGCTGTTCGACCCGCCAAACCTGCTCGTCCTCGACGAGCCGACCAACCACCTGGATCTCGACACCAAGGAAATGCTGATCAAGGCGCTGTCGCAATACGAAGGCACCATGCTCTTCGTCAGCCACGATCGCCACTTCCTGGCGGCGCTGTCCAACCGCGTGCTGGAACTGACGCCCGACGGCATCCACCAGTACGGCGGCGGCTATACAGAGTACGTCGAGCGCACCGGCCAGGAAGCGCCGGGTCTGCGGGGATAATGGAAGGGGTGAGGCGGTACGTCCTCCTCGCTCTCCCTCATCCCGGCCTTGTGCCGGGATGCAGCGGGCCCAAGTCTTTGGGCCGAGAAGAGTCCTTTCACGGCGCAGACGCGCCGTGGCTGGATCTCTGTGACGAGCACAGAGATGAGGGTGGAGAGCGGGGCCGCCCCATCGCCTTCAAAGACCGAACGGAAGCTGGACGCCGCAGGGCGCTTACGCTCGCTCCTCCCAAACCCTGGCAATCTCGACGATCGTCTTGGCCGCCCGCTCCATGTCCTGCCGGCTCACCCATTCGAGCGGCGAATGAAATGCATGGCCGCCGGCGAAGATGTTGGGGCAGGGCAGGCCCATGAAGGAGAGGCGCGAGCCATCCGTGCCGCCGCGAATGCTGCCGCGCTTCGGCTCCATCCCGGCGCGGCGAATGCCCTCGATGGCGTTCTCGACGATATCAGGGTGCCGATCGACCACTTCCTTCATGTTGCGATACTGCTGCTTGACCTCGAACGTGTAGGTCGAACCCGGATAGCCCGCCATCACGTCCTTTACGATCGCTTCCAGCATCTCTTCCTTGGCCGTCAGCCCCGCATTGTCGAAATCGCGGATAATCAGCCCGATCTCGGCCTTTTCCATCGAGCCGGTGACGCCGGTCGGATGGATGAAACCCTGCCGACCGGAGGTCGTCTCGGGGCCGATGTCTTTTGGCAGCCGGTCGATGATGGCGCCGGCTATTTTGATGGCGTTTTCCATCTTGCCCTTGGCGAAACCCGGATGGATCGCAACGCCCTGGATGGTGATCTCGACGCCATCGGCCGAAAACGTCTCGTCCTCGATATGCCCCGCCGTCGACCCGTCCATCGTGTAGGCGAAGTCGGCGCCGAGTTTCTTCAGGTCCACCTTATCGACGCCGCGGCCGATCTCTTCATCCGGCGTGAACAGGATCTTGATCGTGCCGTGCTTGATATCGGGATTGGAAACGAGGAACTCAGCCGCCGTCATGATCTCGGCGATCCCCGCCTTGTCGTCGGCGCCGAGCAGCGTCGTCCCGTCGGTGGTGATGATGTCGTTGCCGATCTGGTTCTTCAGCTCCGGGTGTTCGCTCACCCGGATCACCTGCTGCGTATCAGCAGTCAGGCGAATATCGCCGCCCTCGTAGCCGCGCAGGATCTGCGGCTTGACGTTGGTGCCGCTGAAATCGGGCGCCGTGTCCATGTGCGAGCAGAAGCAGATGACGGGTACCTGCTTGTCGGTATTGGCGGGAATGGTCGCGTAGATATAGCCGTGCTCGTCCAGATGCGCGTCCGAAAGGCCGATCGCCAGCAGTTCCTCGACCAGCACGCGCCCGAGGTTCTTCTGCTTCTCGGTGGAAGGCTGGCTTGGCGATTGCGGGTCGGATTGCGTGTCGATGACGACATAGCGCAGGAAGCGGTCGGTAACGGTATCGGTCATGATGCGGTCCATTCTTCTGTATCAACCGATCACTGCTCTATCCCTCATCGGCCGTCTGGTGAAGCACTTTCGGTTGCAGGCAGGTCGGCCTCGCGCAGCCGGTAGCCGACGCCGGTTTCGGTGGTGATATATTGCGGCTGGTCGGGCGTGGCCTCGATCTTCTGTCTCAGCTGGCGCACATAGACACGCAGATACTGCACATCCGCCGCCGGTCCCCAGATCTGCTTCAGCATGAACTGATGCGTCAGCACCTTGCCGGAATATTGCGCCAGCACACGCAGGATGTCGTATTCCTTCGGCGACAGCTTGATCTCGCGCTCGTCGACCTTGACGATCCGCTTGACGAGGTCGATCGACAGTCCGCCGGTGCGAAACACCGCCTTCTCGCCTTGCTGCTGCAGCCTGTGGCGCAGCGCGACGCGGATGCGGGCGCCGAGCTCGTTCATGCCGAAGGGCTTGGTCACATAGTCGTCGGCGCCCGTCTCCAGCGCCTTGACGATCCCTGCTTCATCGGTGCGGCTGGAGAGAATGACGACGGGTGTCGTCAGCCCCTGTTCGCGCCATTCGCCGAGCAGCGCGTGGCCCGGCGTGTCGGGAAGTCCGAGGTCGAGCACGATGAGATCGGGGCCGACCTCGCCTGCAAGCGCGCGCGCGGTCGCCGCATCCGGCGCCTCATGCACCTCATATCCCTGCGCTGTCAGCCCGACGCGCAGCAGTTTGCGGATAGGGGGCTCGTCGTCGACGACGAGGATCTTCACGGGCGAACCGGTCATTTCATATCTTCCAGCTTCGTGATGTCATTCGTGATCTCTTGAGGGCGAGGCAGCCTGATGGTGAAGACCGCACCCGACCGGTCGGGCCGGTTGGCGGCAGTGATGGTGCCGCCCATCGCCTCGACGAAACCGCGGCAGATGGACAGGCCAAGCCCGGTGCCGGCCCGCACCTGATCGCCCTTGCGCACGCGATAGAAAGTGTCGAACACGCGGTTGAGATCATCGTCAGGAATGCCCGGCCCGCTGTCGGCGACCTGAACCATCACATCGCCCGTTCCAGTCCATCCCTTTATCTCGACCGTGGAACCTTCGGGCGCGTATTTCGCGGCGTTGTCGATGAGATTGAACAGCACCTGCTCGAAGAGAACGGGATCAACACGCACAGTCGGCAGGTCCGCCGGAATGGTCACATGCACGCCGTGATGCGACAGGATCTTGGCCGCGCGGCGCAACGCGCTGCCAACGATATCGCCGACATCGTGCAGCGCCGAATTCGGCTCCATCGCCCCGGATTCGATCCGGGTCATGTCGAGCAGATTGGCGATGAAGCGGTTCAGCCGCTCGGATTCGTCCACCACGGTCGAAAGCAGATCCTTCCGGTCCTCCTCGCTCATCGAGGCGAAATAGTCGCGCAGCGTTGTGGAGGCGCCGAGCACGGCGGCAAGCGGCGTCTTCAGGTCATGCGAGATCGAGGTCAGCAGCGCCGAGCGCAGCCGGTCGGCCTCTGCCGCAAGCTTCGCCTGGTCGACATCGGCGACCAGCTGGATACGCTCGATCGCAAGTGCGGCCTGATCCGCCAGCGCGTCGAGCAATCTCTGCTGCTCCGGTGTCAGAAGCGGCCCGTCGCGGCGGTCGCTGTCGAGCCCGATCACGCCGACGGCGGCGCGTCCGGTGCGCAGCGGCACATAGAGCCGCTTGGCGCCGGGCAGGGTATCGGCACCGCGCCCTGCGGCGTGGTTGTGCTCCCAGGCCCAGCGCGCGGCCGCGATGTCTGCGTCGTCAAGCGTATCGTCTGGCGGATAGCCGGCCCTGACTGCGATGGTCCCGTTCTCGGGGAGCAGCAGCACGACCCGCACCCGCAGCATCGAGGCCAGTTGGAAGGCGGTCGCCCAGAGCACGTCGTCAAGCGTGCCGGTGCCGGCCAGCTTCTTCGAAAAGAGATAAAGATCCTCGGTGGTGCGCGCCCGCTGCCGCGCCGCGGATGCCTGCCGCTGCACCGTTGCCGTCAGGTTGCTGGCGACGATCGCCACGCCGAGGAAGAAGAACAGCGCCAGCACGCTTTCCGGATCGCTGATCGTCAGCGTGTAGCGCGGCGGCAGGAAGAAGAAGTTGAAGGCGAACGCGCCGAGCAGGCAGGAAAACAGTGCCGGCCGTAGCCCGTGCAGCACCGCCGAGGTCAACACCGCCATCAGGAACACCAGCGCCAGATTGCGCACATCGAGCACCTGGTCGAGCACGATGCCGGCCACGAGCGCGATCGCCACATAGACCACCGCCAGCAGATAGGCTCTGAGATCGAAGGCTGGACGCGCCGCCGCCGCCTTGACGCCGCGTTGCGCACCACCCTTCTGCTCGTCGCCCGAAATGACGTGAACGCTGATATCGCCCGCCTTGCGGATCAGGAGGTCGGCGGCAGACGGCGAGAACCACTCTCGCCAAGTCGGCTGCTTCGGCGCGCCGATCACGATGTGGGTGACGTTGTTGGAAGCGGCGTAGCGGATCAGCTCTTCCGAGGTCTCGCGCCCCGGAACGGTGATCGCCTCGCCGCCCAACTGTTCGGCCAGCCGCAAATTGGCGGCCAGCGTGTCGCGCTCGCCCTCGCTTAGGTTGATCGAGCGGTTGGTCTCGACATAGACGGCGGCCCAGGGAGCCCTCAGCCGCGATGCCATGCGCGCGGCATAGCGCACCAGCGATGCGGAGGCCGGATGGTGATCGACCGATACCAGCACGCGCTCGCTCGCGGCCCACGGGCCGGAGATCGCATGCGCCTGCATGTGGTTCAGAAGCTGGTCGTCCACCCGCTGCGCCGTGCGCCGAAGCGCCAGTTCGCGCAGCGCCGTCAGGTTGCCCGGCGTGAAATAGTTGGTCAGCGCCCGCTCGGCGGTGTTGGCCATGTAGACCTTGCCATCATGAAGACGCTTGATCAGGTCGTCAGGCGTAAGATCGATGATCTCGACGTCGTCGGCCATGTCGATCACCTTGTCCGGCACCGTCTCGCGCACCCGGATGCGGGTGATCTGCGAGACGACGTCGTTCAGGCTCTCGACATGCTGGATGTTGAGCGTCGAATAGACGTCGATGCCGCGGTCCAGCAGTTCCTTCACATCGAGATAGCGCTTCGGATGCCGGCTGCCCTCCGCATTGCTGTGGGCGAGCTCGTCGACCAGCACGAGGTCGGGCTTGCGGGCGATGATGGCGTCGATATCCATCTCTTCCAGCCGCCGGCCCCGGTAGTCGACCATCACGCGCGGCACGATCTCGAAGCCCGCAAGCATCGCCTGCGTCTCCTTGCGGCCATGCGTCTCGACGACACCGACAACCACATCGACCCCATCGGCGATCTTCGCGCGCCCGGAGGCCAGCATCTCATAGGTCTTGCCGACGCCGGGGGCCGCCCCCAGAAAGATCTTCAACCGCCCACGCGTCTCAGCCCGCGCCTTTTCAAGAAGCGCCTCGGGCGAGGGCCGTCCGGCCTGTTCGCGGTTGTCGTCTGGCATGAAAATCCGTCTTTCCGGGCGATGTGTTTCTTTGCCAGCGCAAATCTCTCTACCCTCATCCCTGTGCTTGTCACAGGGATCCAGCAGCGCCGCGTCTGCAGCGCGGTAGACTCCTTTCAGCCCAAGGACTTGGGCTGGCTGGATTCCTGTGACATCGCCCGAGCGAAGCTTGGGCACAGGAATGAGGGAGGGAAATGAAACGCCAAGGCCTTATCTCATCAAGTCTTAGAACCATCCAGCGCCATGTTCAACTTGAGAACATTGACCACAGGCTCGCCGAGAAAGCCAAGCTCCCGGCCCTCCACGGCGCCATCCACCAGCGTCTTCACCTTGGCCTCGTCCAGACCGCGCGCCTTGGCGACGCGCGGCACCTGGAAGTAGGCGGCATCGGGCGAGATGTGCGGGTCGAGACCGCTGCCCGACGCGGTGACGAGGTCGGCCGGCACGGGCGCGTTCAGGTTGCTGGCCTTGGCGGCCTCGTAGTCCGCCTTCACCCGGTCGATCAGCTTTTGGCTGGTCGGGCCGAGGTTGGAGCCGCTGGAGCTTGCCGCATTGTAGCCATCGCCGGCCGCCGACGGGCGATCGTGGAAATACTGCTCGCCGGTGAAGGCCTGGCCGATCAGCGACGAGCCGATCACCTTGCCGTCCTTCTCGATCAGGCTGCCGTTCGCCTGGGCGGGAAACAGCGCCTGCGCGGCGCCCGTCATGGCGAGCGGATAGACGAGGCCGGTGATGGCGGTGGTGGCGACGATCATCACGATCGCGGGACGAAGTTGCTTGAACATGGACGTAACTCCTTAGACGAGGCCGATGGCTGATATCGCCATGTCGATCGCCTTGATGGCGACGAACGGAACGACGATGCCGCCCAGGCCGTAGATCAACAGGTTGCGGGAAAGCAGTGCGCCGGCGCCGATCGGCCGGTAGCGCACGCCGCGCAGCGACAGCGGGATCAGCGCGATGATGATCAACGCGTTGAAGATGATCGCCGAGAGAATGGCGCTCTGCGGCGTCGACAGGCCCATGACGTTGAGCGCCGTCAGTTGCGGATAGAAGGTCAGGAACATCGCCGGGATGATCGCGAAATACTTGGCGACGTCGTTGGCGATCGAAAACGTCGTCAGCGCGCCGCGCGTCATCAGGAGCTGCTTGCCGATCTCGACGATCTCGATGAGCTTCGTCGGGTCGCTGTCAAGATCGACCATGTTGCCGGCCTCGCGGGCGGCCACCGTGCCGGTGTTCATGGCGACGCCGACATCCGATTGCGCCAGCGCCGGTGCGTCGTTGGTGCCGTCGCCGCACATGGCGACCAGCTTGCCCTTGGCCTGCTCCTCGCGAATCAGCGCCAGCTTGTTCTCAGGCGTCGCCTGCGCCAGGAAATCGTCAACGCCGGCTTCGGCCGCGATTGCAGCCGCCGTCATCGGGTTGTCGCCGGTCACCATCACAGTGCGGATACCCATGCGGCGCAGTTCCGCGAAACGCTCGCGGATGCCGCCCTTGACGATATCCTTCAGCTGGATAACGCCGAGCAGGCGACCATCACGGGCAACGGCAAGCGGCGTGCCGCCCGCCTTGGCGATCTCGTCGGCAATCGCCTGCAACTCGCGCACCGTGTCGGAGTTTGAGCGCAACGCAATCGCCGTATTGCCCGAGGCAATCGCTGCACCGCCATCGACATAGGATAGCACCGCATCGACGGCACCCTTGCGGATCGAAGACCCCTCGACATCGACGCCGCTCATGCGGGTCTGCGCGGTAAAGGGCACGAAGGTGGCCTTCAGGCTGGTCATGTCGCGGCCGCGGATCGCGTATTTCTCCTTGGCGAGCACCACGATCGAGCGACCCTCGGGGGTCTCGTCGGCAAGCGAGGCGAGCTGCGCCGCATCGGCCAGTTCCTGCTCGCTGACCCCGCGCACCGGGCGGAAGGCGGTCGCCTGGCGATTGCCGAGCGTGATCGTGCCGGTTTTGTCGAGAAGCAGAATGTCGACGTCGCCGGCTGCCTCCACCGCGCGGCCGGACATGGCAAGCACGTTGAAGCGCACGAGGCGGTCCATGCCGGCAATGCCGATCGCCGAGAGAAGCGCGCCGATCGTCGTCGGGATAAGCGTCACGAACAGCGCGACGAGCACGATGATCGGGATCGAGCCGCCGGCATAGGCGGCAAAGCTCGGGATCGTCGCCGTAGCGAGTACGAAGATCAGCGTCATGCCGGCAAGCAGGATGTTGAGCGCAATCTCGTTCGGCGTCTTCTGCCGCTCTGCACCTTCGACGAGCGCGATCATCCGATCGATGAAGGTGGAGCCGGCCGCCGCCGTGATGCGCACGCGGATCCAGTCCGACAGCACCTGCGTGCCGCCGGTGACAGCCGAGCGGTCGCCACCCGATTCACGGATGACGGGAGCGGATTCACCCGTGATCGCCGCCTCGTTGACCGAGGCAACACCTTCGATCACTTCGCCGTCCGACGGGATGATGTCGCCAGCCTCGACCAGCACGAGATCGCCCACCTTCAGGCTGGTGCCCGGCACCATGCGGTAGCCGCTGCCATTGTTGGCGGTCAGCAACTTGGCCTGCGTTTCGGTGCGCGCCTTGCGCAGGGAATCGGCCTGCGCCTTGCCGCGGCCTTCCGCGACCGCTTCGGCAAAGTTGGCGAACAGCACCGTGAACCAGAGCCACAGGTTGATCTGGAACGAGAAGCCGAGATTGCTGCCGCCGGTCACGAGATCGCGGATGAAGAGGACGGTGGTCAGAACCGAAACCGTGGCGACGACGAACATCACGGGGTTCTTGGCAAGCGCCTTCGGGTTCAGCTTCTTGAAAGCCGCGCCGAAGGCCGGAATGAGAATGCGGGCATCGAGGATGCTCACGGATTTTGCCTGGCTCATAAGAGAACTCCAGCGTTTGAGACGGGGATGGGGCGACCGGTTGGCCGGTCAGCCGAAAATCAGTTTGTAGAGGGCGGCCGCCACGAGCAGAGCCGCCAGCATGATCAGGATGGCGTCCGACGCCTTGAGCGACCGGCCTTGCGTCGGCCCCACCGCCCGTCCCGGAAGACCGGAACGGGCAGGGAGCTTGTGGCGCCTGAAGTGGCGGATCAGCATGGTCATGTCCTCAGAACGTCTGGCCCGAGATCATCATCAGGTGCTCGATGACGGGACCGAGCGCCAGCGCCGGGAAGAAGGTCAGGCCGCCGACGATGACGATGGTGCCCGTCAGCAGGCCGACGAAGAGCGGGCCATCCGTGGGGAAGGTACCGTTCGAGGCCGGGACCGTCTTCTTGGCCGCCAGCGAGCCGGCGATTGCGAGAGCCGGGATGATGACCAGGAAACGTCCTGCCAGCATCGCGATGCCGAGCGTCACGTTGTACCAGGGCGTGTTCCCCGTGAGCCCGCCGAAGGCCGAGCCGTTGTTGGCGGCGGCGGACGAATAGGCGTAGAGGATTTCCGAGAAGCCGTGCGGTCCAGCCGTGCCAACCGAGGCGACGGCCGAAGGCAGCACGCTTGCGATCGCGGTGAACACCAGCATCGTCAAAGGCAGGCAGAGGATGGCAAGCACCGCCATTTTCATCTCTTTCGCCTCGATCTTCTTGCCGAGATATTCAGGCGTGCGCCCGACCATCAGGCCGGCCACGAAGATGGCGATGATGACGAAAAGCAGGATGCCGTAGAAGCCCGCGCCGACACCGCCGACGATCACTTCGCCAAGCTGCATGTTGATGAGCGGAATCAGGCCGCCGAGCGCCGTGAACGAGCCGTGCATGGCGTTGACCGCGCCGCACGACGCTGCCGTGGTGATGACGGCGAAGAGCGAGGAGAGCGTGATGCCGAAGCGCACTTCCTTGCCTTCCATGTTGCCGCCTTCAAGGCCGAAGGCATGCATCAGCGGATTGCCGGCCGCTTCAGCCCAATAGGTGACGCCGACGCCGATGAGGAAGAGCACGAACATGCTGGCGAGGATCGCCCAACCCTGCTTCTGGTTGCCGACCATGCGGCCGAAGACGTTGGTCATCGCAGCACCGATCGCGAAGATCGCCACCATCTGGATCAGGTTGGAAATCGCATCGGGGTTTTCGAACGGATGCGCGGAATTGGCGTTGAAGAAGCCGCCGCCATTGGTGCCCAGCATTTTGATCGCCAGCTGCGAGGCAACAGGGCCGACCGCGATCGTCTGCTTGGCGCCTTCCAGCGTGGTCGCCTCGACATAGGCGCCGAGCGTCTGCGGCACGCCGAGTGCGACGAAGACAAGCGTCATGACGATGCAGAGCGGCAGGAGGACGTAGAACGTCGCTCTCACCATATCGACCCAGAAATTGCCTACCGCCTTGCCGGATGCGCGCGAAAACGCCCGGATGAAGGCAAGCGCGATGGCAATGCCGGTCGCCGCCGAGACGAAGTTCTGCACCGTCAGCCCGGCCATCTGCGTCAGATACGACATCGTGCTCTCGCCGCCGTAGTTCTGCCAGTTGGTGTTGCTGACGAAGCTGACGGCGGTGTTGAAGGAGAGCTCTGGCCCGACCGCGGCCATGCCGGCCGGGTTGTAAGGCAGCACCGCCTGCAGGCGCAGCAGTGCGTAGAGCACCAGCGCGCCCAGGAGATTGAAGGCGAGCATCGAGATCGCATAGGTCGTCCAGTGCTGTTCTTCGCGTTCGCTAGTGCCCGACAATGCGTAAAGTCCCCGTTCGATCGGAACGAGGACGGGTGAGAGAAGCGTGCGCTCGCCCGAAAAGACACGCGTCATGTAGCCGCCGAGCGGTTTGACGAGCGCGAGAACGATCCCGCAGTAAAGCAGGATCTGAAGCCATCCGTTGAGGGTCATCTTGATTAACTTTCAATACCCGGCGCTATGAGAGATCAGAATCGCTCAGGGCGGATGAGGGCAAAGGTGAGGTAGACGGTGAGGAACACCGTCACGGCACCGCTGAGGACATAGTCGAATATCACTGTGTTTCTCCCGCTAGAGGCTGTCGCAGGCTTTGGTGTAGGCGAGGCACAGCACGAAGAATAAGATCGTGATGCCGAGCAGAACGATGTCGATCATCGACCATCACTCCTTGAATTGTTTTCGAAATGGAGACGCGGCGCCGGCCGGTGGGCCATGCGCTTGTCCCTGGTGTTTCGGGCAAGATCTTGCGATCACCCGGCCATCAATATGCAACCGAAGCGCATTAAGGTTCGAGACGCGGGAAAAGTCGCCAATATAAAAATCTTATAAATGCGCTGGTCCGATCGAAGGCCGTTGGAGGCGGTAAAAGCCGGCATTCAGGCCAGTTTGGCGAAAGCTTGCCGCCCTAGGGTTGGCGGATAAAGAAGCAGACCTGCGTTCGGCTGAATGCCGTTCTTGAAAGTACGAAGGCGATCTGAATGCCCAAGACCGAGCCAAGCAATTCTTCGGCCGAAACCCTTGCCGAATTGGCATCGTTGAAGGCGCAAGTCGAAGAGTTGACCCAGCGCATCGATACGCAGGGATCGGTCCAGTTCGAAATCGCCAAGCTGCTGCAGACATTTCATTCGCAGCTCACGGCCCTGCCGCAGCAGATGAACGAGATCGTCAAGACGGCGATCGAGCTGAACAATCACGACAAGGTGCCGCTCACCAAGGAAGTGCTGACCAAGTTCGACGCACGCCTCGGCAGCCTCGGCGTCGGCATGCACGTGTTGAAGCAGGTCAGCCATCTGACACTGCGCCGCCTTGGCCCCGCGACACCGAAGATCCGTTGCGTCTTCATCGTCCAGTCGATCCCGATGTGGGATGCGCTGGCCGATGTCTACTGGGCCATGACCGAGGACGATCGCTATCACCCCATGGTCGTCTCGATCGACAACAGCCAGCTCGGCGTGGCGGAGTTCTCGGGTGAGGATGAGGTGCATGCTGGGCTGAATGCGCTTGGCGTCCCGCACATTCGCCTCGACATGCACTCCTTCGACGGGCTGGATATCGTGCGCAATCTGATGCCAGACGTGGTCTTCCGCCAGCAGCAGTGGGATTCTCCGGTCCCGCATGGCCTGAGAACGATGGAGATCACCTTCGCCCGCATCTGCGTGGTGCCCTATGGCATGGGCGTGCTTGCCAACCCGGATGCCAAGGGTGAGGACGATGAGGCCTATAGCGACAACTACGACCAGCAATATCACCGCCTCGCCTGGAAGGTTTTCTGCGAGACGGAGATGACGCAGTCCTATTATCGCTCCTTCGCGCATTCCGATCCCGACAAATTCGTGCTGACGGGCTATCCCAAGCACAACAAGCTGCTGGAGGCCAAGGGCAAGGGCGAATGGCCGATCGCCGAGCCGAACGGCCGCACCTTCCGCGTCATCTGGGCACCGCACCACTCGCTGGCGGTCAGCGGCAGCGGCTTCGGTGTTTTCCATAAGATCTATAAGCAGATGCTGGAATGGGCGCGCTCCGCCAAGGATATCCAGTTCGTGCTGAAGCCGCATCCCGCACTTGCCTTCGGCGCCGAGCAGAGCGGTCTCTTCCGCGATAATTCCTATCAGCGCTATCTCGATGCTTGGTCGGCGCTGCCGAACTGCGCCATTCGCGAAGGCACCTATGGCGAGCTGTTCGATGCGTCGGATCTGATGATCACCGACGGCGTCTCCTTCCTCACCGAATACCATCTGTTCGAAAAGCCGCTGATCTTCATCGATTCCGGCGTCCATGCCGCCTTCAACGCGCTGGGCCGGCTTGCCGAACGCGCTGCCCACCGCGTCGAAACCTTCAATCAGCTGCGCCAGGTGGCGCTCGATTACAAGGACGGCAAGGCCTGGCAGCTGGTGAAGGAGCGCGAGGAGCTTCTGAAGGTGCTGCTCCCGCACACCGAGCCCGCCTCCAGCATCATCCTTGATTCCATCGCAGCCGATATCCAGACGTCGAGGTCCTGAGCATGTACCGCGCGCAACAGCATGCGTTGACACCATCCGCCGCCAACGACACGGGCGCGCTTGCCGGCCACAAGCGTGGCACCGGCTTCGCCTTCGATCTCGATGGCACGATCACCCGCGCCGAACTGCTGCCGATGATCGCCTCCGAGCTTGGCCTCGAAGCCGAAATGCGGCTCCTGACGGAGCTCACCATGTCGGGCATGATCCCGTTCGAAGACTCTTTCCGGCTGCGCTTCGCCATCCTGCGCAGCGCCGGCCTCGATCGCATCCAGTCGATCGTCTCCGAGGTCGAGTTCGATCCCGATATCGAGCAGTTCATCCGCCAAAACCGTGATCGCTGCTTCGTCGTCACGGGCAATCTAGATCTCTGGATCGCGCCGCTGGTCGAGCGCCTCGGCTGCCGCTTTTACACCTCGACAGCCACGACCGACAAGGACGGCTGGATCACCGGCCTCGACACGGTCATGCGCAAGAACGTCGCCGGCCTTGAGCTGAAGGACGAGTTCGACCGCCTCGTTGCGATCGGCGATGGCTTCAACGACGTACCGCTCTTCGACGTCGCCGATATCGGCATCGCCTTCACCGGCCTGCATGGCGCGCCCGACGCGCTGGTCTCCGTGTCCAACTATGTCGCTCTCGATGGGAAGTCGCTATGCCGTCTGTTAAACACGCTGTAATCGCGGCGGCCGGCCTCGGCTCGCGTCTGGGCCACGGCAAGCCGAAGTGCCTGGTCGAGATCGAAGGCGTCAAGATCATCAAGCATCTGCTGTCGCTGCTGAAGGATGTCGAGGATGTTCGCGTCATCGTCGGCTTCGAGGAAAAGGCCGTCATCGCGGCGATCCGCGCCATCCGCCCGGATGTGCTCGTCGTGCGCAATCCCGGCTTCCGCAGCACGACGACGCTGCACAGCTACGAGCTCGGCGGCCGCTACATCAAGGGCGATTGCCTGTTCATGGATGGCGACATGCTGGTCGAGCCGGAAAGCTTCGCAGCCTTCCTCGCCTCCTGCGAACCCGGCGTGGCCCAGCTCGGCATCACCAAGACCAAGACCCGCGACGCCGTGTTTCTGACGCGCGAGGACGGCCTTGCCGTAAGCTTTCGTCGTGACGATCCGACCGAATATGAATGGGCCAACATCGCCTGGCTGCCGGTCGATTACTTCGCCGACATCGGCAACACGGCGGTCTACGAACACCTCAGGCAGTTCCTGCCGATCCGCACACACGAAGTGATCGCCTACGAGATCGACAGCGAGCAGGACCTGGCGCTGGCGCGCGACAATCTCCACTACTTCAATCTGCAGGCGCTGGCCGGCTGAAGCATGTCACGCAAGCGTGCGCAGCGATCTTGCGGCGCCGACATGCTTCAAGCGAACAGTCACGAAACGGAACCGAGCATGAGCCGCATATACAAGGACCAGGAAAGCATCGACGCCTTGAAGGTCCGCGATTTCTTCAATGGTCGTGCCAAAAAGGAAGGCAATGCCGTCAACGCCGTGATGCTGCAATCCGAGGGCTCGACGATCGCGGTTGACCGCGACATCCACGAGAAGACGCATCTGCTGCCGCGCCTCGAACGCCCCTCGAAGATCCTCGAACTCGGCTGCGGCGCCGGCCGCCTCGCCACCTTCTACAACAACAACGGCAACCAGTATCTCGGCTTCGATTTCTCCGAAGAACTGATCGCCCGCGCCAAGGCCGAGATCGGCGACGACGAAAACGTCCAGTTCCAGGTCGTCGAGGTCCCCCGGATAGCCGTCGAAGACTTCAAGCTGCAACCGCCCTTCGATTTCTTTCTGATCACCGGCCTCTTCATTTATCTGAACGACGAAGCCGTGCGCGACACCTTCAAAATGATCGCCAAGCTCGCCGCCCCGAACGCCACGATCTACTTCCGCGAATCCCTCTCCGAACTCGACGTCCGCCTGACGTTGAAGGAGCATTTCTCCGAAGAACTCGACGAAGTCTACAACGCCATCTACCGTACGACGGCGGAACTGAGCGAGGTGATGACCGACACGCTTGTGAAGGCGGGCTTCGTGTTCGAGGTCTGTGGGGAGTATGCGTTCCCGCCGGCGCTGCGGAACAGGGCTGAGACGGCGCAGCGGTATTTTACGTTGCGGCGGGGGTGAGGGGCGTGTTCTAGCTTACCGGCACGGTTTCTAGAATGAACTTAAACCGCCACCCGTGGGTACATATTCATGTCCGCATCGGCGTTTACGCACTTAGCTGCGTTGCGAATATCGCAAACTCATTAGCCTAGTCGATGGGCCAAAGAAAAGGCCACCCTCAGGTGGCCTAAATTCATCGAATTGGCGTCCGGGCAAACGATGGTCGCGCTATTGGCCTGAAAGTCAAAGTTCGATCGATCCCTTGGCTGTATCGGTCAGTTACAAAGACACCTACGCCCGTTGGATCCTGTTGCGATTTGATTTTTTCCACAATGTCCAGCTGGTCGCGAAACTCTTGAGATGTGTTTTGCGGGTACTTTTGAAGACCCTCGATAGTTGCGGAAACCGACATGAAGCCCTCCTACGGCTATGCAACCTGACTGCTATACAAGTATGCACGAATGTCCATGCGACTGATGTACTCACTGATTGTATCGTTATAACGGCGGATGGCGCTTTGAAGATCCAAATCCTGGCCGAAATCGTCAATCTCGAGCTTACATACGTCTTTGAGTGTTCGCATGCCTATCATCCGCCCATGCGAATGCCAATGCGTATTATCAGATAGCAACGTTGCGATTTCGTTAGCTCGCGCCTGCTTCTCGGTAGATGTTACGTTTGCCCCAACGTTGTGCGTTCGATGCTTCTTCCAGTCTTTGAATTTGTATTGCACCAGCCATTTTTCGAGAAGAGCGATGGATAGGTCGCGCGCCTGCTCATAAAATCGAAGCATTGCCAGATCTTGATTCATCAACCATTGAAACTCTGCAGGCGTGATCGTGTTATTCCTCGATTTCTCAATTAATTGATTTAGTTTATCAAGGTGACCGAGAGCGGGCACAAAAAATTTGCCTTCCCGATCCGGAACCTGCGGATCGATCGGGCCTAATGACGATGAGTAGTCCATATAAATCTTGTCGCCAGACATACAAAAGATCGTGCCGGCGGACATTGCCGCCACCGGGACGACAAAATAGACTAGCTGATAGTGGTGTCTAACAACCTCCACGAGTTTCTCAACGACCTCTGCCTGGCCTCCAGGCGTAGTCAAAAAAATCGCGATAGCTTCCTTCTTCTCGGTACGGGAGGCAAGCTTTTCAACAATTTCGCGAAACCAAGCAAAAATGTTCATCCGCATTTCGCTGCTTAGATAAAGGATGTCCGCATCAAGTTTAGTGCTAAGCTCCGCCTCTGCGTCTTTCACGACCTGAAATATGATATCGTCATATACCGCCATTTATGTTGTACCTTGACTGTCGAGTTTCGTTGCGCAGAAAATATCGGGTCAATTGGTGCTGATTGTTTTACTTTTAGATAGTTGCACGAAGCTGACGTGATTCTACTAGCGGTAAATTTCTGAATATGTTCTGCCTCGCCGCAAAATCAGTTATCCGGCCGGTTTGATCCGTGGTCGTACTTATTGCCTGGTTGCAATTTGGGGGGGCTGTATACCCCACTTTCGAACAGGGTTGGTTTAGTGGGAGTGCGTGAAGCTATTAAATTCGAGTTAGCGTCCTTCCGAACGCGCGATTCGGAAAGTAGAGGCGCTAAAAATAGGTTATTGATGCATTTGAAAATTTGGCTGGGGAACCTGGATTCTCACGTGATTTCAGGGGCTTAGAAGAAGAGCCTTGAAATTCCCTCTGTTTTCCCATCGCGAGCGACCGTGGATGCCACCTTTGTGCCCTGGCTTTGGGCATCAGTCAACACGGGTCTGAAGCGGAAATAATTTCCGCTTTTAGGCTGAAGTTTACGCTCCCGCGGTCATCGCGGGGATGGCCGCTTCGCGCCTTAGGCATTCCTGTCATCCACAATGGCGGTGGCCATTCCCATAACCCGCCCTCTCCCTAGCCAGTTCTTGAATTGGAGGCGGCCTGCCGCCTATGGCTAGCACCCGTATGCTGGGTGTCAGTTCTCGGAGCCTACAAAGATGTCTAGCGCTCTGGAACAAGCAATAGCGCGTGTAAACCATTTGAGCTAAAACTATTTGATGCAGCTTCGCAAAGACTCACTCCTGCTCAGCGCGTCCGATTTGGTCGGGCACCTAAACTGCCGCCATCTGACCGGCCTGGACATCGAAGTTGCGCGCGGCACGCTTCCCAAGCCCACCTTCTGGGACCCGCTGTTGCAGATCCTCTGGGAGCGCGGCGCACGCCACGAACAGGGATATGTCGAGCACCTGAAGGCGCAAGGGTTCGACGTCACCGTTATTGACGGCGTCGGGGTTGATGACGATTCTGTCGCAAAGACTCGCACGGCGATGATCGAAGGCCATCCCATCATTGTGCAGGGTGCGTTTCGTCTTAACGCCTGGGTCGGCCGCACTGATATCCTTCGCCGCATCGATACACCAAGCGATCTTGGCGCATGGTCTTACGAAGTGATCGACACCAAGCTCGCCCGCGAGACCAAGGGCGGCACCGTCCTGCAACTCTGTCTTTATGCCGAACTCGTGGCCTCGGTGCAGGGCCTGACGCCTGCATATTCATATGTCGTCGCCCCCTGGTCCGACTACGAGCAGCAGATCTTCCGAATGGACGACTTTGCGGCCTATTATAGGCGGGTGCGGGATGGGCTCGCGCGCGCGATCGGCGAGCAGGGCGGGCCGGCGATCTATCCCGACCCGAAAACGCATTGCGATATCTGCCGCTGGCACGATCGTTGCGATAAGCGGCGGCGCGCGGACGATCATCTCTCTCTGGTCGCTGGTATCAGCAAAGTCCAGATTGACGAACTCAAGCGCCAGGGCATAGAGACTGCGGCAAATCTCGCGGCCATGCCGTTGCCGCTTGCTTGGAAACCCGTCCGCGGTGCGGCCTATTCCTATGAGCGCATTCGCGAACAGGCGCGCATCCAGGTCGAAGGCCGCGCTGCAGCCGGCACGCTTTACGAATTGCTGCCGGTGGTACCAGGGTTTGGTCTTGCAGGCCTGCCGACCCCGTCCTCCGGCGATATCTTCTTCGACCTCGAAGGCGATCCCTTCGCAGGTGAAGGCGGGCTCGAATATCTTTTCGGCTACAGCTTTGCCGCCACGGATGGCACCGCCAGCTACACCTGCGACTGGGCTTTTTCCCGCGAGGACGAGAAGGCGAATTTCGAGCGCTTTATCGACTTTGTCATGGCGCGTCTCGAACAGCACCCCGATCTGCACATTTACCACTTCGCGCCCTACGAGCCGGCGGCGCTCAAGCGGTTGATGGGCCGCTACGCGAGCCGCGAGGAAGAGATCGACTTCCTGCTGCGCTCCAAGCGCTTCGTCGATCTGTACGGCGTTGTCCGGAACGCCTTGCGGGCGAGCGTCGAGAGCTATTCCATCAAAAAACTTGAACCTCTATACGGGTTCACGCGCGACACGAACCTGTCCGACGCAAACATGGCGCTCGCAAAGGTGCAGGCCTGCCTGGAGCTTGGCGATCTGGAATTCATCGATGACGCCGACCGCACGGTAGTCGCCGGCTATAACAGGGACGACTGCGTTTCGACCTGGCAATTGCGCGACTGGCTTGAGACCCGCCGCGATGCACTGGTCGCAGCAGGCACTGATGTGCCGCGCCCGAAGGCACCGGAAGGCGCGCCGAGTGAGAAGCTCAGCGAGTGGCAGGAGAAGATCAATGCGCTCATCGACCAGCTAACCGGCGACGTGCCGCTCGATCCAGCGGACCGGACACCGGAGCAGCACGCGCGCTGGCTGCTTGCCTATTCGCTAGACTGGCATCGGCGGGAGCAGAAGGCGCTGTGGTGGGAGTATTTCCGGCTATCCGATCTCGCGGCGGAGGACCTGCTCGAAGAGCGGGCGGGCCTGTCCGGCCTTTCCTTCATCGGCGCAACCGGCGGCACCGCCAAGGCGCCGATCCACCGCTACAGCTTCCCGCCGCAGGAGACGGAACTGCGCGGCGGCGAAAGCCTGCGGAACATGAGCGGTGCCCATTTCGGCACGGTCGAGGAGATGGCGCTGGAGGAACGTTGGGTCGATATCAAAAAGCGGGGCGACACAGCCGATGTCCACAGCGAGGCCGTTTTCGCTCACAAGGTGATTGATGCCGACGTGCTTGCGAAGGCGCTCGTTCGCATCGGTGAACATGTCGCCGCGAACGGCATGGAGGGCGATGGCCGATACAGGGCGGCCCGCGATCTTCTCATGCGGATGCCGCCGCGGCTCGACGGGGAGCCGATCCGGCAGGACGGCGAACCCACGCTCGATGCCGCGCTGCGCATCGCAGCGCATTTGCAGCCGGGCGTGTTTCCCATTCAAGGGCCACCCGGTGCCGGCAAGACCCACACCGGCGCCCGCATGATCTGCGCCCTCGTTCAGGCTGGAAAGACCGTCGGAGTGACCGCCAACAGTCACAAGGTGATCCGCAATCTTCTGGATGCCGTCGTGACGGCGGCCGACGCGATGGGCGTAGATGTCCAGTGTATGCAGAAATCTGCCGAGAAAGAGGACGACGTCCACAGTTTGCGCTTCACGACCAAGGCATCTGAACTGCTCGGCGCTATCAGCCACGGCGTCCACGTCGGCGGCGGCACCGCGTGGCTCTGGGCGTCACCCGACGCCGCCGAAGCCGTCGATGTACTCTTTATCGATGAAGCGGCGCAGATGGCGCTTGCCAATGTGCTGGCCGTCTCTCAGGCGGCATCCACCATCGTGCTGCTCGGGGATCCGCAACAGCTTGACCAGCCCATGCAGGGTAGCCATCCAGAAGGCACCGACGTTTCATCGCTCCATCACATCCTCGGCGGTGATCAGACCATTGCCGACGACCGCGGGCTGTTTCTGGCCGAGACGTGGCGCCTTCACCCGGACATCTGCGCCTATACCTCTGAGCTGTTCTACGGCGGCCGTCTTCACCCACGGCCAGGGCTGGAAGTGCAGGAGATAAGGTCGGGCGGCCGTGTCAGCGGCGCGGGCCTGCGTTACGTACCCGTGCCGACCGAAGGCAACCAGAGTTCGTCGCCTGAGGAAGCTGACTGCGTCCGCGACTTGGTGGATGAGATCCTTGGTGCGGGGACGACATGGATCGACAAGCACGGGGTCGAAGCGCCCGTTACGCTCAACGAAATCCTCATCATCGCGCCGTACAATGCTCAAGTCATCGAGTTGCAGGACCGAATCCCCGGCGGCCGCATCGGCACAGTCGACAAATTCCAAGGTCAGGAAGCGCCGATCGTCATCTACTCGATGACGACGTCAAGCTATGCGGACGCGCCGCGGGGCATGGAGTTTCTCTACAGCCTCAACCGGCTCAACGTGGCCACCTCGCGAGCCAAATGCATCTGCGTGCTTGTCGCCTCGCCCTCCGTTTTCGAAGCGCAGTGCCGGACGCCGCGGCAGATGCAGCTTGCGAATGCCTTTTGCCGTTATCTGGAGCGAGCAAGCGTAGTCTGAGCGGCGCGGCTAGGACGCTTAAGAATGTTCGCAGCCTCACGTTCAACGTGCCGCGCCCTCGTGTATTTGGGTTGTATTGTCGTAAGTTTAATCCGACAGGGAGGTGCGCTTGTCAGTCGATAATTATGTAGCGGACGCTGTGCTGGGTGCAGAAGCGGCGCGGCTATTATGGGACGATGACCCGGACGCGAGGGCACTGATCGATCCACGGACGCCAGAATTTGCGCACGCGATGATCGATACATCAGTGGCGATCCTGCGAAGTTCGCGGGGCCTCATCAAACGCATGATCGATCGCGCGGCGGCGGGAGCCGAGGATCTTGCTGTCGAGCAGTTCCAGGGCATTGTCGAAGTCATACAAAACGCCGATGACGTACGGGCCACGGAAGTGCGATTTGCCCTCCGCGAGAGGGCCGATAAGAGGCAGTTGCTGATCGTTCACAACGGCCAGCCCGTGACATGCCACAACGTATTAGGTATGGCGCTGCCGTATCTCACAACCAAAACCGAGCGGGTGGATCAACGGGGCCGGTTCGGCATTGGGATGAAAACCCTCAAGCGGATCGCCGATGCTGTCTCAATCCATTCAGCACCGTATCATTTCTCGGGCGATCAACTGCGCTTTGATCGAATAGGTCCAGAGAACGCCATTCCCGGTTTCTATGATCCAGCTCGCGACACGATGCTGGTCGCGGACCTCAATGCGAGCTTCGATGAAGATAAACTCAAGGAATGGTTCGAAGCCTGGGATGCAGATAGCCTTCTTTTCCTTTCGTCGGTGTGCCGGTTTCGATGGTGCACGCTTGATGGGCAATCGATAGAGGAGCGCACCCTTGCGTTCTCGGCTTGGGAACCGGTGCAGTACACGGTCTCTCACCCGTCGATCGATCATTTGGTGCGCAGGCAGGTGAATGGTCCGGCTGATAGCTGGACAGTTTGGCGTGCCACGGTAGCTGTACCAGCTCACCTGCACCCTGCGCACAAGGCGCGAAGTGATTTCACGGACATTTCCGTCGCCATCGCGAAAGGCGACAGTGTGTCAGGACTGTTCATAGGCTTTCGCTCACAGGTGCCATTGTCAGTACCCTTCTCGATCGACGCACAATTCGATCCGAGCACTTCACGCGAAGCCATCATCGAAAATCCGTGGAATAACTGGCTCATCGACCGGGTCGGGGAGGTACTAGCCACAATTGCTGCCGAGCAACTGAGAACAAGCGCGATAAAAGGCTGGAGCTTGGTGCCTCTTGAATCTGAAACGGTCGGAAAGTCCGAAGACCGCTGGCTTTCTGGACGATTTGCCGGCGCGTTTTCTGGAACCCGAGATTGGTTGGCTACGCATGCCTCCATCACCATCCACGGGATGGCAGTGCCCCTAGAGCGAGTAGTCTACGAAGAGGAGTACTTCACCAATGTCTTGGGCGGACCGGACTTAGAGCAACTTGAGCCAGAATGCACGGCGCTTCCAACGGAGCACCGCGACGATATGGACCGCTGGCGAGAAGTCCTCAATGCTCTCAGCGTATCGCCTCTGATAGACGCGGGCATGTTGCTCGAGGCTCTTGAGAGCGGTCATTTCTCCGGTAAGGCCCCAGAATGGTATGTTGCAGTGGCTTCGCGCCTGGTGCAAAACCATCCTTATGACGAGCTGTTCGATACGCCGTTCTTGCTCACAGATGATTTGCGTATCGTCAGTTGCAGAGAAGCGGACGAGTCCCAGAAGCCGCTAGTCTATGACGCCGCACCCTCACCCTTTGCGATGCGTTGGCGGCTTTTGGATCGCTTACACCCGGCTTTCGGCCACAGCCAAGACGGCAAGGAGGTAATTGCCTGGCTTTCCGAGAATGCTGCCTTCACAAGCCATCTGGAGCCTGAGATCGAGCTTGCGGCATTTGCTGAGCATTTCGCTGGCAAGCGCATCGAGATCACAGACGAGGAGTTGCGCGAACTTCGTGAGAGTTTCGATGGCGTGTCCGACAGGAGAGCTGAACGGCTGGGGCCACTGGTCGGCGGCATTCTTCTCGTCGACGGACTGGTTTACAAAGGGGGAAAGCCAGCACGACAAAAAGTGGCCTTGGCGGATGCCTATCTTTCCAAGACCCTCGATGGTGAGAACTCCACCTGGCCAGATGCTGCCGGAACCACACCGGGAATACAGTGGATCGCTGCGAAGTACGAAGACGTGCTCAGAACAGGTGCTGGGCGGTGGGCAAAACGCAAGCGCGAAGACGGGTCGATATCTCGCGGACCTAGACGCTTTCTTACACTGCTGGGAGCGGAGACCTCACCACGAGTGGTGCAGACGGACGAGCGGGTACGCTGGGGTGGAGGCGCGCGGTATGCGGAGTTACGCGCCCGGAGCGCCGAACAGGTGAAGTATGATTACCTATCACCTGCTCTCAGCAGCGTCCTGAAAGCTCTAAGAAAGCTCAGCAAGCGGGATGCCCGGCAACGAAGCCCCGCTCTTCTTCGGACGCTCTCCAGAAACTGGGATCGCCTGTACGCACCGAGACAGCGCGTTCCGGCTGAGCATGTAGCCATCAAGTATATTCACAGCCGCGGTGAGGTGACTGCCGCATGGCTGAATGACCTTCGTGAAAACGAATGGGTAGCTGTCGGGCGTGGGGAACTGGTCGCTCCGGATGTAGCCGTACTAAAAACGCCGGAGACACAGGCGCTCTACCAAGTGTTTGCCTGTGACGTCGCTCTGGACGATGTGTCCGCGGACTGCGCCGCCGCGCTCAGGTTGATCGTGGACGTGCGGGTGGGCGATCTGGTCGAAAAGCTCGAAGAAATCCGCGACCAAGCTGGCCCTGTCGATGATCTTCAGATACTCCAGCTCTATCGCACCATCTCTAAAAGATGTCCTCGCGTAGCGGCATATAACGCCCTCGTCGGGGAAATGAGCGTACAGGAACTCAGACGCCGGTTCCTTGCAGGCGCAGGACTTGTCTATGTGAGCAATGGAACCTGGAAACGTCCCGATGAGGTCATGCGGGGCGTCGACATCTTCCATGACCGCCGGCTTTTTGTGCCGGGAGGCCCAGGCTGCGCCAGTCTCTGGGTCGTTCTAGGTGTGACGGAGCCAACCCTGGACGATTGCATCCAGTGTTGCCGCGAACTCGCTGCTGAAGAATACAGCCAGACCACCGACGCCGTTCTCATGGATGTGTACCGCTATATGGAACAGATCGTGGGGTCGGCAGAGCGCCGTCACCGCGACAAGCTACGCCAACTTCCATTGTACTGCGCAGACAAATGGGTGGCCACGCGGCCGGTGTTCTGGATCGAGAACGCGGAGCTTCGGCAAGAACTGGTGGCAAAACTTCCATCCTTGAACTGCTGGACGCCCCCTTGCGACGTTCAGGATTTTCCGGGTCTTTGCCAGACTATCGGTGTGGAGGCCATAGCGCTTACACTTAGCGTCGAGCAGGATATGCCGGAGGAAGAAGAGCGCGGCGAACAACTGCGCTTGCGATACGGGCACGCCGTCGACCATTTGTCATCGGAGTTGGCGCGCAGTGAACCGGCGCTACGTGATCGCATCAGCATAAGTTGGGATACGCTCAAAGCGATCCCGCTGTATGTGTCGGACGGTGCAATCCCTGTTCGGGCTAAGGCCGAATATCTGCCTCCTGCTGGGATCGTTGTCGGTCTGCGCGCGTACGTCGATAGTGCCTCCCGTAGGGTGTACATGCGGGATGACGACATAGGCGACCGTGAGTTTGGGGGGCGTGCAATAGCCTCTTTTTTCCCGCTGGATGTGCGCCGTCGTATCGGCGGAGAATGGGCGCTGGCCTGGCTCAAGAGCCGGGACACGGCCGCAGAGGTCATTCGCCTTGCCAGCGACGAGAGACGCACAGACGCCATGGCTGAAACGGCAGCAGCTATCAATGCTGCGCCGAAGAGCAAGATAAAGGTCACCCCGCCGAAAAGCCGCGAGACGAAGGTCGAGCCAAGAACGCTAAAGCAATCGGTGGGGCCCGTCGTTGGTGCCACCATCCAGCCTGGCACGCAAAGGGACGACACGAAGCAGACAGGCAAGAGGCCAAGTAGGGGCCTTCTATCGAATCCGCCCAAGCCCAGCGAAACCGCAACGAACGGCAAGGTATCTGCTCCTGCAGCCTACACGAATGCGGATCTGGAACAACGCGGGTGGGAGATACTCAAGCAAGCTCTGGAGACATCCCCGGACCAACGCCTAACGGATTTTCGTCTGCGACATGGTGTGGGTGCCGACGGGGTATTCGACTGGAAACGCTTCGTTGAGATGAAGGCGACCGCGCGCGCACCCCAAACGCAGATCGAACTTTCCAACAATGAGTTTGAGCGAGCAAAGCAACGCGGTAGCGACTTCATCTTGGCGCTCGTATCGGGTCTGGAGACCGGCCAGAAGGACGAGGTTCGGCTGATTTTCGATCCCGCGAACTGCGCCACTATGCGTCCAGCGAACGGTGTGAAGCTAGTTGGCCTTCTGGACGCACCTTCGGTCGTAATCCACTTTGAAGAGCCAAGCGAAGAGGCAGAGGTCGACTAGCGGTAATAATTTCCGGCTTTAAAACATAGGGCTTGCGGTGTCGCAGCGATAAGGCGAGCGGCAGCTTTGCGCCAAGGATGGAAACGCGATCCGGCGCAGTCCACGGCAAGCAGAGCTAGCTAAGTATCTGCATGGTTGTAGATAAAGCATGATCCAATGGAAAAATGCTGCCCAGACCCATTGTGACTTACGAGCACCAGTGCTTCGATATGCCAGCAAAGGAAAAATGCCACGCTTGTAGGAGAATAGATTTATGAAGCAGAACAGTGCCGTCTTCGCAAACTTCATTTGCAGGTTTGGCGACAAGGTGCTCTTGGACTACGCAAAGCAGATCGTACTTCCGGCATTTACGGACGATACCTTAATAAGATCATATGGTGAGACTCAGTACCACTTCTATGAAGTGAAGCTGGTCAATTTGGCCAAGCGCGGCGAGGAACCCATACTTGCCGTCGTCGGTCAGTTCATTAAGAACACGCTGCTCACAAGGGTGCAGGTCTTCGATGAAAGTAATGGGCTAATTCACGATGAACAAAGTATGAGGTCTGCGCCTTCCGCCTTTTTTGTTCTAATTCTGAATAACCATCGATTGATCTACATGCCAGAAACGCCCTACGCGCCAGATCTGGTAGCGTTCAGAGGGACTGCCTTAGCTTTCCTCCGCAGCAAATGGAACAAGCTGATTGATAACCTATTTGAGGCGTCAAAACGTAACAAGGAACCGATTACAAAAGTAGCTCTTCGGAAATTGCATCCCATTCCCACGCTGGAAGTTGTCCCTTTGACGGATCGGCGAAGCTTGGCAGAGTTCGTCAAGCGTTACGAAACCCTGCGCCGGATTGATTTCCGGTTAATCACGCCAAACGATGAAATCGATGCTTCTGATACGTTGGAGCGGGTAAGGAAGCTGGGGCTAGGGCTTGATGCAACCATCACAAGAGTCATCACTGAGAATAAGGATGGCCTGGACAAGGAGGCTTCCCTTGCTGCGGTAGAAGAGGCCACCGCAACAGGAAATCAGGAGGTGATTCTTCGCGGCGTCGACGAAGCTGGGAATTCTTTGAAGGTCGCGAATGACTCCTTCGAGCTTTCTGTGCCCATCGGAGAGATTCCCAATGGAACTGTAGCGAAAGCGAAGTTTTTATTCAAAAAATATATCGAACAGGTTGACCAACAGGAAATCAACGCGCCTGGGATGAACAATGCTATTGAGAAGATAAGGCAGTTAGTAGGGCTTTTCTAGGATGACCTGGCAACAGAGACTGAACCAGGAAAAAAGCCTCTTTCAAATCTATAAGATTGCGCGGGTGGTCGCGTTCTCAAAAGGGAACGTGATTGCGTCGGTAGGTGTCTTTGTCATTGCAGTGCTAATGCTCGGCATAAACGCATTTACCGGCATGGTAGTCGCCTCAATTCCGGCGCTTCAGAACGCAATAAATTCTGTGGCAGATACGGGATTTACGTTCACATCTACGATGCTTGGATTCCTGATCTCAGGATTTGCGATTTTTGCAAGCATATCTAAGCCAGATGTTCTAATAATACTTGCTAGAACGGATTACAAGAACCCGCGCATATCGGAACTTCAGTTTATATTTTTCAACTTTATATTGGTTTTCATCCACTACATTATTTTCTTGGGTGCGTGTGCGATTATCAAGATCCTTTCTGGTGATTCAGCCCCCCTGCCAAGGGGGTTGGACTTAGTGAGCGCATACAGCGAAGCAATTGGTTGCGCATTGACGTCAACGCTGTTGGCTGCGCTCTTGTCGTGGCTCGCGTTCGTGACTCTTTTGTTGAAGTCATTCATTTGGAATCTCTATCAATCTGTTCTCATCACGATCCAGATCGAAGATTTGTTGAAGCAGACGCACAGGACGGATGATAGTGACTGTGAACACAAGAAGTAGGTAGCCATCGGCAAACTGTACGCGCTCTGGCTGATCGCATACGCCATTCTAATAGAATGCTGACACATGAAAATTATCGACAACACTTCCCAGCTCCTCGGTGATGATCTGAAGGAAACGCTTAGCCGAGGCTCCCGCGTCAAGATCGCAGCGTCGTGCTTCTCGATCTATGCCTATGAGGCACTGAAGTCTGAGCTATCTAGGATAGAAAACCTGCAGTTTATTTTCACGGCGCCGACGTTCGTGCCCACGGAAGCAACCGATAAACTGCGGAAAGAAAAACGCGAGTTCTTCATTCCAAAAGCTGGGCGCGAAAGCAGTCTTTACGGGAGCGAATTCGAGATTAAGCTCCGGAACAAGCTGACTCAACGAGCGGTGGCGCGGGAATGCGCCGCGTGGATCCGAAAGAAGGCTCGGTTCAAATCCAACGCGACCCCGGCCGCTATGCAGCCGTTCGGTCATGTCGAAAGCAATGGCGCCGCAGTCGCCTACATGCCGATCAGCGGGTTCACGGCCGTCGATCTCGGCTATCAGAAGGGGAACGCTGTCTCGAACTTTGTGACGCGTATGGATGAGCCTGTCCACGCCAGTGTTTACCTCCAGCTATTCAACCAGATCTGGAGCGACGCGGACAAGCTCCGGGATGTGACCGACGCTGTGTGCGACCACATCGAGTCTGTCTACCAGGAGAACGCCCCTGAGCGCGTCTACTTCCTGATGCTTTACAACATCTTTCGGGAGTTCCTGGAGGATATCGATGAAGACGTTCTACCGAATGATCTCACCGGCTATAGAGACACCATCGTGTGGAACAAGCTGTTCAACTACCAGCGAGACGCCGCAACTGGGATCATCAACAAGCTCGAAACCTACAACGGCTGCATATTGGCGGACTCTGTCGGTCTGGGCAAAACCTTCACCGCACTGGCTGTCGTCAAATACTACGAGCTCCGAAACAAGTCCGTGCTGGTGCTCTGCCCGAAAAAGCTGGCTGATAACTGGCGAAACTACAACACCAATCTTACCACGAACATCTTCGCCAAGGACCGCTTCAACTATGACGTCCTCTGTCACACAGATCTGTCGCGCACATCGGGCGAATCCTTCGGCATTCCGCTGAACCGGGTGAACTGGGGTAACTACGATCTCGTGGTGATCGACGAGTCCCATAACTTCCGGAACAATGACGTCTACAAGGACCGGGAGACGCGGTACCAGAAGCTGATGAACAAGGTCGTCCGCGCCGGGGTCAAGACCAAGGTTCTGATGCTGTCCGCGACGCCGGTCAACAACCGATTCAACGATCTACGCAATCAGCTCGCCCTTGCCTATGAGGGGCAGTCAGATGCGCTTAGCAGAAGCTTGAAGTCCCAGACCAGCATCGAAGAGATCTTTCGCCGTGCACAGAAGGCGTTCAATGAATGGTCCGCCCTGCCGCCCAATGAGCGGACAGCGGCGTCAATCCTGCGCACCCTCGATTTCGATTTTTTCGAGCTGCTGGACGCTGTGACGATCGCAAGGTCGCGCAAGCACATCGAGACTTTCTACGATACCAAGGACATCGGCAAATTCCCCGAGCGACGCAAACCTCTCTCATTCCATCGGCCGATTACAGAGCGTCCCGATGTGATGGGCCTGAACGAGATCTTTGAGCAACTGTCTCTGTTGAAGCTCGCGGTCTATGCGCCGATCAGTTACATTCTGTCCAGCCGCTTGGCAAAGTACGAGGCAATCTACGACACGCAGGTTGAGGGCGGGCGAGGCAAGCTGCGGCAGGCCGATCGTGAAAGAAGCCTTCAGGCCCTGATGACCACCAACTTGCTGAAGCGCTTGGAAAGCTCGGTTGAAGCCTTCCGCCTCACGCTTCGAGCTCTGGGCGACAATATCACGCGGGCAGTCGACGCCATCGCGGAATATGAGCGGACTGGGCGTAGCGGCAGTATCACCGATCATCTCGAGGATATGAGTGATTTAGATCCGGAGGATGAGGACCTCTCAGGGCTCGATGAGTTCACCGTTGGCAAGAAGGTTCAGATCAGTCTTGCCGACATGGACCTCCCTTCTTGGAAACATGACCTCTCGGCCGATCGAACCTTGATCGATGCGCTGATTGCTTCGATGGACAAGGTGACACCTGCGGATGATGCCAAACTGCAGCATCTGGTTGGGCTGCTGAAGCAGAAAGTTGCGGAACCTTTGAATCCGGGTAACAGCAAGGTCATCGTGTTCACTGCTTTCGCCGATACGGCCGATTATCTCTTCAAGAACCTTGCTCCCGTCGCGCAGGGTCTAGGGCTTCAAGTCGGGGAGGTGACAGGCTCCGGCTCGCCGAAGACGACCCTCAAGAAATCCTACGACTTCCAGAGCGTCCTCACCCTCTTCTCGCCACGCTCGAAAGAAAAGTCTGTCGTCCTGCCGGACGAGACGGCAGAGTTGGACATCCTGATCGGTACCGACTGCATTTCCGAGGGCCAGAACCTGCAGGACTGCGACTTCCTGGTAAACTACGACATCCATTGGAACCCGGTCCGGATCATCCAGCGGTTTGGCCGTATTGATCGTATCGGTTCGCCCAACGACCGGATCCAGCTCGTCAACTACTGGCCGGACATAACACTCGACGAATACATCAACCTGAAGGAACGCGTCGAGAACCGGATGGTGATCGCCGATGTGACCGCGACGGGCGACGACAACGTCCTGACCGCGAAGTCGAGCGATATCGCCTATCGCAAGGAGCAACTGAAGCGGTTGCAGGACGAGGTCATCGAGCTGGAGGACGTGAAGGCCGGCATCTCGATCACAGATCTTGGGCTGAACGACTTCAGGATGGACCTCCTGAACTACGTCAAGGATCATGGCGACCTCGAAAGCATGCCTTATGGCATGCATGCCGTCGTGCCGGCCGCCCCGGAACTGGGGCTGCGTCCTGGCATGATCTTCGCGCTGAAGAACATTCACGACAGCGTCAATATCAACCAGCAGAACCGCCTGCATCCCTTCTACCTCGTGTACATCGATGACCACGGTGAGATCGTTGCGGATCATACGGAGGTGAAACGGTTGCTCGATCTGATCCGCACGAGCTGCAAGGGGCGGTCGGAACCGGTCCCGGATGTCTGCCGGCTGTTCAATGAACGGACGGATGATGGGCGACAGATGGGGCGCTATTCTGATCTGCTCAGTCAAGCCATCAGGTCGATGATCGAGGTGAAGGAAGAGAAGGACATCGATAGCCTGTTCAACGGCGGGCGCACGACCGCATTGACGCATACGATCCAGGGACTTGATGATTTCGAACTCATCGCCTTCCTGCGGGTCGAAGAGGCGGAAGCCTGATGCTCTACGACTGGCCGCGGGCGACATCCTTCGGGCGTGTGATCCCTAAGAGCAAGATCTATGAACACGCGGGCGCCGACACAGCGCTCAAAGATCTGTTCGTGCGCGAGGTCGACCAGATCGTCTGGGCGCACAAGCTGGCGCCAGAAACTATCAACCTGCCAGCCTCGAAGTCCGTCAGCGAGATCCAGGTCTTTCGGGTCAGTCAGCGGGAGAGCAGTCTCGATCTGGGCGCCCTGCGCGCGATTGATCGCGCCATCCCTTTCCCCTTGCTGTTCGAGCTGACCCATAACGGCAGGATCAAATTCGCGGCGGCTTACAAGCGGCCGAACGAGGCGGACAGCTCCAGATGGGTCCTTGGTGATTACTTCGAGGGCGAATGGCGGCCAGAGGAGACGCCGCGCGTGCCGCTCCCGGTGGCGCTGAACATGGGCGCGCTCTATGAACTGCTGCTCAGCCCACTGGTCGAACAACAGGCGGCCAAGCTGCTTTCCAGACCTACAGCGGGGCTCGCAGAAGACCCGCAAGTGCCCTTTGGTCCGGTGTTTTCGGACGAACCGATGTCGCTCGAAGCAAGGATCGCCCATGCTGAGGCGGTGAAGGCGAAGACGCGCGAGATCGACCGGATCAAGACGCGCTTGGCCCGCGAGAAACAATTCAATAAACGTGTCGCCATAAATGCGGAGCTGCGCACCGCCAAGCAGGAGCTGGAGCGGCTGGTAGGCGGGCGTGCGGACAGCGCACCGAGCACGGAATAAGAGGAAGAGCATGGACAAGCTAAAGATGCACAGCCCCGATCTGACCCAGGAGAACATCGCCCGGATCCGCGACCTGTTTCCCGGTTGCGTGACCGAGGCGCGTGATGAGGTGACCGGTAATATCCGTCTGGCTGTGGACTTCGATCAGCTTCGTCAGGAATTGAGCGACAGTATCGTGGAGGGGCCGCAGGAGCGGTATCGGCTGGACTGGCCGGGCAAGAGGGAAGCGGTGTTGGCCGCCAATGTGCCAATTGCCAAGACATTGCGGCCTGTCCGAGAGCAGAGCATTGACTTTGATGCGTCCAACAACCTTCTTATCGAAGGCGACAACCTTGAGGTTCTAAAGGTACTTCAAGATTCGCTTCTGGGCCGAGTGAAATTGATCTACATCGACCCGCCCTATAACACCGGCAGAGATTTCATTTACGACGATGACTACTCGCGGGGCACAGGCGATTACCTGAAGCTGTCTCGTCAGTCGGATGATGAGGGTAGGCGGCTCGTGGCCAATACCGAGGCAAACGGTCGCTTTCATTCGGATTGGCTCTCCATGCTGTATCCTAGATTGCGCTTGGCCAAGAACCTTCTCGCAGACGACGGCGTCGTCTTTGTCTCGATCGACGATAACGAGGTCGATAGCCTGAGAAAGATGGGAAGCGAGATTTTTGGCGACTCGAATTTTGTTGCTACGATTGTCTGGCAGAAGGTTTATGCGCCGAAGAACTCCGCGAAGTGGTTTTCAGAAGATCACGATTTCATTGTGGTATTCGCGAAAAACAAGGATGTTTGGCTCCCTAATCCTCTCCCTCGCACAGACGAGATGGAGGCGCGCTATAAGAACTTGGACAACGACCCTCGCGGGCCGTGGAAGGCCGAGAACATGACCGCGCGTAACCCGTACGACGCGGGCGTCTACGCCATTACAACACCATCGGGCCGGGTGATTTCCGGGCCGCCAACTGGAACCTACTGGCGCATCAGCAAGGATAAATTCTTGGAGCTCGATGCAGATAATCGAATCTGGTGGGGAAAAGATGGAACAAACTCCCCCGCAGTGAAAAAATTCCTTTCTGAGGTGTCGTCTGGGCGAACACCTCAAACCCTCTGGTTCTATA
Source organism: Rhizobium sp. Rhizsp42 (assembly GCF_047304155.1). Classification (NCBI taxonomy): domain Bacteria; kingdom Pseudomonadati; phylum Pseudomonadota; class Alphaproteobacteria; order Hyphomicrobiales; family Rhizobiaceae; genus Rhizobium; species Rhizobium sp. Rhizsp42. The sequence goes on along the minus strand of NZ_JBGLYS010000011.1, from coordinate 13,144 downwards.
ATGACGTCGGTCACACGCAAGATGCGAAAAAAACACTTCTTAAATACGTTCCCTTCGAGCATACCGAAAATGTCTTGAACTCGGTGAAACCCGTGGAGTTGCTTCAGCGCATCGTTCAACTGGCCACTAAGCCCGAAGAGGACGCTATCGTATTGGATTTCTTCTCCGGCAGCGCGCCCACAGCTCATGCAGTCCTGCTGCAAAACCGCATGGATGGCGGGAATCGGCGCTTTATTGGTGTTCAGATTGCTGAACCTCTGCCGATCCACGAGCCGAAGATGAGGACTATCTTTGATATGGGACGGCTTCGCCTAACCAAAGTTATTGAGGAATTCAATGCTGAGGGAGACGAAGTCATGGGCTTCCGAGTGTTAAAACTTGACACCTCAAACCTGAAGAACGTGTACTACCGTCCCGACGAGCTGAAGCAGGGCGACCTGCTGGATATGGTCGACAACGTCAAGGAAGACCGCACGGCTGAGGATCTGTTGTTCCAGGTGCTGGTCGATTGGGGCGTTGACCTGACCCTACCGATCCGCCGCGAGACGGTGCAGGGCAAGAGCGTGTTCTTTGTGGACGATAACGCCCTCGTCGCCTGCTTCGACAAAGGTGTGACCGAAGACCTGGTGAAGGAACTGGCAAAGCGCGAGCCACTGCGCGTCGTCTTCCGCGACAACGGCTTCGTGTCCGATGCGGTCAAGATCAATGTTGAGCAGATTTTCCGCCAGCTTTCCCCGACCACCGATGTCAAGTCGATCTGAGCGTCGGAAATAATTTCCGAGAGGCTGCACATGATCCACCGAAGATTGACGATGACGCTTGTTGGGTAGTCTAAACCGCGAACATTTTACGAGAGCTCTACGAGAGCTACGAAACATTTTACGAAAGCTGACGCCCGATGAAGCTCAAATTCAAGGTCCAGCCTTATCAGACCAACGCCGTCGAGGCCGTCGTCGATTGCTTCGAGGGCCAGGTCAAATCCGACGCGTTGAGCTACCGGATCGATCCTGGCCGGAAATCTCAGACAAGTGCATTCGAGGAAGGGTTCAAGAATGCCGATTTCTCGATCAGCGAGGCTCAGATTTTCGAAAACATCCGCAATGTCCAGCGGCGCCAGAACCTGCCGCTGTCTCAGTCACTGACCGACTTCACGACGTTCAACACACGTGGCGAGCGCGTTGCCGTTGCCACCACTTACAGGAGGGATGCCGTAGTGGCGACTCGTGTGCATCTCGACGTCGAGATGGAAACCGGCACGGGCAAGACGTACTGCTACATCAAAACCATTTTTGAGATGAACAAGCGCTATGGCTGGTCGAAGTTCATCATCATGGTGCCCTCGATTGCCATCCGCGAAGGCGTGGCTAAGTCGCTGCAGATTACCGCGGATCACTTCACCGAGGGCTATGGCAAGAAGGCGCGATTCTTCATCTACAACTCGAAGCGCTTGCATGAACTGGAGAGTTTCTCGTCCGACGCCGGTATCAATGTGATGATCATTAACATCCAGGCGTTCAATGCGCGCGGAGCTGATAACCGCCGCATCTATGACGAGCTGGACGACTTCCAGTCGCGAAGGCCGATCGATGTGATCGCATCGAACCGTCCGATCCTGATCCTCGACGAGCCTCAGAAGATGGAGGGGGCTGCAACCACCGAAGCGCTTCCGAAGTTCAAGCCGCTGATGATCCTGCGGTATTCTGCCACCCACAAGACGCAGCACAATCGCATTCATCGCCTCGACGCTCTCGACGCCTATAACCAGAAGCTGGTGAAGAAGATCGCAGTCCGCGGCATCCAGGCGCGCGGTTTGGTGGGGACAAATGCCTACCTTTATCTCGAAGGGATCGAAATCTCGAAAAAGGCTCCGGTCGCCCGGATTGAGCTTGAACTGAAACAGGCATCGGGGGAAATCAAGCGCCAACTTCGCCGCGTGGAGTTCAAGGAGGATCTCTTCGCTCTGTCCGGTGAGCTCGATCAGTATCGAGACTTTACGGTCAGTCAGATCGACGCGGTGAACGAAACGGTCGAATTCACGAACGGGGTAGTCCTCAAGGCGGGAGAGCCCAATGGCGACGTCTCCGAGCGAGATATTCGCCGTATTCAGGTCCGTGAGACGATCAAGGCACATCTCGAAAAAGAGAAGCGGCTCCATTCTCGCGGGATCAAGGTGCTGTCCCTTTTCTTCATCGACGAAGTCGCAAAATACAGAGATTACAGCCAGGCCGAGGAGCGTGGTGAATATGCTCGCGTTTTTGAGGAGGAATATGCCTTTCTCAAGGACGAATATCTTTCCGAGCTTGCGATCGATAACGAGGCCTACCGCAAATACCTGGCTGGTATCGATCCTGCGAAAACCCATAACGGCTACTTCTCGATCGACAAGAAGACCAACCGCCTGAAAGATCCCGATGTTGCCAGAACCGGCGACAATAAGGGTCAGTCGGAGGATCCTGATGCCTATGACCTCATCCTGAAGGATAAGGAGCGGCTTCTCTCGTTTGCAGAGCCGACCCGCTTCATCTTCTCCCACTCCGCGCTGCGTGAAGGCTGGGACAACCCGAACGTCTTCGTGATGTGCATGTTGAAGCACAGTGAGAACCAGATCTCGCGGCGCCAGGAGGTCGGTCGTGGTCTGCGCCTGAGCGTAGATCAGAACGGCGATCGCATGGACAATCCGGTCACTGTTCACGACGTCAACGTGCTAACGGTGGTCGCCAGCGAGAGCTACAGGAATTTTGTGGATGCGCTTCAGAAGGAAATGGTTGAAGCGCTGACTGCCCGGCCGCGGCAGGCGAACGAGGAGTATTTCGAGGGCAAGATCATCGAGACGAACGGCACGTCGATCCAAGTGTCGCCCGATATGGCTGCAGGCATTGAGTTTTATCTTGTCCAGAACGGATACGTTGACCGACAGAAGAACATCACCGCGAAGTATCAGAGCGCTCGCGAAGCCGGCACACTGGCTGAGCTGCCGGAAGATTTGAAATCCTACACCGACCAAATCGTGGAGCTGATTGACGGCGTCTTTAATGAACGGCAGTTGCCAAAGATGCAGGACGACCGCCGCTCCAAGCGCAACCCGCTCAACGATAACTTCCACCGCAAGGAATTCCAGGAGCTCTGGAGCCGGATCAACCAGAAGGCAGTCTATAAGGTTGAATTCGAGCCGGCGGAACTGATCCGCAAGAGCATTAGCGCGCTCGACAGCCATCTTCGGGTGACGCCGCTCCAGTATACGGTCACCGCGGGCATTCAACGAGACGGGTTGACCTATGACGCCGTCGGGGATGGCAAGAGCTTCCGCGAAAACGAGCAGGAGACGTACCAGGCCGAAACCGTTGTCTCGCTCGTCAAGTACGATTTGCTGGCAAAGCTCGCAGAAGCGACCCAGCTTACCCGGCAGACCATCGCGGAGATCCTGTCTGGGATCCAGTCGAGTGTGTTCGGTCAGTTTAAGCAGAACCCGGAACACTTTATCAGCGAAGCGTCCCGCCTGATCATCGAGCAGAAGGCGACGATGGTCATCGAGCGTCTGACTTACGATGCCGTCGCCGAACGTTACGACGCCGACATCTTCACTGCCAGCCAAACCGTCCAGGATTTTTCGAGGGCCAGCGAAAAACTCAAGAAGCACGTCTACGATTATGCGCTTCTGGATTCAGACACCGAGCGCAAGTTCGTCGAGCAGTTGGACAACAGCAACGAGATCGTCGTCTATGCGAAGCTTCCGAGGGGCTTTGCGATCCCGACTCCTGTGGGTGACTACAATCCGGACTGGGCCATCTCGTTCAAGGATGGCTCGGTTCGGCACATATACTTCGTCGCTGAGACGAAGGGCACCTTGTCATCTCTGAAGCTGCGCGAGTCTGAGAGCACAAAGATCGAATGTGCCCGGCGGTTTTTTGAGGAGGTTGGAAGCTCAGTGACTGCTGAAAAAGTAAAATATGATGTGGTCACGGATTTCTCTCGTCTCATGGATGTGGTGCGGAGCGCCTGACTGGCGATTCAGTTACCCCCGCGGAGCTAAACCAATGATCCCCGATTACCAGACCCTCATGCTGCCGGTCCTCCGCTTCGCTGCGGAGAGAGAAGCCCGAGTGGCGGACGTCTCGGAACGCATCGCTGACGATCTCCGCCTCACCCAGGCCGAGCGGGACGAGCTTCTGCCGAGCGGCCGCCAGCGCCTGCTGCACAATCGCATCCACTGGGCTAAGTTCTATATGAGCAAGGCCGGGCTGATCGCCTCGCCCGCACGCGGTCGTTTTGTTGCGACCGAAAAGGGCAAGGCGCTGCTGGCGACGTCCCCGGAACGCATCGACGTTGCTCTTCTGATGCAGGAGCCTGAGTTTCGCGAATTCTACAGGAACGAAGGCGCGGCAGCAGGAGAGAATGGCGTTCCTGCCCAACCCGTCCAAGACACCTCTGCCCGAACGACGCCGGAAGAGCAGATCGATGCGGCTTATGCGTCCATGCAGGCAGCCCTGCGCGATGAATTGCTCCAGCGCGTCCTCTCTAACAGTCCTGCCTTCTTCGAGCAGCTTATCGTCGATCTCCTGGTTGCCATGGGCTATGGCGGGAGCCACAAGGATGCCGCCGCTCAGCTTGGCCGCTCTGGTGACGGTGGCGTTGATGGCATCGTCAACGAAGATCGCCTCGGCCTCGACCGTATCTATGTCCAGGCCAAGCGCTACGCCCCTGGCAATGCCGTCAGCCGCCCTGATGTGAATGGCTTCGTCGGAAGCCTCGTCGGCCTCGGCGCCACCAAGGGAGTTTTTGTCACCACCTCCACTTTCAGCCAGCCGGCACGCGACTTCGTCAAACATCTGTCGCAGCGGGTGATCCTCATCGACGGGCAAGAGCTGGCCGATTTGATGATCGAACACGGCGTCGGCGTCCGCAGCTATCGCACGGTCGAGTTCAAGCGGTTGGACGAGGACTTCTTCGGCGAGGAGTAAGGACAGCGTTTTCCAGCGGAAATTATTTTCAGTTCATCACCCCTTAAACACCTTCTCGCGGTGATATTGCAGAAACTGCGAATGTGGCCGCTCGTCCGGGCGTGACGGCACAAGCAGGCGCCGCTCGGTGTTGATGAGCCGCGTGATGGTATCAGGAACGCCGCCGCTCGCTATCAGTAGGCTGTAATCGTCATCGACTGAAATCAGACCGCGATCAAACATCCAGTGCACGGTGCCGGAGAGTGCGAGGCCGTTGCGAACACTATCCGGCCCGCGGTCAGCTACAGGCCGGATGTGTGCCGCCTGAACCTCCGATCGCCCGCCGCCATTTATCAGCTTGAGCCCCGTGACAGCGCAGGTGTCCTGATAGGCTGCCTTGATCGCCACGGAAAACGCCCTGTTGCGAAAGGGTCGCTGCACCACCTGAGAGACGATCCGTCGGTCGATGCTGTCGACCTCGTAGGGCATCTGTGGATTGTCACCCAGCCCGAGGCGCGCCTCCTCAACCGGATCTGGCGCCGGGCGTTCCCGATCCCACTTGCCTAGTACATGTGCGAAGCCAGCGGCGAGGATCAGGTCGTATCCTTCATCCGAGATGTTGCGGACAGCGCGCCCGAAGGCGCCCTTGTTCGTAGAGCCGTCCTCCTTTCGCAGACCGCTTTCGTAGTAGTGGTCGACGTCCTTGAAGGGCACAGCGTGGTCGAACGGCAGGAAGTCGTCAATCAGCGCATAGAAATGGTCGGCCCTCGACGGATCCACGATGATATCGGTGATCCTGCCTGTCGCGAAATATGCCTGCTTGCCGCCCGTTTTCATCAGATCGCCGCTCGGCCGTCGTGGCTCATAGTAGACGATCCAGTCTCCCCGCGTAGCTTCGATCTGACGCAGATAGGTTCGCGGGAAATGGTAACGCTGCTCCGGAAGATCGTCGTAGGTCGGATCGACTTTTGTCGTCAGGACCGCTTTTGACATCGTGGCACCTCTATGAACTGTCCTGGTGTTACCAGGTCGGCAGGTTTTCGAAAACATGCACGGGCGCGCAAGGTAGCGCGCCCTGAGGTTGTGCTTTGTTGCTTTGGCAAAATCGAAGTAATAAAAATTTGAATGCGTCAAAATAAAACTATAATAAGTATGAAATGACGCAATATTCTGATTTTTTAAGTAAAAAATAGATATACAACTTTTGATATGCCTTGAGTTACTTTTAAATCCAAGGGATAATTTACATATCAATTGCGCAGGTGCAGTTGATGCTTTTGCAACATGCAAGGATCTTTGACATGACGAAGAAAACTAACGAAGCGGCATCCGGCCGCTTTGACTACGACGCGCTCAACATCGGTGCGCAGAGCAAGAAAGCGTTGGAAGCGACAGCCTTCAACATCCAGGCTTTGGGACGCCGCTCCACGGAGCAGGCGTTCGAGCTGGGCGACCTGCTGGAGCAGGCGTCCGAACTCGTTGAGCCCGGCACCTTCGAGAAATGGGTCTCGCAGCGATGCGACATTTCCTCGAAGACCGCGCGCAACTATCGCTCTGTTGCGCGCAACCTCGCTCCGTACCGCACACGTGCGGTCGAGCTGGCTGTCAGCCCCACGGTTCTTTTTCATCTGGCGTCCGCGCCGGAAGAAAAGATCGAAGCTGCCTTGGCTCACGCCGAGGAGCATGAGGGCATTCGAGTGAGCGAAGTGAAAGCTTTGCTAGCGGACGGTGCTGAACCATCGTCCAAAGAGGTCACGAACACTGAGCTTGCTGACATCGGGGGTCTTTCTGGGCTGAGGGCACTGATCGATCTCAAGACGAAAAGTGGTGTTGCCGCTTTCGTTGAGAATGCGGCAATGCTTGCCAAGGCTGTAGAGGACACTCTTCAAAGCAAACCTCGGGGCAAGCGCCTTCAAAAGAAGGCACTCGTCCCCGTGCTTGAGCCGTTGGGACGAATTGCCAAGCGCAGCCTGGGCAACGTGCTGCTTCTCGACGCACCAGGCGACATCGACGTCCGAAAGCTCTCCGCGACTGAGCTTGCCCCTGGAAGCCGATGGCACAAAGTGTTCGAGACGCTCGACGACGTGGGCGATCGAGAGGCTTGGCCTGAGGCGAAGGAGCTCGAACTGTGGCTCAGCCAGTCGGTGCTGCCGCTCCTCGATTGGGCAACCTCGAGAGCGAAGCAGCCTGAATGGCCGCTTGGGGCCAGCGTTGCCTTGAACTCACCTGGCAAGGCGATGCGCAGTGGGCTGGAGGCGCTGGGTGGCGTCGTGCGGGTTGAGGCGCCAAGTCTCGATCCGTCCGAGGACAAGGATAAAACGCTCGAGGACTACGTACCGCCGGCGATGTTCACCCGGAGGGGTGGAGCATCTGAGACCGCCGGTTCCAACGTCCTTTCTTTCGGCTCGACCGAAGGGCTGCCTGGACTAAGGAAGCCGAAGGCGCTAACGCGCAAACCCACCGAGGCGTCGGCGGACTGAACATAAGAAAGGGGCTTTCGGGCCCCTTTCTTGATTCCGGCTGTGTGTTTGGCGCCGTGCTCAGCGCAACCTGATCGCGCTTCACCGGTCGTTTACCATCGCGCGCGGACAGAATTCGGACGTGAGCCCCCCGTTAACCGCGTTCAGGATCTGTTCTCTTTTTGCCGATCGGGTCCTTGAGATCCGGTCGGGGTCCTGTCAGGACTGGGTGGCTCCAAGAGATGAGCAAGCGGCCCAAGCCGGTGGTGGAACACCGACAAGGGCCTGACCCTCAGCCTTCTGTTGAAAGGAATCGGGCTTTGACCAACCTACACTCTTCATCCCCTGCCGGGGAAGTTCTCCGCGCCGCGTCTGCGGCATCCTCCACCGTCTCTTCACTCGCCGGCTCGGCATCGCCCCGCCACTCCGGTGAGCGCTTCGCTGTTCAGGCTGAACCGCCGGTTCTGCGCCGCCACCCGCATCTGGTGCGCTACGCGCATGTCGAGGCTGAGTTCGACATTCTGATCGACAAGGCCATCGCTGCAATCGCCGACGGCGAGCCCGCCGAGGACGAGATTCTCGGCCACTATGTCGCCGTCGCCTCGCTGGTCCGTGCCGTAAGCTTCCGTGAAGGCAAGCTCCTGGAGCAGGCCGTCGAGCGGTTGGCCAAAGTCAATCCCGATTTGGTCGTGTTGATGCAGTCGATCAAGCTGCCGTTGGTGAAGGCCGCGATCGAGGCGGTGGCTGGCAATGACTGGCGCCAGCTCGAAGGCGTGCGACTTGACTGCGAAGCACCAGCGAAGGGCAGCTACACACCGGACCTCATCGTCGTAAACCGCGCCAAGCGCGCTGCCTTCGTGCTAGATCTGAAACGGTCGCTCGCGTCGTATGGTGACACCAGTCGACTAGAGGAGCTGAAGCTCAAGATGCTGGCCTCGGCGATGGTGCTGCCGGACTGGCTCTACAAGACCCAGAAGCGGACGATGGTGGAGACCGTCGGTGTTGCGATTATTGATGGCGCCAGCCGTCCGAGTGATCATGCGGCAGGCGTCTGGGCGCTCTCCGAAATCGACGATCTTCTTGAGATCGATGGTGCCGCGGCCTGCATGGCGGAACTGCGTGTTCGCTTCGGGCGCCGCGTCCAGCAGCTTCTTGAGGTCGAGGCGCGCCGGGCGCTCGGTATCACCGAGACGCCGGCGGCGACCCTACCGCTCTGTGCTGCCGGCTCCGCGACGTCGCTCCATCAGCGTCGCTTCGGGACGCTGCGGGCGATCCCCCGCGTGAAGATCTGCGATGACGTCACCGATGACACTAAGCATCATGGAGCCGGATGCCGTTGCGGCTCCTGTGAAGAGCCGAGCTTCGATGATGCCGACGACGGCCGCGATGATCCGGAGGCGCTGGCAGATGACGTGGTCTTCTGGCCACCTGAGCACATCCGCGTCGGCTTTGCCCGGCGGCTGCTCGACGCCTGAGGCGAGCCCGCCTTTGCATGAAGGAGGCTATGGCTGCAGCGCGTGACGCCGCGGCGGCCTCTTGCCGTTCCCATCATCCTTGAAAAGACGCCGTCCGCTGAAGCCGGACGGCCAGGAGACCCTGCATGTCCGCAGACATCATGTCCACTCAACCATTATCATCGACGTCACCCCGCCTGAAGTGGACCAGCGCGAGAGCTTCCAAATCCAATCGGCCTCTTGTGGCTCCTCGTCCGCAGGACGACCCAGCTCTGATTATCGGCCTCGCTCTTGCGTTCGCCCGGCAGGGGTCCTCGGACACGCGCGCCATTCCCCCTGTGCTGCTCCACCGGCTCCGCCACCTGGCAGAATCCGGCGATCCCACTTGCCGGCTGGTTCTCAACTGCCTCAACAGGAGGGCCGGCGCCAGTCATCGGACGGCCGCTCGCCAGGGCGTGCCGCCGGAAATTGTTTCTGCTCACCTCACAATCGAGGAGGATCGTTGATGGATCGACGGGCTTCCTTCCTCCTTCGACGTCTCGCCCATGTCGAACGCCGGGCCGTTCGGCGTCTCGCGGTCCGCAACGGTCTTCTGACGATGACGACCGCCATCGTCGACGGTCATCTCGTCAGCCGCTTCAGTCCCGCCTTCGATCCCTCCCATCTCACTGGCGACCTGAAGCAGGACCGGCAGTGGATGCGGGATCATCTCCCAGGCTTTCTGATCGAGGCGCCGCTGGACGGAAACGGTCGTCCCGTTCTAGTCCCGGCCCTGCCGGGGTGGCCAGATCACCTCAGGCGGCATCCGGCAAACATTGAGGCTGCTAACACGGCCGCACATCCCTACGCGGTCCGTGTTGTTACCGAGGCTGGCTACAAGCCGAGTGTCAAACATATGGCCACCCTGCTAGTGCTTGCAGCGGCGTTGAAACAATCCGGCGTCACACTGCGCGATTTGGTCGCGATCCTGCGGCAGCCCGCACCCGTCTTCTCCGTAGCTGTCCTCGCCGATGGCTTCGAGAGGGCCTTGTCGCAGCTCATCGAAGACACCGGCATCGTGCCGTACGGACCTTACACCGGCGTGGCGGCGGATTTTGCTTTCACCGACGATCTCTGGAAGTGGGTGGATAGCGAGACCCGGCGCATCTTCCTGCAGGTCCCGGCTGGTGAGACGAACCGTCCGAGCCGCGCAGCGCTGCGCGGACAGTTGCTGCGAGCTCTGGCGGACGGTACGCCTGTGCTCGCCGTGTCGGAGACGTACACTGACGTTCCCGATCAGATCGATCTCACCTGCGATGTCAGGCTGACGGGCGCCGAGATCGATCGCCTGCTGATCACCGATCTGCTGGAAGCCACCTATGGCAGTGATGCGGTCATGCGTTTTGACAGCAGCATCGCGAAACTCGATGCCAGTGCGCTCACGCTCGACGATCTCGCTATTGCAATCCGCCCTGGCCGTCCGATCCTGTCGAGCCTTGATGCGCTCGCCGGACTAGCAGCGCTGAACAGCGAAGACAAAAAGGATGGAAGCGCCGAAGACAAGGCGGCCTCCTCGCGGCGTCTCATCACGCAGAATCCAAGCGAGCGCAGAGGCCAGACGTCGCAGGATGGCGGCAATAGCGGCGATCGCGCTTCATCGGCGTCCACGTCGTCCAAGGGCAAGCGCAAGGACAGGTCACGACAGAAGCCAACCGGCGCCGAGGTGATCCAGCCGGAGGCCGTCGAGGATGCATCTTTGCCGATCGCACCGCCTGTCCTGCGGGTTGAGATGCTAACTGGCTACGGTGCAGCAAAAGACTGGGCGCTCGGCCTGAAAGCCGATCTCGCGGATTATCAGACGGGAGACCTCGCCTGGTCGCAGATGAGCACCAAGCTGCTTCTCTCCGGACCGCCGGGCACCGGCAAGACAACTTTTGCACGGGTGCTTTGTAACACGCTGCAGGTGCCACTGGTCGTCACCTCTGTCTCGACATGGCTACAGGGCGAGTATCTGCATGATGTGCTGGACAGGATGGCTGGTACTTTTGCGGAGGCCCGGCGCCAAGCGCCGTGCATCCTGTTCATCGACGAGATCGACGGCATCGGCCAGCGCGCCTCGGCGTCGCGACCCTACGCCGACTATTGGAATGCATGCGTGAACAAGCTGTTGGAGCTTCTCGACGGCGCCATCAAGACCGAAGGCGTCATTGTTGTCGGCGCCACGAACCGGCCGACCGAAATCGACGAGGCGATCCGCCGCTCGGGACGGCTGGAAACACATATCGAAATCCCGCGACCGGATATTCCGACGCTCGCCGGCATTCTCGCCCATCATCTGGGCAGCGACCGCGATGCCGTCACCGTGTCGGACACCCAGATCGGAGGTCAGCCATGACGGGAAACACCAAAGTTGGCGGCTCGATGGACGAGATCGAGGTCATCCTGGAGGATGACGGCGAGCGCGACATCGACACGCCAGAGACGGCCGAGCATGATAACCCAGTGCTTCAGGCGTTGCGACGTCTGGCAACCCGAGCAATGGGCCTGACTGGCGCCGACATTGAACGGATCGTCCGCGAAGCGCGATTGAAAGCTCGCCGCGAAAAGCGCCGCCTCACATATGCAGACATCGAAGCGGGCATTCGCGGTCACCGCCCGCCGGTCCCGTATGATATCCGATGGCGCTTCGCCATCCACGAGTCCGGTCATGCGGTCGTTCATCACGCTCTGCGGCTCGGGTCGATCAAGGGGCTGACGATCGACGCCAAGGACGGCGGCCACAATGCAGTGACCTTTGCGACCAGCACGCCGGATACCGAAGATTGGTACGGGCGGTTGCTGGCGATGCTGATGGCTGGCCGCGCGGCTGAACTCATTGTGCTCAAGACCGTATCGGCAGGCTCTGGCGGAGCGGAAGAAAGTGATCTTGCGCGCGCGACTCGTGTCGCGCTGGACATGGAACAGGCGCTCGGTTTTGGTGGCCGCCATCCGCTACTCTATCTCGGACACAAAGATCCGACCGCGACCCTCAGCCGCGACGCCGATCTGGCAGAGCGGGTGCATCGCCGGCTCGAGTTCGCTCAGGCACGGGCGACGGAGGTCATCACCGAGAACCGGCGGGCCTTCGACCGGCTGGTGCGCGCGCTCTTCGACGCCCAGGCGCTCGATGGTCAGGCGGTCATGGACATCCTGGTCGCTGACTCGTAAATCCTGAGCGAGGACTGGAGGACAGGATGTCTGTAACGGTTATCGCACATTGCGACTGGAGCATCGAAGCCAAGAAGCGATGGATGTGCGTGGCGGTTCGGCAGGGCGAGACGTGGGCCCTTTCGGCGCCGGAACCCGTCGGCGACACGCAGAGCCTTACACATCGGCTGCGGCGGTGGATAGGAGCAGACGCCGCAGCGCTGATGGGTTTCGACTTCCCGATCGGTCTTCCTGCCGCCTACGGCAGAGTTCTGGGGACACCTGACTTCCGTTCCTTTTTGCGGTCGTTTGGCGACGCACGCTTTGCGCGATGGTTCGACGTCGCGGAAGAGCGCGACCAGATCACCATCGACCGACCATTCTATCCGATGCGGCCGGGGGGCACGCAGCGGCAGCACCTTTTCGACGCTTTAGGGCTGAGCGGTAAGGATCTTTTGCGCCGCTGCGAGCGGGCGACGTCCGATCGCGGCGACGCCTGCATGTTGTTCTGGACGCTCGGCGGCAATCAGGTAGGCAAGGCCGCCTTGGCCGGCTGGCGTGAGATTATCCTGCCGAACTTGGAGGAGCTATCGCTTTGGCCGTTCGACGGGCCGCTCCATGAGCTGATGATGCCGGGCGCCACTGTTGTCGCCGAGACCTATCCCGGCGACGCTTATGGCCAGCTTGGAATTCCTCGACGCCCTGTTTGGAGTAAGCGACAGCAAGACGGACGCCGGTCCGTGGCAAGTCATCTGATGCGGTGGCTGGAGAGCAGGTCACACGTCGATGGGCGCGAACTCCAAAGCCTGATCAGTGATGGCTTCGGAAACGGCAAGGACGGTGAGGACCGGTTCGACGCGACGGTCGGCCTGCTCGGCATGATCGACGTCGTCGATGGCCGCCGGGGCGAAGGCGTACCGGAAGCAGATGATGTCAAAACGTGGGAAGGCTGGATCCTAGGTCAGCAGGCTTAAGTCTCCCACACGTTGATCCACGGCGAGATGGTTTACTACAGGTTGCTGGCAACTCGAAACAAATTGCGCTCATTCGATTGTAAGCGGGTAGGCCATCCCGCGTAGCGCGGTATCGAAAGATCGCTCATTCTCAGCATGAATCATGCGGAGAAACC
>NZ_JBGLYS010000119.1:0-485 GCF_047304155.1 Rhizobium sp. Rhizsp42 | reverse complement strand
GATTTTAACGCCGGTGGGCGGTCCATGACCGTTGAACTCGCGGCGGCGTGCTTAGATCCTCGGGACGAGCCCGAGGACGACGTCGCTGGGTGGGGTTTGCCCGGTGGCACAGCCGCACGAGAGGCTGTCGTAGTGTGCTGTTAGAGCTTGTTTCGCCGTTATTAATTCGACTGGTGCCCACCCACCAACGTCATCCTCGGGCTCGTCCCGAGGATCTGCCGAGGGTTGGTCTGAGCTGGACGTGCATGGATTAAAACGCCGGTGGGTAGTCCATGACCGTTGAATTTGCGGTGGCGTGCTTAGATCCTCGGGACGAGCCCGAGGATGACGTCGCTGGGTGGGGTTTGCCCGGTTGCACAGCCGCACGACAGGCTGTCGTAGTGTGCTGGTAGAGCTTGTTTCGTCGTTATTAGGGCGTAGACTCATAACGACCTGATCCAGATGCGGGTGGCGAGTAGTTTTACGGCCGCTAGGAAGTTTTGGGG
>NZ_JBGLYS010000118.1:0-514 GCF_047304155.1 Rhizobium sp. Rhizsp42 | reverse complement strand
CTGTAGCTCAGCTGGGAGAGCACCTGCTTTGCAAGCAGGGGGTCAGCGGTTCGATCCCGCTCAGCTCCACCAAATCGCTTCCGAGAGGAGACGATGGTGTCGAGATGACGGATACATATCCTTTGAAGAAATAAAAGTTTGCATCGACTTCGGTCGTATGCCTGTTCTGCATATATCGTGAAGAGAAGATTGATCTGGAAGCTTCCAGGTGTTTTGGCACAATCCTTATGGATTGTCCGAGACGTCCGAGCCCAGTTCCTGAGAAACCATGGATGGCCTAGCCGGCCGGATATGGTGGAGGGATTGGAGGTAGGAAGGAAGCTTGTCACTCTGGGTCGTCAGTGCAAATCGCATAGCGGTTTGTGCGTGTTGTTTGTAAGCCCTGGGGTTTGCATCTGACGGACGACTTGATGGCCGTTGCCTGACCGCGCGGTCCTGGATTTAATCTCGAGAAGCTGGTCTTAAAGATCGGACACAAGCGAACTGCTCGGCGTAGTTCCAATAAAGTGATCCG
>NZ_JBGLYS010000117.1:0-572 GCF_047304155.1 Rhizobium sp. Rhizsp42 | reverse complement strand
GGGCTTCGAGGGCTTTCCGAGGATCTGAAGGGCCGGGCATCGGCGCTCTATGCGACGGCCTTCGGCCGCTATCTCCTAGAAAGCGGTCGGGCGAAGGCGGGAAACCCGATCCTCGTCGGCCGCGACTTTCGCCAATCCAGCCCCGAGATATCAGCCGACTGCATCAAGGCGCTCGGCAAGCTCGGCTTTGCGATGATCGATTGCGGCACGGTGCCGACGCCGGCGCTGGCGCTCTACGGCCTGCATCTCGGCGCCGCCTCGCTGATGATCACCGGCTCGCACATCCCCGCCGATCGCAACGGCATCAAGTTCTATCGGCCGGATGGTGAGATCGACAAGGCCGACGAAGCCGCGATCACGGCAGCCGCTGCCGATCTCGACCGCACCGGCTTCCAATGGCCACTGGGCGACCGGCAAGCCGAGGATCGGTCGGCCGCATGCCTCGACCTGTTCACGAAACGCAACGCCAGCCTATTGCCCGATGATGCACTTGCTGGCCTGAAGGTCGGCGTCTACCAGCACAGCACCGTCGCCCGCGATCTCATGGTCGGCCTGCTTGAGCACTTCGGCGC
>NZ_JBGLYS010000116.1:0-620 GCF_047304155.1 Rhizobium sp. Rhizsp42 | reverse complement strand
AGCTTCTTGCCCGGCGTGACGAAGATGCGCTTCACCTGGAAGCGGTCGCCGTTGAAGATCGAGGTGTAGCCGCCCCAGGGACGGTAGGAGGTCGGGTGCGTCTCGGTTAGCTTTGCTGTCGCTGGCTTGGAGGCCAGCATCTTGACGATGGCGCCGACGTCCTGGCTGTCCTTGAGGTGACCGACATAGACGGCATCCTCGCTGGCGATGACGGCGACGTCGTCCATGCCGTTGACCGCGAGATGCACACCGTGGGTCATGACCAGCGAGTTGCGGGTGTTGACGACAGTGGTGTTTTCGGCGGCGACATTGCCCTTTTCGTCAGGATTGCCGCTCTTCCAGATCGCGTCCCAGCTGCCGAGATCCGACCACTGGAAGGGGGAGGGAACGACGGCCGCGTTCTTGGTCTTCTCCATGACCGCGTAGTCGATCGAGATATCCGGGCTTTGCGCGAATGCCGCCTTGTCGAGGCGGATGAAGTCGAGATCCTTGACGCCTCGAGCGACGGCTTCGCCTGCGGCCTTGAGGACATCGGGGGCGAAGGTGGTCATCTCGCTGAGCAGCTTGGCGACCGGGAACATGAACATGCCGGAGTTCCAGTAGAAGCCGCCGGATGCCAG
>NZ_JBGLYS010000115.1:0-621 GCF_047304155.1 Rhizobium sp. Rhizsp42 | reverse complement strand
ATTTTCCCCGCCTCGAAAACCCCGCCCTACACTATCGGCGTCCCGTCATCGGATACACCGGCAGGCGTGCCGGCGAGGCGGGATCGGCGCGGTGCGTGAGGGTAAGACGCAAAACCTTACGATCCGGGTCCGCGGAAAATGATCTCCCTCCGGTGACGGCGGTATCCCTCGCAAGAGGGTGCCGAGTTGAGCCCGGACGTGCCTGTGAGGCACACATGGTCTCGTCGCGAAGTTGGGCGAGAAGGCAGAGAGATCGGAGTCGCGGATAAAAACCGCCGAACGGGGCGCTGGGAAGCGCCATATTCTACTTACTCAATCGAGGTGATTTCCAGCGCCCCGTCCGAGTGAAGATTGGAGTGGTTGAGACACGGGTGAGAGCCGCGTGGGGATTTGGTGTGTCGTGGATTGGGATGTGGTGATCGAAAGCTTGTGCCGTGGGTTACCCCCCTCTGCCCTGCCGGGCATCTCCCCCACAAGGGGGGAGATCGGCAAGTCGCTTGCTCCCCAATCAAACAATGAAGGTAGAGCGAGCGGCCGCGCCCAGCCAATCTCCCCACCTGTGGGGGAGATGCCCGGCAGGGCAGAGGGGGGTAACACACGGCACAATGCTCAACGTCTGAT
>NZ_JBGLYS010000114.1:0-681 GCF_047304155.1 Rhizobium sp. Rhizsp42 | reverse complement strand
ATTCACACTTGGCATCGCGGGAACGAATTGAGCCGCCGCTTGGAGACGATCCCTGGAATCGGCCCGATTACTGCCAGTGCGATTGCCGCGACAGTTGCAGACGCGTCTCTCTTCAGATCCGGCCGACAATTGGCGGCGTGGATAGGCCTTGTACCACGGCAGAACTCATCGGGTGGCAAAGATCGTCTCGGGAGGATCAGCAAACAAGGTGATCCCTATCTCCGACGTCTTCTCGTCATTGGTGCGCACGCGGTCCTTCGCTTCAGTAAGAAGGGTAAAACGGCACCGACGCGTTGGGCGGCCGATCTTCTGGTGAAGAAGCCTTACAACGTCGTCGCCGTTGCTTTGGCAAACAAGATGGCGCGGATTGTGTGGGCACTGATGGCGACAGGCGGGCGCTTTGAGGGTACCGGCAGGCTCTGACAACCTGAGAGAATGCAGAAATTGGTGAGGTGCTGATGGTGTGATGGCGAACGGTCGAACCGGGATTGGAGAAACCCGATCAGTGGGTGCCGCTTGAAAGCGCGTTGACCTGTCTGGGATCCAATCAGCGGACTACATCAGGGCCAGCGGCATGAATAGGCCGCGATCAAAGGCCGAATACATGCCTGCACCCGACCAATCCGCCAGAAACGCCAAATTGCCCCTTGCCACGCGGAGGCCGTCCATACATGCCACTGA
>NZ_JBGLYS010000113.1:0-698 GCF_047304155.1 Rhizobium sp. Rhizsp42 | reverse complement strand
AGATTGGCTGGGCTTGCACGCAGATGCGCCATCAGCTTGGCACTTGTCTCGACCGGGAAGTTCTCAAGTCGGTCGGCGGCGGCGAAGGGGAGCGCGTAGCCCGATGCGATTGAAGACAGCGGGCGCTTGTTTGCGGCCGCCTGCGCCAGGGTCGCCAGAACAGGCAGGAAGCAATCACGGGTCGGCAAGGCAAGCAGCGTCGTACCATTGAGCTCGAAATCGCTCGCCACCAGCGTACCGCCATTGGCCTCGAAGCCGACGACGCCGGTCTTGCCAGCTACAAGCGCCTCCTGCATGCCCGATATCACGAAGGGCGATCCGACGCGGGTGCGGATGACGCTGAACGACCCTGATGCTTCGATGCCGGAGTTGGAGGTGACGGGTGTCACCACGGCGTCCGCGCCGAGGAAGTTGGCGGCGATCAGGCCAAGCAGGTCGCCACGCAGCGGCGTGCCGGTCTCATCGGTGACGAGCGGCCGGTCACCATCGCCATCGGCAGACACGATGGCGTCGAGGCCGTGGTCGCGTGCCGCTTGCTTCAAAAGTGCGACGGTCTCTTCCGAGACGGCTTCGGTATCGACGGGAATGAAGTGTTCGGAGCGCGCGAACGCCTTAACCTCGGCGCCGAAGTGCTCAAGCAGGCCGACCATGAGATCGCGGGCGACGGTGCTGTGCTGGTAGACGCCGACCTTCAGGCC
>NZ_JBGLYS010000112.1:0-709 GCF_047304155.1 Rhizobium sp. Rhizsp42 | reverse complement strand
CCTTTTCGATGGCGGCGATGAAGCTTGCGATCTCGTTGGCATAGGCTTCGGTGTAGCGGGTCATGAAGAAGTCGTGCAGCGGCGGGCGGGTATAGCCTTCGCCATTGGCGACTTCGATCGAGACGGCGCGCTGGTTTTCGGCCGAGACCATGCCCTTGGAGCCGTGCACCTCGATGCGCTGGTCGTAGCCATAGGTGGCGCGGCGGGAGTTGGAGATGATCGCCTGCTTGCCCGACTTGGTCTGCAGGATGACCGAGACGCTGTCGTAGTCGCCGGCCTCACCGATCGCCTTGTCGACAAGGACGGCGGCGGTTGCTGTGACGGCGACCGGCTCTTCGCCGAGCAGGAAGCGGGCCATGTCGAAATCGTGGATCGTCATGTCGCGGAAGATGCCGCCGGAGCGATTGATATAATCGACGGGCGGGGCGCCCGGATCGCGCGAGGTGATCGTCACCATCTCGACGTCGCCGATGCGGCCATCGTCGATCGCGCCGCGCACGGCCATGAAGTGCGGGTCAAAGCGGCGGTTGAAGCCGACCATGAGCTTGCCCTTGGTCTCGTCCACGACCTTGATGCAGGCCTTGACGCGCTCGACGGAGAGATCGACAGGCTTCTCGCAGAAGATGGCCTTGCCCGCGCGGGCGAAGCGCTCGATCAGGTCGGCGTGGGTGTCGGTCGGCGTGCAGATGACGACGGCGTCGATGTCGCT
>NZ_JBGLYS010000111.1:0-755 GCF_047304155.1 Rhizobium sp. Rhizsp42 | reverse complement strand
TCACACGCGGGCATGGCTTTGATTCAATGAGGCTTTGATTTGGAGGCCTCAGATGACCCGTCGCCGGTTCGACCTGACTGATTTCGAATGGAGCATTATCCAACCGCTTCTTCCTAACAAGCCTCGCGGCGTCCCGCGAGTTGACGACCGGCGCGTAATCAACGGCATCTTGTGGCGATTTCGGACCGGCTCGCCCTGGGCGGATGTTCCTGAGCGCTATGGCCCCTACACAACCTGCTACAATCGTTTTGTCCGTTGGAGAAAGGCTGGTGTCTGGGACCATGTTCTGGAGGAGGTCTCAAGGGCCTTCGACGGCGATATTGTCATGATCGACAGTTCCTGTGTCCGCGTTCATCAACATGCGGCCACGGGAAAAAGGGGGATCAAGACGATGGCTGCATGGGACGTTCCCGCGGCGGCTTGACGACGAAGATCCATGCTCTTGTCGATGCAGATGGCCGTCCAATTGGCATCGACCTGACCCCAGGACAAGTGCACGACAGCAGGGTCGCCGAGCCAATGCTGAAGGATATCGGAAAGGGTGCCATACTTTTGGCAGACAGGGCTTATGATACAAACGCCCTTCGAACCTTGGCAAAAACAAAACGGGCGTGGGCCAATATTCCAGCAAAGCGAAACCGCAAGGAGAGCTTTCCGTTCAGCTCATGGGTCTATAGGCAGCGAAACCTCGTCGAGCGATTCTTCAACAAGCTCAAGCAGTTCAGAGGGATTGCCACTCGATATGACAAGGACCC
>NZ_JBGLYS010000110.1:0-880 GCF_047304155.1 Rhizobium sp. Rhizsp42 | reverse complement strand
TTGTTGTCTGGCGAATATCGCGGCAGGAAGAGTATCCATGCCTTCCGCTCAGCGATGGCCGCCGCTGCTCGGGGGCTCTTGTGGACGTTGAGGTTATCCCAGATCACCACGTCGCCTGGTTCAAGCGTCGGTGCGAGTTGAGTTCGCACATAGGTGTCGAACTTGGCTCCATCCATGGCCCCATCGACGACAAAGGGTGCCGTGATGCCATCGCAGCGCAGACCGGCGACAAAGGTTTGGGTGTGCCATTTGCCGAAAGGCGCATCCGCCTGAAGGCGCTTGCCCTTGATGCTACGGCCACGCAGTGGTGTCATGTTGGTCTTGACCGAAGTCTCATCTACGAAGACGAGACGTCCGGGGCTCTGTTGCATAGCGGGTTGGCGACGTTTGCGCCACTCATCGCGCTCCCGGCGCACATCGGCGCGTGCGCGTTCCGATGCCAGCAGTGTTTTTTTTAAAGCTGAAGCCCGCCCGGCAAAGAAGCTTCGACAGGTTCGAAGGATCAGCTTTCACACCATGATGCTCTACCAGCCAAGTCGCCAGGTCGGGCATGGTTATATCCGGTTGCGCCTCTACCTTGGCGATAATGGCATCCCGGACCGGGCCCAATTTGCCGCTGCCGCTGGGCCGACCGCGCCGGGAGGGCTCGACCGAGCCCGTTCGATCCGCCCGCTGCTTAAGCCGAACAGCCGTGGCGGGCGAGACTTTGAAAGCAGCAGCGGCTGCCCGACGCGTTTGGCCTTGCGTGATCGCATCAACAATCCGTTGGCGAAGGTCCGAAGAATAGGCGCGAGACATGGCAAGTCCTCCTGCCATGTTGAATCATAAAATCGAAGCCAGGGGAATCGTCAGATTCAAAGAAACTGCCCGACGCTCTAGT
>NZ_JBGLYS010000010.1:0-173077 GCF_047304155.1 Rhizobium sp. Rhizsp42 | reverse complement strand
GATAGTGGCGGCATAATCGAGGCGGAAATCCACTTAGCGAAACGCCCCAATCTGTTCAGACAAACCGAACCAGCTCTGTATGCCTCCGGCCAGTTTAAAAAAACCGACGTGTGCGTTGTCCGAGTGGCAGGCCATATACTCGAAAAGCCGCGTCTAACGCCCGCCGCTCAAGCGATCCGGATGGCAATCGCCTTCGGACCTTTGCCTCGCTTGTCCGGCTCTGTGTCGAAGGTGACCTTCTGGTCATCCTGAAGCGACTGGAGGCCGGAAGCCTGCAACGCGGATACGTGAAGGAAGATGTCGGCTCCGCCCCCGGTCGGCGTGATGAAACCGAAACCCTTATCGGCGTTGAAGAACTTTACGATGCCGGATGCCATGTGTTTCCCCTGATATGCTTTGCGAGCCGGAGGATGCTTCGAAATACGATCATATTCAACGACTTTCTAATCAGCTCGGCGTTAGGTTCGATGAGTCGTCGACGTTGTGTTCCTCTCCCGGTACGGCAGCTCGGCGATGTAGTCCTCCATCACCGACGAGAACGTGTGCCGGTCCTTCAGTTCCTCATCCTTCGCCTTCCGTTCGTCTTCCTCCCAGGAGTCGATGCCGCGTTTGACAAGGGCGTTCCATTCGGTCGCAATCGCCCGGACCCGCTCCGGCGACATCACCCCGAAGACGCCGATGGCGCGGCGGCTGGAGTTTTTCCTGCAACCGAACCGGGCGAGCAGCACGAACATCGTCTGCGGCGCGCCGACCCGGACAAACAGGTTCGGCGTCTCCCCGACGGGGACGTCGTACCTGCTTGGGGTTCGTGCCCGCCGCAATTTGGAGATGTGTTGTTCCGTCAGTCCTTGAGGTCGTGACATGGTCATGCTCCTTTCTTCGGGCAGCGCGCTGGGCAGCGGGAGCGGCGGCAAATGCGGTACCGGTGTCCTTCAAGGGAAGCACCGGGACCGGGCTAAGGCTATGATCTTTCTAGGTTCGAAACCTAGTGCGTCGTTCTGCGACATTCCGCGACAGCCTCGGCATCTCTCGATCGGCGGGGTCTCAGGCGTGTTCGATTGCAGTGCGGCATGCCTCGTAGACCACGTCATGCACATGCTGGCGGCCGAGCTTGGGGGCGGCCGCCAGCATTACGACTTCCCCCACGATCAGGCCATTGGTGAGGTCCGGATTGGCGCGCATCCGCTCTTCGTGAACCGCCAGCCCCATCCAGCATGTAGCGGGCATTGGCGAATGCGGAAGCGGTCAAGACCGATTTGGCGGCCGCAAGGATGAGTTCGCTGGAGATCGGATTGCGCTTCTGCGGCATCGTGGAAGACGCGCCGCGACCGGGAACGAAGGGCTCCGAAACTTCGCCGAGTTTGGTCGCCATCATCAGCATGACGTCGGTGGCGTCTCGGCGAGCGAGCTGGTGACGAGACCGAGGAAAGTACGACTTCGGCAATACCATCGCGGGTCACGTGCGGCATCTATCGCCTCGCCGGCGGAAGCGGGAATGGTGTCAAGCACGGTATTCGACTCTCTGCTGTTCATATGTTCGGGACGGCCGCGATGCGCGGTCTTCAGCGATGAAGCCCTGGTTGGCCGCTGTCTTGATGCGGAAGCCGCACTCGCGCGCGCCCAGGCCGGTTTGGGCACCTATTTAGTCCCCCGTCATTATCCGAACAAAACATTTTGTACGAACAAAATCAGGTCGCCTTGTCTGCTCCCCCTGCGCTGCCTATAACATTCAGTAAAGATGGAGATTTTCGGCGAATGAAGGCAAGCAAGCGTTATGCGGAGATCGCTCAACAGCTGTCTCTCGACATCGCAAATGGCGTCTATCCGGTGGGGTCGACCCTACCCAGCGAGCCCGTCTTGGCCGAAGCATTGGGCGTCAGCCGCTCGACGGTCCGCGCCGCGCTTGGCGAATTGCAGAAACTCGGCATGGTGTCACGGCGACCGAGCCTCGGCACGCGCATCGAGGCATCTGAGCCGTTGACATCGGGTGAAAGCTTTTCGCAGACATTCAGCTCGATCGAGGCCATCGTCCAATATGCTGCCATTACGCTGCGGGACGGCCTGACGTTTGAGCAGATTGTGCTGGATGATAGTCTCGCGACCCGCCTGCAGACCAATCCCGGTTCGAAGTGGCTAAAGATCTCCTACCGCCGCGTCGACAAGCTTGTGAACACCGCACCGCCCATCTGCTGGACCGACGTGTACGTCGACAGGCGATATGCAAGTTTCGTGTCGGACCGCATGGCGCTGCACGTGGGAGCGGTCTCACAACTGGTGGAGGAGGCGGCGGGCCGGCCTATCTCGCAGGTGGAGCAAGCACTTCGCGGCGTCGGCGTTCCGGCCCAATATGCCGAAGCGTTGAAGGCGCCAGTCGACGGCCACGCGCTGGAAATCACCCGCCGCTATTTCCTGGGAACCAGTGAACTCGTACTCGCTTCAATCAGCATCCATCCGGGCGACCGCTTCACCTATGTTTCGAGGCTAATGCGGCATCCGTGACCGCAACGCACCGGATCTGCGTTCATCATGGCTGGAGCGCGTTCTCTCCGGTCGACTATGGGTTCGCTGGAGTGTTATCGCTAGCGTGCCGGATGATCGTTTACAATCAGTCTCGTGACACGTCGAACACTGCCTCGATCTCAACCGGAATATCGCTCGGCAGCGATCCCGCGCCCATCGCGGTGCGGGTATGTATAGCCTGAGCTCTCCGCGAAAATTGGAGCAAGAGCTTAAACAGTTGATGCCAGAGATTTGGAGAGCTGATCTGAGCAATCTGAAGATAGTCTGCGATGATGCCGGCCGGCAATATGCTTCAACGGCCGTAATCAAGGGAACCGATGGTTCGATTTCTTTAAAAGTGCGAGAACCGAGCCTGCGGCAGTCCCGGTTTCCTTATCTACTTTTGGCGCCTTGTCGGAAAACCAAGAGGATAAAATACGGGCATCCAATAAATGCCGCCAGAACGCCCGCTGGAATTTCATAAGGAAAGTCGACGCTTCGGCCAATCCAGTCTGCGAGCATCATCAGCAGCCCTCCGATGACGCCCGACATCAGCATGAACGATCCGGGTCCCCGTGGGCGCGTCATCCGTACCATGTGCGGGGCCATGAGGCCGACAAAGCTAAGTGGCCCGACCATGAGCGTAGCGGCCGCAGTCAACGTTGCGGAAAACAACAAGAGCGTTGCGCGAATGCGCACCGGGTGCATGCCGATCGATCGCGCGAATGCGTCGCCCATCGGCAGGATTTCGATCCAACGCCGGAACAGGGGCGAAAGCAAAAGTGCGACGAGTAAAATAATCGCGGCGATGATTGCGACCACGCCGGTGGCGCGGAACGTCGGTCCCATCGTCCATGCGAGAACGTATGTTGCGCGCGGATCGCCACTGGCGACGATGACGGAAATGACTGACGTGACCAACGCGCCCACCGCGACGCCTGCAAGCATCACTGGGCCGGGCGCGAAATCATGATGCTTGGCGACAAAGAGGATTATGGCCAGTGCAAGGAGCGCGCCGATGATGCCGCCCGCCAAGGGCATGATGGGTGAACTCATGCCGCCGAGGAACAGGGCTGCGATGATGCCCAAGCCGGCACCGCCGCTGACGCCCAGGCCCTCCGGACTGGCCATCGGGTTTCTGGCAACCGCCTGCAGAACGGCTCCTGCCAAGGCCAGCATGCCGCCCGCTGACGCGGATGTGAGGACACGCGGCCAACGCCCCTGTACGAGAACCGACATGTCGATGTCATTGGAAAAGACATGCTCGGTCAGCGACAGGCCAGCGACAACGACCATCAACACGACAGACAGCGGCAGCGCCAGGCTTCGCCTGATCGGGACCACGACGTGGCGGGCACCCTCGGCGCCTGCCTGGAATGGGGCCGGTGGCACTTCGCGCAGCATAAAAAGCATCGCAACCGCACCGGCGAGTGCGGTTATCGTTCCTGTCGGCACCTCTCCGATGAAGGGGGTGATGATCAGCACGATACCATCCGCCATCAGCAACACGGCGCCGCCGATCAACGCTCCCCAGAGAAGCCTTTGCGGCAGTGTCCGGGCGCCGGCAAGCCGCGCGATGTGAGGGGCGGCCAAGCCAATGAACGCGATCACGCCAATCCGGGCAACAACCATCGCCGACAGCACTGTCGCCAGACAGAGGACGGCCAGGCGTAGTTTCGAAGGAGATATACCGAGGCTTCGAGCGCCGGTATCGTCAAGCCCAGCGATTGCGAGCGGTCGAACGAAAAGCAGGAGCGCGGGAATCAGCACTAGCATCCGCCATGAAAGCGCGGTGGCATTAGAAAAGTCGTTCTGGATAAGCGACCCGCTTCCCCATATGAACACGCTTCGCAGATACTCGTGGTGGAATAACGCCATCACCACGGACGCGGAGCCGGCTGCAAAGCTCACGATCATTCCCGACAGGAGTAGGGTGACCGGCGCGAACCCGCTTCTGTAGGAAAGTCCGCAGACGAGCGCGACGGCAGCCAACGCGCCGCTGACGCCGGCGAGTTCTCGCTGTTCAGCGGAGACGCCAGCAAGAGAGAGAGATACCACTATTATTGCCAGTTGAGCGCCGGAGAGCACGCCGAGCGTCGATGGCTCCGCCAGTGGATTTTTCAGTATTTGCTGAAAGATCGTGCCCGCAAACCCAAGCGCTGTCCCGGCAAGCAAAGCAACGACAATGCGAGGCAGAAGGGAGAAATGAACATAGGTCTGACCGAACGAGGCGCTATCTGGATGAAACAACGCGTCGAGAATGTGCGCCGGCGAAACGTATCTCAGTTGTCCCAGGGCGCAGAAGGAGAGCGTGAGGGTCATGGCCAGCCAGTACACGCGGGCGGGCGTCACGAATTGGTTTCTATGCAAGACCAAGGGCCTTTCGAAGAACTTCGGCAAATCGCATTGCTGATGGGAATGCCCCGAACACCCAGGTGGGCGGAATGGTGGCGACATCGCCGCGCTGCACCGCAGGTAGCGACCGCCAGAGCGCGCTTCTGAGAAACGCATCGGGCGGACCGGGTTCGATGATCAGCAACCGCGCCTCAGGGTATCGGGCGATGGCGTCGAGGCCGGCGGTCGCGAAACCCCAATTGTTGGTGGGTTCGTTCCAGGCGTTTGCGATTCCGATCTTCGCAAGCACGTCGTCGAACAGGCTTCCGGCGCCATAGATGTCGATCACGCGGTCATCGGTGAACTTGACGATCAGGAGTTTGCGTCCGTCATAGGCAGTCATCTCCGTCTTGATGGCGGCGAGCCTTGCGTAGCTGCGATCAAGGAAGGCTTCGGCTGCGGGGTAGCGGTCGATACGCTCACCGATCGCGACCAAAGCCTCGTGCGATCGTCGCAGGGGCTGTTGCTCGGCCGTATAAAGTGGCAGCGCCATGGTTGGCGCGATGTCTTGCAATCGCGCTTGAGAGACGCCGTAATTCGCCTGCGACAGGATCAGGTCGGGCCGTAGCGACCTCAGCAGTTCCATGTTGGGCCACGAACGAAGACCGAGATCGATCGTGTCCTTGGGAAGCGCCGGCACGACAACACGGTCGCCATAGAGCGGAGCCTCCGCGACCGACTGCGGCGCGACGTCGATCGCAAGCAGGCTTTCCGCCCAGCCCCAGTCCAGGACAGCGATCTTGGAAGAAGGGCGTTCAGCCCAAGCGATACGCGGCATCATAAACGCACCGAACGCGGCGGCAAATTGCCGCCGCGTCAGCTGAACGGGCCGCGTGTGTCGAGGCTTTGTCAACGTCACCAGCTATACTTCAAGGTGGCATAGACGGTGCGTCCTTCGCCCCAGTAGCATCCCGTCGCGGCAATGCAGGTCGAGACGTATTTCCGGTCGAACAGGTTGCTGACGTTGAGCGCCGCCTTCAGGCCTTCGAGCTTCGGGTTCGCTTTGCCGAAATCGTAGCGGACGGCGGTGTCGAAGACGGTATAGCTCGGGATGTCGAACTTGTTGGCATTGTCGCCGAATGTCTGGCCGGTGTAGCGCGCGCCTGCGCCAACGCTCAGGCCGTCCCAGTTGGTCGAGCTCTGCAAGGCATAGTCCAGCCAGACGGACGCCTGGTGGCGTGGAACGAAGGCGAAGCGGTTGCCTTCGTTGCTGACGCCTGCAGCATTCGGATTGTCCTTAGTGATTTCGCTGTCGGTATAGGCATAGGAGGCAATCACCGAGAAGGCATCGTTCAGCTCGGCTTTTCCTTCGACCTCAACGCCCTTCATGGTGACCTGGCCTGTCTGGACCCGGAAATTGGTGTTGAGCGGATCCGGAGACAGTACGTTGTCCTGGGTGAGGTGATATGCAGACAGCGTAACGAAGCTGTTCATGCCGTCAGGCTGGTATTTCACGCCGACTTCGAACTGCTCGCCCGTGGTCGGATTGAACACATTTCCGAGACGATCGGTGCCGCTGGCAGGGTTGAAGGACGTCGAGTAGCCCGCGTATGGTGAAATTCCATCGTCGAAGTTGTAGACGAGGCCGGTCTTCCAGGTGAAGCGTCCGTCGTTTTGATCGACAAGCGTATTGGACGTACTTGTCCGCGTCCGGGTGTCGGTGTTGGCCCAATCATAGCGACCGCCGATGGAAAACGCGAAACGGTCCCATTCAATCTGGTCCTGAGCATAGATGCCGAGCTGGCTACGATGCTGATCGATTCTCGTCGCAATAGCGGGACGTGTAATGGTAGTGGCGCCGTAAACCGGGTCGTAGCCATTGAATGGCGCAGGAATGAACCTGAGGGCGGATTCCTCGTAGCGGCTGCTCTCATACGAGTAATCGAGACCAAAGAGAGCGGTGTGGTCAAGCGCGCCGGTGGAGAACTTCGCAATCGCCTGATTGTCGAGGGTGACGGCGCGAGCGCTTTCCGGAAAGGCCCAGGCGTAGCGATCAAATCCCGCCGGGCTGCAAGCCAAGACGCAAGCTGGCTGAACGCGCTGCGTGTCGGTTCCGATGTAGGAGTAACGCAGGTTTTGGCGAACCGTCCACGTGTCGTCGAACTCGTGCTCGAATTCGTAGCCGACCGAGGCTTGATCGCTTTTGTAGTAGTCATATCCGGGTTCGCCGGGGAATGTGCTACGCGGCAACTCGGGATAGATGTTGGTGTAGAGCGTTCCGTTTGCGATCAGCGCCGGCGCGCCGCCGCCACCGGGCGAATAGATCTTCTGATAGCCGGCGTGAATCGTCAGCGATGTCGCGTCGTCCGGTTGGAACGTGAACGACGGCGCGATATAGGCCTTCCGTTCCTTGACGAAATCGTACTGCGTATCGGTGATGCGGCCAACGCCCACGATGCGGTAGAGGAACGCATCGTCGCCGTTCACAGGGCCGCCGAGATCGAAAGCCGTCCGGACGCGGTTGTCGGTCCCTAGCTGCAGTTCGACCTCGTTCTTGGCCGTCGCGCTGGGCCGTTTCGACACCATGTTGATCAAGCCACCCGGCTCGCCTTGCCCATAGAGCACGGACGAGGGGCCCTTCAGGACTTCCGCGCGCTCGAGGCTGTAGGGTTCCACGCGCGGCTGCGCATAGCCACGCGA
The DNA here is from genome assembly GCF_047304155.1 of Rhizobium sp. Rhizsp42. Lineage (NCBI taxonomy): Bacteria > Pseudomonadati > Pseudomonadota > Alphaproteobacteria > Hyphomicrobiales > Rhizobiaceae > Rhizobium > Rhizobium sp. Rhizsp42. The sequence goes on along the minus strand of NZ_JBGLYS010000010.1, from coordinate 165,544 downwards.
GCCGAACGGCAAGCGGAGACCGTCGAGATAACGGCCCGGGCGGAAACCGCGGATGGTGAACCAGTCATAGCGAGAATCGTCGCCGTACTGGCTGATCACGCCCGGCGTATAGCGCAGTGCCTGCGTCAGCGTCGCCGACCCTTGTGCCGTCATCTGATCCTTGGTGACGACATTGATGGCCTGTGGCGTTTCCTTGAGCGACGTGTCGGTCTTGGTTCCGGTTGCGCTCTGTCTAGCGACAATGCCGTCGACGGGCCCGAGCGCTTGTTCGCCGGTCACGCTGATTGGCTGCAGCACGGTTGAACCATCGGAGGGGGCGACGCTTACTCCTCCGGCTGGATTGACCAGAACGACTGTATTCGCTGATGAAAAGCGGTAGGAGAGGCCCGTCCCCGCCAGGAGGCGCGACAGTCCGGCTTCAGCTGGCATGTCGCCCGAGAGCCCTGATGTACGCAGATTGCCGGGCATCGCCCCATCGAACACAACATCGACGCCTGTGATCGACGAGTAGCGGACGAGCGCGGCCGATAGCGACTGCCCAGGGATCGAGAATTGGTAGCCTTTGCCGGCTGTTTGGGCATGAAGTGTCGCCGCGGCAAGCGGGCCGAAGACGACGCAGGTCGCCAGAAGAACGCCGCGAGCCATCTTCAGTTTGCTTCGGTGATCTCTTGCGAAATAGTTCAACACAGACACGGACGTCCCCTTGAAAAATAGTCTGCACCCCCCCCCAGTGATGTGGGGCTTCAAAAAGGGGACGACGTAGGCTGGAAAAAACCTGAGTACATTTTGAAACTATTTTATCTCGGGTAGATCAGCGCCAGCCAGGGAGAATAGGTGTCCACGCGGATAGGTAGTCCGTTTTCAAGCGTCTGAAGGATAGTGCTGGCTCGCCTGATATCGACGATTACCGTGACCGGCCGTCTGGCAAGCTCGCTTTCCATGACGATCATCTTGCCACGACGCCATTTCGACAGTGCTCGAACGACGTCTTCCAGGGGCGTGGAAATGAAGACCAGCTTGCCCTCGCGCCACGAAAGCTGTGATCCAATATCGGTTTCGGACGGCTTTGAGATCCTGTCGTTGGCAAACACGACGGATTGCCCCTCCTGCACCTCGAAAGCCTCAAACGGCGAAGACACTCGGACTGAATGTTCGGCGACAGCAACTGTGATGCGGTCGCCTTCCTCGGAAACCGAGAACTGCGTTCCGAGTGCAACGGTCCGCAGTATTCCGGCATTGACGACAAAGGGACGGGAACTGTCCTTTGTCACGGTGAAAAATGCCTCTCCCTCGACCAGTGAGACGGCGCGCTGTGTCGCCGTATAGTCAAGCGAGATTGCAGACTCCGTAGAGAGTTCTGCGATCGATCCATCCGGTAGAGTAATGGTTTTGGTCTCGCCTTTTCCTGTCCTGAAGTCTGAGGGCAAGGTGCGTAAATACGCGGCTGTTGCCAGGGCGGATGAGGCGACGACCACGAGCGCGCCCCCCGATTTCAGCAGCTTTCGTCGCGACAGGCGATCTGATTCCGATTTGTCCGGCACCATGCCGGCGCCGAGCCAAAGCCTTTCAATTTCGGCATAGGCCGCAGCATTCGACGGGTCGGCTTCTAGCCATGCCCTGAAATCCACCAGGTTGTTCGGCGTCGCACTGTCATCCAGCAAGCGCGCGAACCACTCTGCGGCGCCTGTCGATGCATCGACCGATGGTTGCTGCGATTTCCCGATGTCTTTGTGCATATCTCTCACGGTCCCACCCGCCCGTGTGTTGATCCCGTTGCCGGTGGTTACTTGCCCGACGCCATTTCGCTCCGAAGACGTTCAAGCGCAACCACCATATGGCTGAAAACCGTCTTAGGGGAAATCCCGAGGTGGCTCCCGATCTCCACATAGGTGAGGCCGTCGATACGAGACATGAGGAAGACCTGCTTGGCGCGAGGCGGCATGTTGTCAATGATCGCGGAGATACGTCTCAGTTCCTGCACCCCGATCGCTATCTGCTCCACGGATGGAGAGGGATCGGATACTCCCTCCAATCCATCGATGCCATCAACGAAGGGCGCGATCCTTTTGCGCCGCTCATGGTCCACGGCGAGATTGCGACCGGTCGTCATGAAGTATCCAGCTAGGTCAGCGACCTCTCGCAACAACGACCGCCGCTCCCAAAATCGAAGGAATGTGTCCTGCAACAGGTCCGCGGTCGTTGCCGAGCATTTCACTCGCCGGTAGATGACAGCCGAAAGACGCGTTCGCACGTGAAGAAACGTATCAAGAATTTCAGGACGGTGAGCGCTGGTCATAGGACGCTGCTAGCATCCAAGAGCGGAGCGGCGCAATATTAAAGTTGATTGTAGAATTCATATTTTTCGCGCGCGGCTATTTTGCCACTAGCCCGCGGTAGCTTTCGATGCAAAGCTGGTTGGATCGTTGTCTCGGAGAGGTTACTGTTCAATTCATGTCGGAAAAGTGTGCACTTCGCTGGCGAGATAGTTAGCGATGTCTCTCCCCAGCTCGAAGCGCGCTTTTCAGGGCATTGGCTGAAGGCGACAACGGGCATACATAGCGAGAAGAGTATGCACAGGAGGGAAAATAAGAGAAGTTGAAGTCAAGCAGCAACGTGCCGTCTGGCCGGACATTTCCGAGATCCGCGCCCTTGATCGTATCGAAAAGGTAACGGCCGCCTCCATAGGTTTCCTTGCCAGAGGTTGCGTCCGTGAACGGCAGGAAAACGCCGCCGCCGTAACCTTCAATCCAGTAGAGCGTCAATTCGCCACCAAATTTGGCTTGCAGCCCTTCCGTGCGCGCAAAGGCACCCATCGACACCTCCCCGTCGGCTCCCGTCGAAACAGTCCTGCGCTCGGGATGCGCCGGAGCTGTCCGCACAATGAGACGAAGCGCTGGGTCGTAAGGAAATGTCACCGGCCCTGTAAACGCCCCGCGATCCGCCAGCTCAATGGGCGATTGAGGATGGGTGCGAAATAGCGTTTCGCGGGTGTCGCACCAAATCCTCCATGCGCCTTCCGGGTCGGCAGTGGAACGTATCTCATAGTAGAGGTTAGCGATCTTCTGACGCCAATCCCACAATTGTTCGAATTCAGTCACTTCATGTCTCCTCGTTGCACCGCTTGTGAACACTCGCGTGCCGCTCCCTCAGCCTCGGCCCAGCTCCATCCATTGCGGCAACTCATGCCCGTGGTAGCCCGCGCAGGCGGCATGAACACAATCAGCTAGATTTCCGAACCTGAAATTCCTGCCCGTGATGCCTGGCCCATAATGGGCATACTTCCCGGAATTCGTCATGATGGTCTCGGCCGAAGGGGGTATGACTGAATCGGCAATCATGCACCAGCATGTGTCCGTGACGAACTACGCGCCGAACGCATGCAAATTCTGAACCAGGTTTTCAGCAAGCCCCCGTTCGTAGATGGCGCGGCCTGTTGTCACTATGATGGTTGCGCTGGCGTTTTTGGTTCGGCCTCCGCACAATTCCGACAGGCGTCGCACCCTTAATGTCGCCTTCCAGTTCACATCGATATGCGGCCCTGCGAGCGGAGCACGCCCCGTCAACGCGATGCAAATATCGAGAAAGTCCGGATATTCATGGTTCTTGCACCAGGCACGCTATTGGCAATAGACAACAGCATTCGACTTAGCCCAGGCAATCTGCTCTCCCTCTTTTGGCTTGCTGTCGAGCAGATAAGGCGCACAGGTGAAAGTCGGCGTTGCGCCCATCTGGGTGTAGACGTCGCCAAGCTTGCTCGCGGGCTCGGCGACGGTTGGGTCGACGCCCTGTAGCTGCCATCGCCGTTGGTCGACCGAACTGGAGTTCAAGGTTGTCGGCACGACAACCTTGCCACCCCGATCGCGAAGTTTTTCCGCAAAGGCCAGGCAACCCGGTCCGGTGTACACGCAGCCAGCGATATGGACCGGCGAAACATTCATGAGTTTTCGAGCGCCTTGCAGTCGGGCCATACGGATGATGATACGCATGGCAATCTGGGGGTGATATCCCAAAGCGCTTGGTCGATCGCGGTAATTGCCGCAAGCCCGAGCGCATCGCGCCTGCGTGTTAAGACGCAACGCAGGATCATGTTGCGGCGCCTGACCTAGGCTCTCTTCCGCATCATGAACATCAGGAATGGCGCACCGATCATCGCGGAAACCAGTCCGGCCGGGATTTGATAGGGCGATACGAGCGTGCGTCCCAGGAAATCGGCAGCCACCATGAGTGCGCCGCCGATCAGGGCTGCGCCGATCATCTGCGGCAATGCACGCGTCAGGCCCGCCTCCCGTGCCAGATGCGGTCCCATCAATCCTACGAATGACAGGGGTCCGACAGTGAGCGTTGCCGCGCCCGTCATCAGGCCCGCCAATGCGAAGAGAACAAGTCTTGATCGCGCCAATGATATGCCGACGGCTGATGTTGGTGACGGCCCGAGTGGCAGGATATCGAGCCAGCGTCGGGTAAAGAACGCGATGGTCATCAACACGATACCGATGCCTATTTCCGCGAGGGCCGTCGGCCCGTCGACGAGATAGGTCGAGCCGCTCATCCATCGCATGAGAAGTGCGGCTCTTGGATCGCCGGTGGAGCTCAAGACGCCGACGACTGCATCGACCATCGCGCTCAGCGCGATCCCGGCAAGCAGGACGCGTTCGGGAGAAAAGCCGGATCGGCGCGAGCTCAAGAAAATGACGGCAAGCACACCGATCGCGCCGGCGACCGCGAAGGTAAACTGGCCAAACAGGCCCGGCGCGAGGGCAAACAGTCCGATGGCAACGCCGAATGTCGATCCAGCGCTGATGCCGAGAACCTCGGGGCTCGACATTTCGTTGCCGGTGAGCCGTTGGAGGATCGAACCTGCGACCGCGAGCATCGCGCCTGAGGCCAAAGCCGCAAAAACCTTTGGCGCTCGAATGGCGAGGATGTCCGATGACGTATCACCGGAAAGAATTGAAAGGCTGCCATCAATACCGCGTCCCACGATCATGCTCACGCCAACGGCCAGAAGCAGTCCAACCGCGACAAAGGCGATCGATGTCGCTGCGCTGGTACGCCGGGGTCTGTTCCAGACGGCGGACTGCTGGATCCGGTGACGGATTTTCAGCCGGGGTAAAAGCGCCAACAGCAGGGGGGACCCGAATATCGCGGTGACCGCGCCCGTCGGTAGGAAGTCCCCAAGCCCACCCGCAACCAGCTGGAGCACAGCGTCGGCACAGAAAAGAAGGCTGCCGCCGATCAGTGGAGACCAGAAGATCAACTGTCTGGGACGCCGCGCGCCCGACAGTCGCGACAGCGTCGGCGCGACCAGACCGATAAAGCTGATCACACCTATGGCACTGGTGACGAAGGCGGAAAGGGCCACGGCGCAGCCGATGGCGATGACACGAAGCCGGCCCACCCGGACGCCGAGGGATACTGAACTGCTCTCACCGAGATCTAGCAGGGACAATGGCCTTACGATCAAGGCGCAAATAACCGCCACCACCGCCATCTTCCAGAACAAGGACAACGGTATGACCCAGCTCTGCTGAGAAAGTGACCCGCTTCCCCAAATGAACAGGCTCGCAAGGTAGCGCTGATTGAGATAGGTTAGGATGGCGGAGAGGCCGCCGCACCATAGACTAAGCACCAGCCCTGACAGCACGAGGGAATAGGGCGAAAACCCACGCCGCGCGCCAAGGGTGAGAACAATCGCTGCGGCGGCCGCGCTCCCCGCCAGGGCGACGAGATCGCGATTGGTTCCAAGCAGTCCCGGGATGAAGAGCGAAGCTACCACCAAGGTGAGGTTGGCGCCCGCAGATACGCCAAGCGTTGTCGGATCTGCGAGAGGATTTCGCAACACCTGCTGGAACAGCGCACCCGCCAAGGCAAGTGCCGCGCCCGCGAGGATCGCTGTCGCAAGACGGGGTAGGGTCGAATAGTAGAGCACCAGCCGTGTCGCATCGTAGCTTGTCTCGGAAGGCGCCCTCAGGGAAGGGGTGACGAGCAACAGGGATGCGGAGCCTCCAATGATGAGAAAAATGATGACCACGAGTGCCGGCCCGACAACGTCTCGACGGGAAATCTTCATGCGTCGCGCTCCAGGAGATCAGTCAGAAGACCAGCAAACCGGATGGCTTCATTCACCATCCCGAACATCAGGGCCGCGGGAAGGATCGATAGATGTCCTGGACGAACAAATGGGAGCCGGTTCCATAGAGGGCTTTCCGCAAGTTTGGGAAGGACGTCTGGCGGGACGGGATCGAAAGCCACGAGCCGGGCATCCGGGTCGGTTATCTTGGCGAGATCTTCGATGCCGATGGTTTCGAACCCCCAATAGTTCGATTCCCTCGTCCATGCGTTCCTGACGGCTAGCCGCTCGAACACACCATGAAACAGTCCGGGATTTGAATAGATGCGGACGTGACGCGCGTCCATGAAGTTCACCAAAGCGATCGGCGGGATGTTTTTCCCTGCCAGTCGCTCGCGGCAACGATCAAGGAACGCCTCTGAACGCGCTAGGAATGCCTCAGCTTCCTTCTCCCGTCCAATTTCCACCGAAAGCTTGTGCGTCCCCGATATCGCCGACTGAAGAGCGGGTCCACTATCAGGCGTGAATATCTCCAGGCGCACGATCCTTCCATAAGGCTTCAGCCTGGGCAGCAATTCGTCGAGGTAGGGCGTCGTCAATATGATGTCGGGTTTCAGTTGGAGCAGGATCTCGAAATTCACCTCGAAGGAGCTGCCGATATCGACGACGGAATCCGGCATTGCAGGCTCTACCACCCACCGACCCCAGTCCGCGAGATCGGAAATGCCGACCGGCGGTAGGCCGAGTGAAAGAAGCGTCGATGACAGGCCATAGTCAAGACTGACGATTCTTTGGTCCGGCGCTTGAGCGAATACCGGCGTGGACGTGGCTGCCATCGCAGCCGCATATTGCAGGAAGGTCCTTCGCGAGATGGGCATCAAACCACCGGGCCTAGCAGGCATAGGCAAGTGGGTGGTTCAAATTGGGCGCGGCGATAACGTTCATGTCGATCCCATAAATGTCATGTAGCGTCTCGGGCACGAGTATGTCGGCCGGCGTGCCGCTGGCAACCACGTGACCGTGGTTCAGAGCATGGATCCGATCACAGAAGCGCGCTGCCATGTTGATATCGTGAAGGACGATCACCACGCTTCGCCCGCCTTCATGTGCCAGACGCCGGACTAGCGAAAGAACCTCGATCTGGTGGGCGATGTCGAGTGCCGCGGTGGGTTCGTCGAGGAGCAGACAGCGAGCATCCTGAGCGACCAGCATTGCGATCCAGGCGCGTTGCCGTTCGCCACCGGACAGGGTGCCGACGAGGCGTTCGGCAAGCATCCCTATGTGTGTTGCTGCAAGGGCGGCATCGACCTTGCTCTTGTCGATCTCCGAAAAACGACCGAGGGCGCCATGCCACGGATAACGCCCGCAACCGACAAGCTCGCGAACTGTCATCTCAAGACCCGTGCTCAGATCCTGCGGCAAATAAGCGACCGCTCGCGCAAAGTCGCGGTCGCCATAGTGATCGAGTGGGTGGCCGCTACAGGTAACAGTTCCTGAGGTGGGCGACTGTTGGCGCCCAAGAATCTTCAAAAGGCTGGATTTGCCTGATCCATTGTGCCCGACCAGAGCCACGACTTCGCCTGCGGGGAATTCAAGGCTGACGTTGGACAGGATGATGTTGTCCTGGATGGAGAGCCCAACGCCTCTGACGTCGAACGCCGATACCATTTGGGTGACCGCTTGCGCGGGTTCTAGCGAGGTCAAGGTGTTTCCCCTTTTCACTGACTATCGGGCCGACGGTTGATTGTCGTCCACACCGCCGCTCTCAAACGCGATACCAACGGCTCGATTGACGGCTGGTCCGAGCACGGACATGTGCGTCTGTCCCGCGAAGAGCTCGAACTGCGTCTGAATACCCGTGGCGGGATCATGCAGCCGATCCGCCATTTCCCGTGCGAGCGCGACCGTGCGTTCGGTCTTGCGTTTCTCCGCGCGGGATGCAGCGTCGTCGTTGCGATACTGGAAGGGGGCGAGCTCGTCGCCTTCATACTCGCCGGCAGACAGATGAAGGAAGACGGCTCGGCCAACGATGGGCTGCCGCGCGGCCTCGTTGTTCAGGATTTCGCTTGCTTCCCAATAGATTGTCGGACTTGCGGCAATCCAGTTGGTGAAAAGGCTCGGCCGTTCGAAAAGGGTATAAAGCGTGAAAAGCCCGCCGAACGAATGGCCGAACAGCGACCTGCGCGTTCGATCGATGCGCGTGATCGCGTCGAGCCGCGGGAAGAGGCGGTGCTCGATGAAGTCGACGAGTCGCCCGGTCCCGCCAATACGGACCGGCGGTCCTCCCTCGAAATAGGGCGGATAGGACTTGATCGGTGGAGGGCCAAGGTCCCAAGCCCGCCGGAAGGCATCATAAGGTTCCTCGCAGGGGTAGCCGATCGCGGCCACAACACCCCAGTTGACGTTGGTTCCAGTCGGGTAAGGGGCTTGCGTCACCAGACTGGCGAAAGCGAAGGGGAATGTCGCATTGCCGTCGGTCGTGACCAAAAGAGGCCAGCCGCCGACAGGCGGCTCGCCTTTTGGTATGAACAGGAAGATGCGGTATGGGTCGCCACCGTCGGCTGGCTCAAGGTCGAAATGAAATGTTCCGGGCAAGGCGTAGGCTTGATCAGTCATAGTCATTCCGATTATCGCTTGGTCGATCGACAAGTCGTTGCAATGCTCGCTACCACTTGAATTTCAGCGATCCCATGACCGTACGACCCTGGCCGGTGTAGCAGTAGCCATCTGTGCAGACCTGCTCGCGACGATCGGCGAGGTTTGTGGCGCTTACCGACAGCGACAGTCCTTTGAGTTCCGGAGAGCTCACGCCGAAGTCATAGGAAACGACTGCATCGAGATAGCCGACGCCTGCGTTCTTGGCCGTGTTGGAGTCGCTCGTAAAGGAGTCGCTCATCGCGCGAATGCCGCCCCCAATGCTCAGCCCAGGTATGGCGGAGGTCTCCGGCATCGCGTAGTTCACCCACAACGAAGCAACGTGGCGCGGCACCGTCGAAGGAGCATTGCCGATCAAGGTCGCATCGTTGTTGCCGGTGATCTCCGCATGGGAGTAGGTGTAGGCGGCAATGAGGCTGATGCCATTGTCGAACTGCGTGCGGCCCTCAAGTTCGAAACCCGTATAGGTGTTTTCTCCTGAGTTCTCGGAAAACAGAAAGCTCGAGGCGTATTGGGGCTTGTTCGTCTCGACCAAGCGATAGACGGCGCCGCTCAGTGAGTAGTTCTCGCCTTCTGGCTGGTACTTCACGCCAACCTCGATCTGCTGCCCCTTGGTGGGGTCCAGAACCGAGCCATCTTCCGACAGAGCTGTCGATGGTACGAACGACGTTCCGTAGCTGACGTAAGGTGCGATACCATTGTCGAACAGGTAGAGTAGTCCCACCTGGCGGGAAAGAACGCCATCGTCCTTCTCATCCGTCGAGCCGCCGGCGCCCTTTACAGTGGCTTCCTGATGCGCCCAGTCATAGCGAAGGCCCGCCACGGCGCGCCAATTGCCGAGTTCCATCTGATCTTGTGCATAAATGCCAGTTTGGGTGAGGCTGCTTCCCGTGAACGAGGTAAGCGCGGGGACTGGCACGATTGAGCCGGGTGTATTCGCCGCGACGCTACCGCTACCCATGGCGAAGTCGGACGAAACCCATGTGTAGTCGAGGCCGCCGAGCAGCGTGTGAGAGACGTCACCGGTATCGAATTTGGCTTCCAGCTGGTTGTCGATCTGATAGCTGCGTAAGTCCTCCGTCACGGCGGTCGTCGGCCAGCCGCCGTCTGTGTTGACCAGGATGCGGTTGAGGTAATGGGCCTTCAGATCCACATCGCCCGCGCGGGCATTCTGGCGGAAGGTCAGGCCGTTTTCGAACTCATGCTCCAGCTGGTAACCCAGCTGATATTGCTCGACCTTCTGGCTATTGAAGTCAGGGTCGGTGTAGAGGAAGACGTCGTTGTCCCGCAGGTAGCTCCAAGCGCTTGCACCAGTCTCGCTCTTTTGCGCCACTCCATGAACGGTGAAGGTTGTGTCTTCGCTCGGTTTCCAGGTCGCGGATGGCTGCAGGAGATAACGGTCATCATCAATGTCGTAGCTTCCTTCCCCCGCGCGGGCCAACCCGACCAGACGGTAATCTATCTCGTCATTGATCGGTCCGCCAAAATCGAAGGCTGCCTGCTTACGGCCGAAGGTGCCGTATTGCAGCTCAATCTCGTGATGTGCTTCATCCAGCGGCAGCTTTGAGATACGATTGACGATACCGGCGGCACTCGCCGCGCCGTACATCACAGATACCGGGCCTTTCAGGACCTCAATGCGATCGAGCGTGTATACTTCCGTCATGAACGAACCGTAGTTCATGATCGGTTGGCGCAGGCCATCGCGGAAGTCGCCGGTGGTGGTTGTCTCGATACCTCGAATATAGATCTGATCGAATCGCGGATCATAACCGAAGGCACCGGTCGTGACGCCCGATGCGTAACGTGCCGCCTGGATCATGTCGGTGACCGCACGCTCATCCATTTCTTCGCGTGTGACAACGGAGACCGAACGTGGCGTCTCGACGAGCGGCGTATCCGTCTTCGTGGCCGATATCGTGCGCTTGGGCACGACCGTGGCATTGTCCTCTTTAATTGACAGAGGGTTCGAACCGTTGCCGGTGACTGTGATCTTCTCAAGCTCGGTGCTGCTGCCGTCCTGAGCGAAGGCTGGCGCCACGTTCAGAGCGGCGGCAGTGACCACTCCCACGAGCATGGTGGAATTGAGCAGGCCGCGATGCGTGCGAGTTCGTTTGAAAGAAAATGCCATTGCGCGACCTTTCTCGGCAAGCAGAGGCGCCGGCAAATAGCCGACGCAAGACCAAAATTTTAAAGGCGGCAATTCGCGCCGCCTAAAGGCACGTCGCCTTTCCGGCGCATCAATAAAAACATTACTAAACGAGTCAAGATATCGCTGGAGCGTTTATCGCCCTTCTTCGATCTTTTTGCTCGATTTTCACAAGCTATTCGCGGGAGGCCCGAAGCAGTCGACCAAATATTAGACCCGCGGCGAGACGCCGGAGGATCATGCTCGTGAATGAGCGGAATGGGATCCGGAATCGACGACCGCGAAAGCCGCGCGGCATTTCCGTATCTCGGTCCGAAACCTTCAGCAAAATCGTTTGCGTAAAGAGGGGAGAGACTGGAAACGAGCGGCTACTTGAAGCCCTCTTCAAGTTGGCACCAGATGGCGAGTAGCGGTTGAGAGGTGCACCGTATCGCGAATGTCTGCCCTGCCTCGACCGCGAAAACCGATCCTGCGCCAGCCCTCGACCAAGCTTCACCATCGATGCATATTTCCGAGGGGCTTAGAAGCAGGAAAGCCTTGGAGCGGGCCTGAACGTTATCGGGAAACCGCGTATACGGCTCCATCAGGATCAAACAAATCCGGATGTCTGGTCGAGTCTCAATGCCCGACGGACCGATCAAAATGCTGTGCGCGTGCGCTTTCGAGAAGTTCACGCTCGCAAACGGACCGGAGCGACCGCTTTGCCAGGCGATATATGGGCTCAGTTGAGCGAGTTCAGTGGCCAAGCCTTGGTGGGGAAACCCGGATGATTGGCGAGCGTGGCGCAATGCCGTTTCGAAGGATTGCTTGCGCGACGCCGTTTCCTCGAGATTGAAAATCCCCGTTCGTTCCGTTCGCTGAAGCACCTTTCCCGCAATGAAGCTTGCCGTTGGACAGGCGTTGGAGGAGAGCATTGCCGAGGCAAAGGCATTCAAAAAGCGTTGTAAAGCATCGGGGCGACGCGCTGCGCCGCGCACGACGAGCCTTGCCACCACACCGTCCTTCTCCGTCACAAGAAGGTCCGCAGAGTGGTCGGGTTTCTTACTCATGCGCAAAGATCCACATTTTACTATATGTCAAGGCTGCCCCGGCGATTGGTTGGCGCAAACGGCTATCTTGCCGTCATCCAGAGTAACGAAATTGACACCGCCATTTTCCAGCGCGAACTTCAATTGTGCCGCCGTCGCACGGTGGACATCGTGGCGCCCACCTTCGTAATCGCGAACCGTGCTTCGCGACACACCCGCACGTGCCGACAGCTCGAGCTGTGTCCAGTCCAGAAGACCGCGGGCCGCTCGACAGAGAGCCGGTGACAAAATCTTATGGTCGTAAGCTTGACCCATGTTCGACTATCGCCCATATTGGTTGACATAGATCATATAGGCTAATTTCAGATAGATTTCTAGGTGGGCACCTAAGGTGCTCAGCCGGGGGATCAGAATTCGAAAAGGATCGACGCATTGGGATAACAGCCGGACCGTTCATGCTCGTTGCGCTGCTGCTTCTGCCGTTCATCGGAAGCATTCTATCGGTCTTTTTTTTGAGGACGGCATCACGTCGTCTGCCCGCTGGTCTTGCTGGTTTCGTCGTCCTCATTTCCCTTTTGCTCACCGCCTCTCTTTACCAGCAAGTCATTGATGGTGGCGTCATTCGCTTTAACGCGGAATGGTTGCCGCAGCTCGGTCTTGATCTGACGCTGCGAATGGACGCATTTGCGTGGATTTTCACCATGCTGATCACCTCCATCGGCTTTCTGGTGATCCTCTACGCCCGCTATTACATGTCGGAAGACGATCCGGTCCCGCGGTTCTTCTCGTTCCTGCTTGCATTCATGGGTGCAATGATAGGCATTGTCATATCAGGCAATGTCATCCTGCTGTCGGTGTTCTGGGAGCTGACAAGCATCTTCTCTTTCCTGCTGATCAGCTACTGGCACAACAATTCCGCCGCGCGCGATGGCGCGAGAATGGCGCTGACGATCACCGGGATCGGTGGCTTCTCCTTGTTGATCGGCCTGATCCTGCTCGGCAAGATCGTCGGCAGCTACGATCTGGACAAGATCCTAAACTCGGGCGACCTGATCCGAAATCATAGCCTATATGTGCCCGCGCTGATCTTCATTCTGCTTGGAGCATTGACGAAGAGCGCGCAGTTTCCGTTCCATTTTTGGCTCCCCAACGCAATGTCGGCGCCCACGCCCGTGTCGGCGTTCCTGCATTCGGCGACGATGGTGAAGGCGGGTGTCTTCCTGCTCGTGCGTTTCTGGCCCGTCCTGTCGGGAACCTACGAGTGGTTCTGGATCCTAGGCGCCGCGGGCATGATCACCTTGCTGCTTGGCGCCTATTTCGCGATATTCCAGCGCGATTTGAAGGGGCTTCTGGCCTATTCGACAATCAGCCATCTTGGATTGATCACCACACTGCTGAGCCTGGGAAGCCCATTGGCGACGGTGGCGGCGATTTTCCACATGCTCAATCACGCGACGTTCAAGGCGTCGCTGTTCATGGCGGCCGGCATCATCGACCACGAAACCGGGACGCGCGACATGCGCAAGCTGAGCGGGCTGTACCGGTTCATGCCGATCACGGCGACGCTTGCCGTCGTCGCCAGCGCCGCCATGGCGGGCGTGCCGCTGCTGAACGGGTTTCTTTCGAAGGAAATGTTCTTCGCGGAAGCGGTCGAGACCCATGCCGATTCCATCCTCGACAGAATTCTACCCTATGTCGCAACGCTCGCCAGCGCCTTCAGCGTGGCCTATTCCCTGCGCTTCATTCACACCGTTTTCTTTGGGCCGCCGCCAACAGACCTGCCGATCGCGCATCCGCACGAGCCGCCGCGCTGGATGCGCTTTCCGATCGAGTTTCTCGTCGTGCTGTGCCTGGTCGTCGGTATCGTCCCAGCACTCTCGATCGGACCATTTCTCCATAGCGCGGTGATCAGCGTTCTGAGAGACGACACGCCTGAATACAGCCTCTCACTGTGGCACGGGATCAATCTTCCTCTGATCATGAGTGTCATCGCGCTGATCGCTGGAGCCGCGATATACTGGGCATTGAAAGGTTACCTGTCTCGCTGTGACGATGGACCGCCCTTTATCCGGCGGCTGAAGGGGCAGCGCATTTTCGAGCGAATCCTCGTGGAAGTCTCCTGGCGCTGGGCGCGCGTTGCCGAGCGGCGCTTGGGAACACGCAAGTTGCAGCCGCAATTGCGGTGGTTGGTGCTCGCTGGGCTGCTTGCCGGCGCTCTGCCACTTTACTTGCGGGGCTTTGAGCATCGGCCCTTTGCCTATTCCGGCGTCGATCCTGTCTTCGCCGCGCTATGGATGATCGGGGTGTGTCTGGCGATCGCAACCGCCTACACGGCCAAATACCACCGACTGGCCGCGCTGATCATGCTCGGCGGTGTCGGCCTGATCGTCTGCATCACCTTCGTATGGCTTTCGGCACCCGACCTAGCCATCACCCAGCTGTTGGTGGAGATCGTCACCACCGTTCTCATCCTGTTGGGACTCCGTTGGCTGCCGAAGCGATCCGAAGACATTCGCGAATCCATGACGATCCGCGCCCGGTTCCGGCGCTTCCGCGACTTCGCGCTTGCGGTCCTCTGCGGTGTCGCCATGTCGGCAGTCGCCTATGCCGTGATGACGATGCCGGTGCCCGACGCGATCGCCAACTATTTCCTCGAGCATGCCTATTCGCTCGGCGGCGGACGAAACGTCGTCAACGTGATCCTCGTGGATTTCCGCGGCTTCGATACACTGGGCGAAATCGCGGTGCTCGGCGTCGTCTCGCTCACCGTCTACGGTCTGCTGCGTCGTTTCCGCCCGGCTGAAGACAGCATGGGGATGCCGGAGCAGCAACAGGTTCAGAATCGCTTCGACGAGGAGCGCCCGGAGCGTTCGGCTGGCGACACGGTGCGCGACTACCTGCTCGTGCCATCGGTGATCATGCAGTGGATGTTCCCCGTTATCATCACCTTCTCGGTCTATCTCTTCATGCGCGGGCATGACCTGCCGGGCGGCGGGTTCTCCGCGGGATTGACGCTCTCGATCGCCTTTCTGCTGCAATATCTCGCCGGCGGTACGCGCTGGGCCGAGGACCGCATCCGCATTCTGCCGCTGCGCTGGATGGGCGCGGGGCTGTTGACGGCGGTGTTGACGGGCGCCGGCGCCTGGTTGCTCGGCTATCCGTTCCTGACCTCGCATTCGCGCTATCTCGAGCTGCCCCTGATCGGCAAAATACCGGCGGCGACGGCGCTGCTCTTTGATCTCGGCGTCTTCTCCCTGGTCGTCGGATCGACCGTGCTGATCCTTGTCGCCCTTGCCCACCAATCGCTGCGGATCAATCGCCTGCGCACGATCGAAGCGGCCAAATCGGAGGAGCGGTGATGGAACTGGTTCTGTCGATCGCCATCGGCATCATGACGAGCTGCGGGGTCTGGCTTATCCTGCGCCCGCGCACCTATCAGGTGATCATCGGGCTCTCGCTGCTCTCCTATGCCGTCAACCTGTTCATCTTCGGCGTCGGCGGCGTGAAAGCCAACGTGCCGCCGATCCTGGGCAATGACGATCCGTCCATTCTCGCCGATCCTGTGCCGCAGGCCCTGGTGCTGACCGCGATCGTCATCGGCTTCGCGACGACGGCGTTGTTTCTCGTCGTCCTCCTGGCGTCGCGCGGGCTGACGGGCAGCGACCATGTCGACGGAAGGAACGAGCCGAAATGAACGGTTGGTCCCATCATCTCATCGTCGCGCCCATCCTAATTCCGCTGATCGCTAGCGCGCTCCTGCTGTTCATCGACGAGCGTCGCCGCGTCGCCAAGGCAATGGTCAGCCTCGCCTCCGCGATCTTGCTTACCGTGATCGCCTTCATCCTATTCAGGATCGAAAGCGGCCCCAACGGCTTCGAGGGCGTTTATCTGGTCGGCAACTGGTCGGCACCCTTCGGCATCGTGCTCGTTCTCGATGGCCTATCAGCCATGATGCTGCTTCTGACCGCGCTGCTTGCCGTGTCGGCACTCGTCTTCTCGCTGGCGCGCTGGCATGCCGTCGGCGCGCATTTTCACAGCATGTTCCAGTTGCTCCTCATGGGGGTCAACGGGGCGTTCCTCACTGGCGACCTCTTCAACCTCTTCGTCTTCTTCGAGGTCATGCTGGCAGCATCCTATGGCCTCCTGCTGCACGGCTCCGGTCCGCTGCGCGTCAAGGCCGGCATGCATTATATCGCCATCAACCTCGTGGCCGCGCTGCTGTTCCTGATCGGCGTCAGCCTCATCTACGGAACCGCCGGGACGCTCAACATGGCCGACCTTGCCGCCCGCATCCCCGAGATCGAGCCCGACCGGCGCATGCTGATGGAGGCAGGTGCGGGCATATTGGGTGTCGTCTTCCTCATCAAGGCCGGCATGTGGCCACTGTGCTTCTGGCTGCCCACCGCCTATAGCGCCGCCTCGGCGCCGGTGGCCGGTATCTTCGCGATCATGAGCAAGCTCGGCATCTACGTGATCCTGCGGCTGACGATGCTCTTGTTCGGCGAGGGACCTTCGGCCGGGTTCGGTGCGCCGGTGCTGCTTTATGGCGGCATGGCGACGCTGATCTTCGGGATCGTCGGCGTTCTCGCGTCGCAGGCGCTGGGACGGCTCGCTGGCTTTTCCGTACTCGTCTCCTCGGGCACGCTGCTGATGGTGCTCGGCATCAACGACGGCGCCGTCTCTTCCGGCGCGCTGCTTTATCTCGTCAGCTCGACACTCACGATCAGCGCCTTCTTCATGCTGATCGAACTCGTCGAGCGCGGCCAGGATGCCGGCGCAAACGTGCTAGCCGTGACCATGGAAGCCTATGGCGAGGCCGACGACGAGCCTGAAAACGAGAAAGAGGGCGTGACCATGCCCGGCACCATGGCCGTTCTCGGCATCTGCTTCGCGGCCTGCGGCATTCTCTTGTCCGGTCTCCCGCCGCTCTCGGGCTTCGTGGCCAAGTTCGCCATGCTCTCGGCGATGATGGGCACCGGCTCCATCGGCGTGCCGCCCACGGCGGCGATTTGGGCGCTGGTCGTGCTCGTCATCCTCTCCGGCATCGCGGCGCTGATCTCCATGACGCGCGTCGGCATCCGCACCTTCTGGAGCTCGATCGAGGGAACGGTTCCCCGCGTGCTGGTGATCGAGATCGTGCCGGTGATGTTCCTGCTCGCCCTGACGCTGGCGCTTACCGTGCAGGCCGGGCCTGCGATGCAATACATGGACACGACGATCCGGACGCTGAGCAAGCCATCGATCTATATCGACGCGGTCAACAACGCGCTGCCGATCAAGGGCGTTAAAGCCGGAACGGAGGGCGAGTGATGCTTCCCTATCCCATTCTCGCGACGTGCCTCCTCATCATGTGGCTGCTGCTCAACGGCTTCACCCTTGGCCATTTCATCCTCGGCCTTATCATCGCGGTCTTCGCGGGTTGGGCGATGGCATCTCTGCAGCCGGAGCCGATGCGGCTGAAGAAGTGGTACCTGCTCCCTAAGCTCTTCGGCCTGGTGTTCCGCGATATCGTCAAGTCCAACATCGACGTCGCGTGGATCATCCTGCGCAGCGGCAAACGCCGGCACAATCCCGGTTTTATCACGATTAATCTGGAACTCCGCAGCCAGTTCGCGCTCGCCGTATTGGCCGTCATTTTGACGAGCACGCCGGGATCCGCCTGGCTGGAATATGATTCCAACGATCATTCGGTGCTGCTGCACGTTCTCGACATCCAGAACGAAGCCGTATGGCGCGATACGATCAAGAACCGCTACGAAGCGCTGTTGCTGGAGATATTCGCATGAGTGCAATCATCCTCTTCACGGCCGTGTCGGTCGCCCAGATCATGCTCGTCGCCGCCATGGCCATCGTATCGATCCGCATGTTCGTCGGGCCCCGCGCGCAGGACCGGATCCTGGGCCTCGACACGTTCTACATCAATGCCATGCTGCTTCTGGTGACATTCGGCGTCGGAACGGGACGGGTGGTGTATTTCGAGGCCGCTCTGGTCATCGGCATGATCGGCTTCGTTGCGACCGTCGCGCTGGCGAAATTCCTTATGCGCGGAGAGGTGATCGAATGATGCACCCGGCTATGGATATGCCTGTTTGGGTGGCGGCGCTGGTAGCCTTCTTTCTCGTGCTCGGCGCCCTTCTGGCGCTGATTGGCGCGATCGGATTTCTGCGTCTGCCAAGCTTCTACCAACGCATTCACGCGCCCACCCTCGGGACTAGCTGGGGGATCGGTGGCGTCATGCTCGGCTCGATGATCTTCTTTTCCGTGGCGTCGTCGCGATTGGCGATCCACGAGATCCTGATCGGCATTTTCGTGACGGTAACGACACCCATCACGCTGATGATGCTGGCGCGCGCTGCCTTGCACCGGGATCGCGCCGAGGCAAATGGAGAGGCGCCTCCAAAGCACAACCCGGAGCCCAGATAGGAGCTCGTCGTGACTGGTTGGGGTCGTGATGTTAAACTCCTCGAGACCGTCATGCCAGCCGATGTGGATGCGCGTTCACCGTCGGGCGATCCCACAAGAGCAGCTTTGCCCGCAACCCGAATTCTGTTTGGATGTTGGTGTCACTTCACATATATCGATATCAGTGTCATCACTAAGGCCGAGGTGATATCAATGCCCGCCGTAACGATCCGCAATCTTCCTGATGAAACACATCGCGCTCTGCGTGCGCGCGGCTCACAATGGCCGCAGCACAGAGGCTGAAATCCGCGACATTATCGAGGCCGCCGTTCGCCCTCCTCAGCGCGTTAAGCTTGGTTCTCTGTTGGTGGGTATCGGTCGCAATGCCGAGCTCTCCAATGCGGATGTCGAAGCCCTGCAGCGCACACGTGATGATACGCCTGCCGAACCTATGACTTTCGAATGATCCTTCTAGACACCAATGTGATATCCGAGCCTTGGAAGCCAGTTCCTGACCATGCAGTGGTGGACTGGTTGGATGCTCAAGCGGTCGAGACGCTTTTTCTTTCCGCGGTAACGATTGCTGAACTTCGCTTTGGGATCTCTGCTCTGCCATTGGGCAAACGCCAGGCCATTCTTCACGATCGGCTCGAAGGTGAGGTGCTTCCGCTTTTCGCTGGGCGTATCCTCTCTTTTGATCTCGCGGCGTCGCAGTCCTATGTGCAACTGATGGCGCGTGCTCGTTTGTCGGGAAAGGCGATCGCCAAAGCTGATGGATATATAGCCGCAACAGCAGCCGCGAATGGTTTCGGGGTGGCGACTCGCGATACGAGCCCATTCGAGGCCGCCGGGCTAAGTGTGATCAATCCATGGCTGCGATAAACAGATAAGCTGCCGAACCTTTGCGTCCGCTCAGAAGCGCCCGCAGTCACACGCTTTCGCGCCGAACGACTTGAAAGCCCGTGTCATGGCTGACGCCGCGACGGTCGATACCGCTTGCCCGCTCCACAATCAATGTCATCGCCCGCTGGCCCATTTCATAGCTATGGGGTTGTATCGTGGTAATTCCGGGGGTGATTTCTGACGCAATCTCATAGTCGCCCCAGCCCGCGACGGGCTCGATCGCGGCAGCCGCGAACTCGAAGCGATCGGCTCCTCCATCGTCAATCGCTGCATCTATTGCATCGCGGTCCATGCCCGTCATTACAACCAGGCGACCAAGACGACCGAGGTCGTCGAGGAGATCTTTGCGCCGGCTGCAGCGGATGAGGACATGGCGCGCTTCAAGGCGGTCGGTCTCGCCGAGGTGGAAATCCTCGACCTGATCATGTCAACGTCGATCTTCGGCCGGGCCAACCGCCTGATGCATACGCTGGGCGAGCCAGCGTCCCTGAAATAGAGCCCCGCCCCGCTCCGAGGAAGATTTGCGAAGCATCTTTCAGGCGGCGGACTTATTGGCCGGGGCGATCCATGTCCTTGCCCGCATGAACAACATCCTCTTCATCGCGATCGGATTGCCGCGGCATTTCGAGATGGCGATGAGAGGTTAGCCTGCTCGTCGTTCCAGCGTTCCCTGTCTGTCGAACCGACGATAGCTCGCGCCAGGATGCGGCGCCTGTAATCGCGGGCCATGGCCGAACAGCTTTTCGCGCAAGGTGCCCTGCCGATAATCCTTCTTGTAGACGCCGCGCTTCTGCAATTCGGGCACGAGCAAATCGACCACGTCCTCGAAGCTTTCGGGCGTGATGGCATAGGCGAGGTTGAAACCATCAACATCGGTATCCTCCACCCATTCCTGCAGCAGGTCGGCCACCGTCCGCGGGGATCCCACAAAGACCGGGCCGAAGCCACCGACGCCGACCCAGTCGGCCATTTCGCGCACCGACCAGACCTTATCAGGATCGATCGTCGTGAAGGTCTCGACGGCGGATTGCACCGCGTTGGTGTAGCGGTGGCGGAGCGGCTCGTCGGGCGAGAACTGGCCGAAATCGATGCCCGTCCAGCCGGAGATCAGCGCCTGCGCGCCCTCGAAGGAAGCGTAGCGGCGATAGTCGTCGAACTTCTTCTTCGCTTCCGCATCGGTCTCGCCGAGGATGACGGTCTGGAGATTGAAGGCGAGTATCTCGCGCGGATCGCGGCCGGCGCGCTCGGCTGCCTCGCGGACGTTGGCGACATAGCGCTTCAGCACCGCCTTGGAGGGAGCGGCGACGAAGATGCACTCGGCATGCTCGCCCGCGAAATCCTTGCCGCGGCTGGAGGCGCCGGCCTGGTAGAGCACCGGCGTGCGCTGGGGCGAGGGTTCGCTGAGGTGAATGCCCGGCACCGTGAAATGCTTGCCGGAATGGCCGATCGGGTGGACTTTCTCCGGATGCGTGAAGATGCCGGCGGCACGATCGCGAACGACGGCGTCATCTTCCCAGCTACCCTCCCAGAGCTTGTAGCAGACCTCCAAATACTCCTCCGCCAGATCGTAGCGGTCGTCGTGCTTGGTCTGGGCGGATTGCCCGATGTTGAGCGCACCGCTGTTGAGATAGGAGGTGACGATGTTCCAACCGACGCGGCCCTTTGTCAGGTGGTCGAGTGTCGAGATGCGACGGGCGAAGGTGTAGGGGTGCTCGAAGGAGAGCGACGCCGTCAGCCCGAAGCCGAGGTTTTCCGTGACATAGGCCATGGTCGGGATCAATTGTAGCGGGTCGTTGACCGGCACCTGCGCGGAATGACGCAACGCCGCATCGACATTGCCATGGAGCACATCGTAGACGCCGAGCACGTCGGCGATGAACAGGCCATCGAACTTGCCGCGCTCCAGCGTCTTGGCCAGATGCACCCAATAGTCCATGTCCTTGTAGGTCCAGGACTTGTCGCGCGGATGTCGCCAGAGGCCCGGCGACTGGTGCCCGACGCAGTTCATGTCGAAGGCGTTCAATCTGATTTCACGGCTCATGTCATTCTTCCTGCATATGTCGGGGCGCGTGCCAATCAGGCGCCACCGGTCTTTCGGTTGATGAAGCTGAAGGCGAGCACGGCGAAGATGAGCGTGCCGGTGCCGACCTGCTGCCAGTAGAAATTCAGGCCGGTGAGCAGCAGCCCGTTGGCGACGATGCTGAGGAGCAGCACGCCGAGCACGGTGCCTGCGATATTGGGCCGGCCGAGCGGCGAGAGCGTCGTGCCTATGAAAGTCGCGCCAATCGCGTTCAGCAGAAACGCGTTGCCAGAGGAGGGGATGTAGACGGTGACGGTGGCCGTGAGAATCAGGCCGGCGATGGCCGCGATGAGAGCGGTCAGAATGAAGGTCACGGCGACATGCCGGCCAAGGCCGATGCCGGAATAACGCACCACGCTCGGCTGGATGCCGATCGCCAGCACCACGCGGCCGAAGCGCGTGCGGGCGAAGACGAATGCGGCGGCGGCAATGACGACGATCGCGATCAAAAGCGGCAGCGGAAAGCCTGATATCGCGCCGTGGCCGATGAAGCGGAAGGCATCGGGCACGCCCGATTGCGGCAGATAGACCGGGTTGCCGCCATTGGTCAGCAATTGCTGGACGCTGCGGCCGATGAACAGCGTTCCGAGCGTCGCCAGAAATGGCGACACACCGATGCCAGAGATCAGGACGGCATTGAACGCGCCGACGACGGCACCGGCGGCAAGGCCTCCAATGAGCCCGATCGCAACCGGTTGCCCGGCGAGGACCAGTGAGACGAAGGCGAAGCTCGCGAAATCGACCGCCGTGCCGACCGAGAGATCGATACCGCCGGCCGATACCGCGAAGGTCATGGCCACCGAGACGATCGCAAGCAGCGTGAAGTTGTTGACGAGAAGGCTCTGCAGATTGCCGGCTGTCAGAAACGTCGGCGTTGCCAGGGAGAAGGCGGCAAAAACGACGACGAGCGCCAGGATCAGCCCGTACCGCGCGAGACCTGAGAGCACACGGTGGTGCCAGGGCGCGACGGGAGAGTGGGAGGCCGAAAGCGACATGGTCAGATCTCCCGCTTGCGCAGCAATGTCGTCGTCGAGACGACGATCAGGATGAGAATTCCCTGGACGCCGCTGACCAGCGTGCTCGAGAGGTTGAGGAGCTGAAAGCCGTTGACGAGGAAGCCGACGAGGAGCGCGGAGAGCAGCGTGCCGGTTATCGTCGGTACGAGCCTGCGGGAAAATACCGCGCCGAGCAGGGCAGTGACGACGACCGGAAGCAGCATCTCGCTCGAGCCCGTCGTGCTGCCGCTCAGATAGGACACCGACAATATGCCGGCGATGCCGCCGCACAGGCCACTCGCCAGGAAGGCTCCTGCCAGCAGGCGCTTCAGCGGCAGGCCGGCGGCGCGCGCGGCATCGGGGAATTCACCGATCGCATAGAGCCTGAGGCCGAGCGGCGTGTATTGCACGATCGCGGTCACCACGGCGGTGAAGCCGAGCAGCACATAGGCGAGTACGGGAATGCCGAGGGCATCGGAGGCCGATAGTACGGTCAGAAAATGGGTCGATGCGGGAACCACTGTGTTCTGCGTTAGCACCAGCTCGAGACCCGCCACGACATTCATCACGGCAAGCGTTGCAAGCAGCGGCACGATGCCGGCGAAGACAACGGCGGCGGCATTGACCGTACCGATCGCCAGTCCCGTCAGCAGGCTCGCGGCAACTGCGACAGGGTCATTATAGCCAAGCTGCGTGACCGTCGCGTAGACGGCGGCGCTGAGGCCCATGTTGGCGGCGAGCGAGAGGTCGATCCCTCCGGTGACGACATTGGCGCCGCCGGCGACGAGAACGATGGTGAGGCCGATCGCCAGCACGCCCGAGATGGCCGACTGGCCGAGGACGTTGCCGATATTGCCGATGCTCAGGAAGTAGGGTGCGGTCAGCGAGAAAACGGTGAGGATGACCGCGAAGGCGATCAGCGAACCGAAGCGCAGCGATGCCGCCGCCAGATTGCGGGCGGAGCGTTCCTTGCTCTGTTCCGCGGTAAAGTCGGCCAGATCGCCGATGTGGATATCAGCCGACATGGCGCAATCTTTCCGAGGCGCCGGTCGATTCCGCCAGCACTTCATCCGTTGTGGTTTCAGAGGAGATGAATTCGCGCGTCACACGGCCGCGAAACAGGACCAGAATCCGGTCGGTGATCCCAATCAGTTCCGGCAAGTCCGAGGATAAAACGATGATGCCAGCGCCGCGCTCAGCAAGCTCGCCGATCAGCGTGTAGATCTCGACCTTCGAGCCGATGTCGACCCCGACGGTCGGCTCGTCGAGAAGATAGATTTCCGAGTGGCGGCTCAGCCACTTGGCGATCGCCACTTTCTGCTGGTTCCCGCCCGACAGCGTGCGCACCAGCGCATCGCGGCCGGCGGTCTTGATCCGCAGGCGCTTGATGAGATCGTCGCTGTTGCGTCTCTCGCGCTTGCCGTTCAGCACGCCGAGGCTGGTGTAACGGTCGAGGCTTGCGAGCGTGATGTTTTCCGCGACGCTGAGATCCAGCGCGACGCCGTGGCCCCGGCGATCTTCCGGCACCAGTGCGATCTGCCTGACGACGGCGGCCTGCGGCGTGCGCGCCCGATCCGCCGCGCCCGCGACCTCGATGTGGCCCGACTGCGCGCGCTCCAGCCCGAACAGCGTGCGCACGAGATCCTTCGCGCCCGAGCCAAGCAAGCCGGTAATCCCGAGCACCTCGCCCCGCCGGACCGTGAAGCTCACGTCGGAAAACCGGTTTGTGGCGGTCAGTCCCTCGACCTTGAGAAGTTCTTCGCCGAGTTCTAGGCGTCGCTTTGGAAACATGTCGGCGATATCGCGCTCGACCATCAGTCGCGCGATGTCGTTGGCCGATGTCTCGGCAATCGGCGTCGAGGCCACGTCGGTGCCGTTGCGAAGCACGGTGACGTGGTCGCAGAGCTCTTCGATTTCCTTCAGATAATGCGAGATGTAGATGATGGTGACGCCCTCGTCGCGCAGGCGGCGGATCAGGCGGAAGAGGATATCGGCCTCGCGCCGCACAAGTGCGGCGGTCGGCTCGTCGAAAACCAGTACCTTCCGATGATCGAGCAATGCGCGGGTGATTTGGACGATCTGCTTCTCGGCGGTCGAGAGCTCGCAGATCAGGGCGTGCGTGGGCAACTTGATGCCGAAGTAATCGGCCAGCGTCTCGTTCGCCTGCCGCTGCATCTTGCGGCGATCGAGGAACGGTGTTCCAGGAAGGCGCGGTTCGCGGCCGAGAAACAGCGCCTCGCCGACGGTGAAGGTCGGAATGAGCAGGCGGTCCTGGTGAATGAAATGGATACCGTGGGTTTCGGCCAAATGCGGCGTCAGGTGATCGATCCGCTGCCCCTCGATCTCGATCGTGCCCTCGTCCTGTTGGTGCAGGCCGGCGAGGATCTTGATCAGCGTCGATTTCCCCGCGCCGTTCTGCCCGACGAGGCCGTGGATCGTGCCGCGCCTAATCGCCAGCGATGCGCCGGCCAGGGCTTGCGCGCCGCCGAAACGCTTAACGATGCGATCGAAGCGGATGATGTCGTCAGGCCGCCTGGCGGGCTGCGGAGGAAGTATTGCCGTCATGTCGGGAACCCCAGTGGAGACGAGGGTGAGGCGGCGCTGCCGCATCACCCGTCCGCAATCAGCCGATGCCGAGCTTCTTGGTGACGTCGTTGACGTTCGCCTTGTTGGCGAGCAGCGCCGGAACGTAGGTCTCGCGCGGTAGCTTCTGGCCGGCGAGCAGCTTGGCGACATTTCGGATCGCCGTGCGGCCGATCTCGGCGGGCTGCTGCGCGGCGTTGGCGCCGGCCGGCGAATTCGGGTCGGCGACGAGCTGCAGGACCTCGGGGCTTCCGTCCACGCCATAGGTGCGGATCTCCGTGCGGCCGGCGGCGGAAAGCGCCTGCGTGGCTCCGAGCTGGGGAATATCCCAGGCCGACCAGATGGCCTTGATCGAACCTTTTTCCGGGTACTTGTTGAGGATCGCGGTGATCTGCGTGAAGGCGTCCTGAACGGTGTTCGGGATCACGTCGCGCAGTTCCGGCTGGATGATCTTCACTTTCGGGAAGTACTTCACGACATTCACCAGCTGGTCGTAGCGGATCGCGCAGGGCGTCACGCCGTAGAAGCCGT
Source organism: Rhizobium sp. Rhizsp42 (assembly GCF_047304155.1). NCBI lineage: Bacteria > Pseudomonadati > Pseudomonadota > Alphaproteobacteria > Hyphomicrobiales > Rhizobiaceae > Rhizobium > Rhizobium sp. Rhizsp42. The sequence continues at coordinate 140,148 of NZ_JBGLYS010000010.1, read as the reverse complement.
TGAAGACGACGATGTTACCCTCGGCACCGATATCGGAGACCAGCTGTAGCGCGAGATCCTTGCCGATGCCCCAGTTGTCCGATGTGGTGTTATTTATCGAGTTGGTCGAGCCGACATCGACGGTGAGAACCGGAATGCCCGCGTCGCGCGCCTTTTTCAGCCAGGGATCGATGACGCTGAGCGTGCCGAGGATCTGGACGATCGCATCGGGCTTCTGCGCCACCAGCGTCTGCAGCTGCGCGACCAGCTTTCCGTCGTTGCGGCCGGCATCGACCGCGATCGGTTCGCCGCCAAGGCGCTTCACTTCTTCGATCTGGGCGTTATAGGCCTGCAGGTCGAAATAGTGGTCGGTGCCCGTGGCGCTGATGGCGATGCGCTTGCCCTTCAAGGAAAGGCCTTCGTCGTCGGCCGCGGCAGCGGTGCCGGCGCCTGCAAGAAGGCTGGTGCCTGCGAAGGTCGCGCCAGCCACGGCGGCGAATTTCAGGATTTCGCGGCGGCCAAGGCCGGAAAAGGTTGGTTCAGTCATCTCGATGTCCTCAATGATTAATGTCCATAGAATATGTAGATTAAATGGAATTGAGAGAAACGCCTTTCCAAAAGGCGGCGTGAGAAGGAAATGAACCGGAGGAACGAAGGGCTGCCGATAGGCTTTTTCGGCGTGGTTCGCGGAGCGCGACAGAAGGGCACGAGGCCAGGAGTGGTCGACCGAATCCGGATCGGCCGGCAGCTTTGTCGAGGCTGCTTAAACACTCAGCCGCCGTACTCGATGATCTCCAGGCCGGCATTGTAGTCGGTCGCGTAGATAAGGCCTGACGCATCCACGAAGACGTCGGCGGACTGGATGACCTGAGGGCGTCCCGGGCGCTTGTCGGTCATGGCTCTCGGCGCGGCGGGCACGAGCGCGCCGGTCTCTATGGGATAATAGGGATCGGAGATATCGAAGGCGCGGATGCCGGCATTCTGCCAGGTCGCGAAAATCAGCGTCTCCGACACGAAAGAACCAGGGCGGTTCTCATGAAGGTTATGCGGCCCGAAATGGCCGCCCTTCTTGGTGTAGTCGACTTCGTCGGGAATGGGGAAGGTGGAGATGCTGACCGGGTTGGACGGCTCGCGGATATCGAAGATCCAGGTGTGCTTGCGACCGTCCTCTTCATTGTCGGCCACAGCCTCGTCGGCGACGACGAGCAGATCGCGTCCGGGCAACGGCAAAGGCGAGTGGGTGCCGCCGCCATGGGGCGGAGACCAGTTGCGATGCGCGATAAGCTTCGGCGCGGCGTGGTCGGATATGTCGAGCAGCGTCAAACCGCCGTCGCGCCAGCAGGCGTAAGCCGTGTTGCCGGAAACCAGTGCGTGATGCAGCGCATAGCGCTTGCCCTCCGGCGCCGTGGAGGTTTCGCCGGCCGCGCGGTTCATGCCCGGTAGCCACCAGCGCCCGACGATCTCGGGGCGCGTCGGATCGGCGAGATCGATGGTCACGAAAATGTAGTCCGAGAAGCCGTCGAGGAGCGCCGATGCATAGGCATGGCGGCCGCCGACATACCAGAGACGATGGAAGCCGACGCCCTCGACATCCAACTGGCCGATCCCGCGCGGCTTGTCCGGCGTCGAGATATCGTAGACGGTCATGCCGGCCGTCCAGGATCGGCCTTTCTTCCGGCCCGCGACAGTCTCACCGATCGATTTGGTGTAGTAGTCCTTCTCGCTGGAAAACGTCTCGACGTCGGCGAAGAGATCGAGCGCGTTGATGACGAGCAAAAGATCGTCATGCGTCTGCAAATGAATGTTCCAGGTGTTTGCGGGAGCTGGGACATAGCTAACCGCGCCCGGCCGCTTGGGATCGCGGACATCGACGATCGAGAAACCCCGCGACCAGGGATGGGCGACATAGGCATGGCCGCGATGCACCATCAGCTGCAATCCGTCGCCGCGTCCGCCAATGGCGGAATGCCCGATCAGCTTCATGTTGAGGGCGAAGTCCGGGCGTGGGAGGTCGAGGCTGTCGGCCATGTGGTCACCTGTAAAATGTGAATTGAACATGGAAAAGCGCCGCCTCGGTGGGGCGGCGCTGATTGTCTTGAATGTTAGTTCAGCGGCTGGATCCACGGAGCGGTCGCCGCATCGCTCTTCAGGAAGGCCGGGAACTTCTGCTGCAGATCTTCGATTTTGGCGATCTTGTTGTTGATGAGATCATCGCGGGTCACCAGCGTCGGCTTCAGGAGTACCGAGCGGCCCGGGAACTGGCCAGCGATATCGAGCGATACGGCGCGGACCGAGACTTCACCGACGACGGCCGCGTTGGTGGCGGCGGTCGCCACCCAGGCGCTGTCAGGCTCGATCATCAGCTGGATGTCAGCCGTTGAAGTGTCGACGCCGTAGATTTTCACCTTGTCGGCGACGCCGAGCTCGTCGATAGCAAGCTTGGCTCCCTTGGCGAATTCGTCCCAGGGCGTGAAGATCACCGAGATATCGGGATTGGCGCGAAGCACCGCCTTCGTCTGATCAGCCACGGAGGCCGGAACCGTGTCGTTGACCGCGCCCCACACGGCCTTTTCCGTCAGCTTGTGCTTGGCGACGAAGTCCTTCCACACGGCATAACGACGATCGAGCGGCGCGAAGCCCGCGACATGGACGGCGCCGCCGACGAAGCCGTCACCCTTGTCCTTCACCGCCTGCTCGAGCACGAGGCTCGCCATGTCCTTGTCGCTTTGCTCGATCTGCGGGATCGCCGGGTTGTCTAGGTCAACGTCGTAAGCCACGACCTTGATGCCGGCATCGAGCGCCTTCTGCGCGACGTCCTTGAGCACCTCGGGGCGACCGTTGTTGATGATGATGCCATCGACGCCAAGGTTGATCGCCTGCTCGATCAGCGTGCGTTCCGTGTCGTTGTCGTTGCGGGCCTGGGAGATCGTCGTCTTGATCCCGAGCGCGTCGGCCTGCCGCTTGACGCCGGCCTCGAAGGCCTGCAGCCAGTCGCCGCCGCCGAGATAGCTGACAACCGCGATATTGACCTGGCGCTTGTCGAACGGCGCCGGCGCGCCTTCGATGCCAGCCGCGAGGCTGGAGCTTGCAAGTAACGCGCCCGCGATGAGCGCGGCGGCGAAGGATTTCAGTGTGGTCTTCATAGGTCAGCCTCTCCTTGGGCTATGGCGTGTCATTCGTGTTCGTTCATGGATTGGCGCGGCCGAGGCCGTAGGTGAGCGCCAGCGCGCCCGCCAGTACGGCGCCCTTGACGAAATCCTGGGTGTAGTAGGGCGCATTCAGCATCGTCAGGCCGTTGAGCAGCACGCCGACGAAGACGGCGCCGACGATGGTGCCGAGCACGTTCGGGCGGCGGAGACCCATGACGGTGAAGCCGATCAGCGAGGCCGCGACGGCATCCATCAGCAGCGAACCGCCCGAGGACACGTCGCCGCGCCCGACGCGGGCGGCAACGATGATGCCTCCGAGCGATGCCAGCGTTCCGGAGATCACGTAGGCCAGCGTCTTGAGACGCGTGGTGGACGCGCCCGCGAGGCGGGTGGCGACTTCGTTTCCGCCGGTGGCAAACAGCAGCCGGCCGATGCGCGTGCGCTCCGTCAGGACGTAGAGCACTAAGGCGACCACGATCATCAGGACGACGGCCACCGGAACGGTGCCGGCGATGCTGTAGCGGCCGATAAGCAAAAAGCGTGGATCGTAGACGCCGGGTGCCGTCGAGCCATCAGGCAGGATGAGGCCGGCCGAGATGGAACGACCCGCGGTCGGGATCAGCTGCAGGCCCGAGAGCAGGAACATCATCGACAGCGTCGCCAAGAGATCCGGCACCTTCAACCTCACGATGACGAAGGCATTGATGAGGCCGATGAGCGCGCCAAAGGCGAGCACCAGCGGAACTGTCGCGAAAGCGTCGAGGCCCAGCACGATCATCGAATAGCTGGCGGCCATGACGCTGGAGGCGGCAACAGCACCGATCGAGAGATCGAAGCCGCCGACGGCGAGCGTGACGGTAACGCCGGCGCCGAGAATGGCGACAACCGATACGGCCTGCAGGATACTCATCAGGTTGTTGATGTTGATGAAGGCAGGTTGGGCCGCGGTGAAGCCGATCACCAGCGCGATGAGGAGCAGGAAGACCGCGCCGGAGCGAATGACCGCGGCCGCGCGGCTTAGAAACGGACCTGTGCCTTGCCGTGACGGCGTCTCGCCAATGGTTTCATCCTGGATGGAGCTCATGCTGGAATTCCTTCGGCAGCGGTTTGGTCTTCGTGTTCTTGCGCCGGGCGGACGCTGTGGTGATCGATGACGAGGATGCGGTCGGCGACCTCGAAGGCCTCTTCGGGATCGGAGGTCGCGATCAGCGTGGCGCGATCGCGCCGTCCCCTGATCGCCTCGATGATGTCCTGCCGGGCGCCAACATCGACGCCCTGGAATGGCTCGTCGAGCAACAGAAGCCGGCTCGGTTCCGCTTCCCAGCGAGCGAGAACGGTCTTCTGCTGGTTGCCACCGGAAAGGGTCCATATCGATGCGTCCGGACCGGGGGCCTTGATGCGCAGCCGCCTGATCGCCTGCTCGGCCTCGCGTGTTTCGCGGTTGCCCCACAAGAAGCCCTGTGGATACCATTTGCGCAGGTGCGGAAGGCTGATCGTCGCGGCCACGCTGTTTCCCGGCCATGACGGCGGCATGAGGGAGGAATGATGCCGATCCTCGGCGGCCATCACAACACCGGCCGCGATGGCAGTGGCAGGACCGCTGGGTCGGTAGATGTGGCCGTCGAGTGTCATTGTGCCCGAGGCCAGCGTTCCGGTGCCGAAGATGGCCGACAGTAGCCGGCTCTTGCCGGCGCCGAGCACGCCGGTGATGGCGACGACTTCGCCCTCGCGGATGGAAAGGTCGAATGGCGCACTGTTGGCGAGAAGCTTGATATTCGCCATCTCGAAAATGGCAAGGCCCGTTTCAGCGCGCGTATCCCGCCGGGCTTTCTCCAGCTTGCGACCGATCATCGTTTCGATCGCGGCGCTGAAGTCGATCGGTTTTTCGAAGGCGCCGACCACACGGCCGCCGCGCATGACCAACGCCCGATCGGCGATGGCCCGCAGGTCTGCGGTCCGGTGCGAGATGTAGAGAACGGCGAGACCTTGCGCGCGCAGGCGCAGCAGGATGTCGAACAGTCGCTGGCTTTCCTCGAACGACAGGCTGGCTGTCGGCTCGTCGAGGATCAGCAGGTCCGCCTTGTTGGCAAGGGCACGCGCAATCGCGACCAACTGCCGGTCGGCGGCGCCGAGGTCCGCGAAATCGCGATCGAGCGGAAGTTCAAAGCCAGCCGTGTCGAGCATGGCCTTTGCCCGCGCGCGGACAGCGCGTCTTGAGACGAAGAACGGCTGGCTGCGGTCGGCGAAGCGATTGAGGAGCAAGACATCGGCGACCGTCAGCCCCGGTGCGCCGACCAGATCGGTCGATTGATGCACGGTCACGATGCCGCGCGCCGCTGCTTGCGCCGGCGTTCGCGGCGCGAAGGGTCGAGCGTCAATGGTCACCTCTCCGCCATGGGCGGAGAGCACGCCGGAGAGGATTTTCACGAGTGTCGATTTGCCCGCGCCGTTCGCGCCCATGAGCGCGACGATCTCGCCGCGGGCGATCGATAGCGAGGCACCAGACAGCGCACGCGTTGAGTCAAAGCTTCGGGATAGATTTTCAACGGAGAGCAGAGACATGGGCGAACCACGAGTGAGGGGGATCGAGAGGCGACTGTTGGGAGGCATCACTCTGATTTAGATGTCTTTTACGCGAGCTATTTCGTTCTGATCTGCCCTCAATGAAACCGGTTTCATTGCCGACAAGTTGCACCGGAACCCGGTGTCGCGACAGGCAAAGCGTTTCCCGCCCCGCACGCAAATCGCACAAAGTTTTTCCTGTTCAGCGGAAATATCGGAGCAATTTGTCTACTAAAAAGGTAGAAATTATACCCTAATGAAAATGCGGGTGAAAAGCCGCGGATAACTTGGATCTTTTTAGGAGCGCATCATGAAGACCTTCAGCCGCCTGGCGCTTTCCGCCGCCGCGATTTCATTCGTTGCCTTGAGTTGTGCTCACGCCGAGGGGCTGGCCGGTGCGCCCGCGCCATTCGACAAGGGCGGCGTCAAGCTTGCCTTGATCAGCTACATTTCGGCCGGAGATTTCTTCCAGGCCTATCAGGCCGGCGCGGAGGCGCAGGCAAGGTCGCTCGGCATAGACCTCCGCGTCTTCCCCGGCCGCCAGAACGCCGCCGAACAGCGCGAGCAGATCCTCCAGGCCGTCAACCTCGGCGTTCAGGGGATCGTCGTCGATCACGGCTTGCCGGAGTCTCTCGGCGACGTCGTGCAGCTGGCGCTCGACAAGGGCGTGAAGGTCGTCGCCTTCGACGTCAATTTGAACAACCCCAAGATACCGCAGGTCGAGCAGAGTGATCATGAGCTTGCGAAGCAGGCGCTCGAGCAGGCGGTGAAGGAAAACGGAGCGAGCTTCAATGCCGGTTATGTCTATGTCGCCGGTTTCGCGCCGCTCGATCGCCGCAACGAGGTCTGGGAAAAATTCAAGGCCGATAGCAAAGGCGTTGTCGAGAAGGCACGCTTCGGCAATGTGAGCGACACGACCGCGACATCGACGGCGGACCAGGCGAAGGCGGCGCTGACGGCTAATCCCGACATCAGCGTCGTCTTCGCTCCCTATGACGAGTTCGCGCGCGGCGTGAAACTGGCGGCCAACGACCTCGGCATCGCATCCAAGCTGAAGATCTATTCCGCCGATGTTTCCACCGCCGATATCCAGGAGATCACCGAGGAGGGAAGCCCCTGGGTGGCGAGCGTCGCGACCAATCCCGCCGTCGTCGGCGCCGTATCCATTCGCGCCGCGGCCCTGCAGATCGCCGGCGAAGAGGTGCCCCACAACATCACGGTGAAGCCGACGCTGTTGACGCAAGCGGCGCTGAGGTCGGCGAACGTCAAGACGATCGAGGATCTGGCGAAGAAGCTGCCCGAGTTCAACACCAGCGACGTGGTCACCGCTCCCTGGATTCCAGCAAAGCTTTTCTGACCGCAGGCACGCCAGTCCGGCGGATCACCTGCCGGACTGCTCTATTTTCAATGGGAGTTTTCGATGAGCCAATCCAATGTCATTCACGTCGCCGCGCGAGGCGCGACAAGGGCCGAGCTTTTCGCGCGGGCGGAGGAGATTTCAGCTGACCTCGCAAGCCGAGGCGCCGAACTCGACCGTGACGGCCGCCCGCCGCTCAGTGAGATCGTCAAGCTCAAGAATGCCGGACTGCTCAACGCGCTGCACGCCCCTGCGATCGGAGGGGGCGGCCTCGACTGGGTCGATGGCTTGAGGCTCGTTCGCATCCTTGCCCGTGGTGAAAGCTCGATCGGACAGCTGCTCGGCTATCACTTCGTCAACAGCCAATACATCTACTGGGCGCTCGAGGACGCGGCTCGCGCCAACGCGCTTGGCACCGAAACGGTCGCCAAGGGCCTTTACTGGGGTGCCGCCGTCAATCCTCGCGATCCGGGCCTCACACTGACGAGGCGTGGCAACGGCTATGTGCTGAACGGCCGCAAGTCCTTCTCCACGGCGGCGCGGATCTCCGACTACATTAACGCTAATGCCACGCTGGACGGAAAGGTCGCGAGTTTCGCGGTTCCCACCGATCGGCCGGGCTATATCGCCAACGATGACTGGGACAATATCGGCCAGCGGCTTTCCGACAGCGGTAGCGTCGAGTTTCGGGATTTCCCCGTTTACGAAGAGGATTTGATTGGCGCACCGGCGGAGGAGGGAGCAGCACCCCCGGTGCTGGCTAGCTTCAACACGCCGCTGATCCAGCTTGTATTCGTGAACTTCTACCTCGGCACCGCCGAAGGCGCTCTTGCGCAGGCTGTCGACTATGTCAGGACGACCACGCGCCCCTGGGTCACGTCGGGCGTCGCCCGCGCACAGGACGATCCCTACATCCTCGAGCGCGTCGGCGAGTTTACGGCGTCGGTGAAGGCCGCCGCTGCCTTGGCGGATCAGGCGGCCGGTGCGGTTCAGGATGCGCTGTCTCGTGGTGCTGACGTCACGGCGCGCGAGCGCGGGGAAGCAGCCGCCGAAGCCTATGCGGCCAAGGTGCACGCCACAAACGTGTCGCTCGACATCACCTCCCGCGTATTCGAGCTGACAGGTGCCCGCTCGACGGCTGAGTCCTATCGTTTCGACCGCTACTGGAGAAATGTCCGAACGCACACGCTGCACGATCCCGTCTTCTACAAGGCCAAGGAAGTCGGCGAGTTCGTTCTCAACGACAAGATCCCCGAAGTCAGCCTCTATAGCTAAACAGTGGTGCTCCCGACCTAGCTAGATAGCCCCGTCGCATGCGGCGGGGCTATTTTCGTCTCTCAGAGTGCACCGCTTCTCGGCGGTATTGCGCCGTTGAGATGATAGTTGCCAACCACATGGTATTTCCAGCGTACCGGATCGTGCAGCGTGTGCGTCCGTGCATTACGCCAGTGCCGGTCGAGGTTGAGGCCTGTGCTCGTGGAGGCCGTGCCGGCGAGTTCGAAGAGGGCGTTGGAGGCGTCGAGCGCGATTTCCGATGTCAGCACTTTCGCTGCCGCCACGGCGAGCGTTGCCGCAACGACGTTTTCCTCGGTGGTGTCGATCTGGGCGATGTCCACCTTGTTTCCGGCACGTTCGACCAGCGCGGACGCCGCTTCCAATCTGATCGCGATTTCGCCGGCCTTGGCGATGGTCAACGGATCCTCCGATGCCTTGTCGACGCCGCTGTTTGTCCACGGCCGCGATCGGGTCTTCACGAACTCGACCATTTCTTTAAAAGCCGCGCGGGCAATGCCGAGGTCGATCCCGGCATGGATGATCTGCCCCACCGAGCCAATCGTCGTCGGCCGCTCGAAACCTTTGTGATGGTGCACGACAGCATCGGCCGGGACGTAGACATTATCAAGCACCGTCGTACCGCTGCCGGTCGTGCGTTGCCCGAAGCCATCCCAATCATCGATGATCTCTACACCATCGCTTCCTTTCTGCACGAAAGACATTGTCAGTCGATCGTTCTCGTCCAATGCGAAGACCGTGATCCAGTCGGCAAATATGACACCGGTCGAATAGAACTTTCGGCCATTGATGCGATAGCCGAGCCCATCACGGACAATTCGGGTGTTGTAGTGTCCGACGGTCTTGGTGCCGCGTTCGGACAGGGCATTGCCGAACCGGTCGCCGGCCAGCGCGCGTGCGAAGAAGAATTGTTTCTGTTCTTCCGTGCCATCCGTTCTAAGCGCTTCGAGAATGTAGAAATGATTCTGCGGGATCTGGCCGATCGATGCATCTGCCTCGGCGAGAATGGCGGTCACCTCGGCAAGCACGCTGTTGGAGACATCGATCCCGCCGTATTCGTGAGGAACCGTAATCGCCAGAAGACCTGCCCGTGATAAGGCATCCAGCTCGTGATGGGGAAGCAAGCGCTCCTGGTCGCGCGACGAGGCTTCAATTTTGAAGCGTTCCGCCAACACGCGAGCCGCCGAAATCGCCTCCTCCTCATTTGTCAGGCGTGCTGACCGTTGTTCAATTCGATCTATCTGATGTCGTGCCATGCCGTTTCCTTCGCTCCGGATTGAAGGAATAGGGGTGCAAGAAGTCTCATCGGAATAAAAGACGATAAAATCTATATATTATATTGTAGTGAGAATGTCTTTGCGCTTTACCTCGCAAACGCATTGCGGCATGAACGTCTTGCGCAATGACGACTAGGGCGCGCTGCGAAATCTCACACGTTCTCTCGCGTATAGAGATTGAAGGGTACTATTTTCGTATAACTGGCATTCGCTTCCTTTGAAGCGACCGCGCTGATCATCCCGGTGATCGCCTCGCCGGCGAGCTGCGCGAGTGGATGCGAGATCGACAAGGTCAGCGCGCCGTCGAGCAGGGCCGACCGTACATTGTCCATCAGTTCGTATCCCACCACCACAAGCGTGCCGGCGCGGCCTGTCGTGTGCAGCGCGGCGAGCACCCCGCTAATCCCGCCGCCAGCCACATAGAGCCCCGCCAGATCCGGATGGTCGCTCAATACCCTCTCCGTCATCTCCTCGGCGACCGCGGAGGATTCGAACGTCGATAACGGTTCAAGCAGCGTGAAGTCCCTGGCATGCTCGCGAAAATAGGATCGGAAGCCGGTCTCGTTCATTTCCTGGTTCCGAAAGCGTGGATTGCCCACCAGGAGCGCGATTTTTCCCGGAGACTTGCAGATGTGATGAAAAGCCCAGGCGGCGGTCCTTCCTACCTTCCAGTGATCAAGGCCGATGTAGTGGATCTGGCCGGTGGCGGCGAGCTGAGAGATCAGCGCGAAGACGGGAATGCCGCGCGCCCGGATTTCCTCGATCGCCTTGGTGACAACGGGATGCACGGCGGTCGTCACGCACACCGCGTCGCATTCGCTTGCGAGGGCCAAGGCGCGCTCCGCCGTGTTCTGGGGAGACAGGTCCTCCAGATGTTCGATCCGGAGTTCGATATCGAAAGCCTCTTGTGCCCGCGCTGCCTCGGCAAGCGCGCGTGCCACCAGCTGATAAAACGGGCGGTGCGGTTGAAGAAGGATGACCCCGAAGCGATATCGCGGCCGCGCGGCGTTGTTGCGCGCAGCAATCGCTCCCAGACCGTAAAAGCCGATCGCTTCAGCCGCTTCGCGCACCTTCTCGCGCGTCTTCGCGCTGACGCTTTCCGCGCCCGACAATACCCGGTTGGTCGTCGCCACGGAGACGCCCGCCTTTTCGGCGACGTCGCGGATTGTCGGTCTCTTCATCATGGCTCCGTGATACGAAATATATCATTGCTCGAGTTTTCTGAGATGAATGATACGAATGCATCTTGCGAAAGAAATGCGCCTTGATTTGGCGGGCGTCAAGTTGGCATTGTACCGGTCAGAGGAAGGTGGGTGAGCGCGGCAGCGGTCGCTCGGCTCGGGAGGAAATGGTCTCGACATCGTTGGTTTGATCGCTTTGGGCACGTGCCCGAAGACGGTGGAACTATGCCCGGATGTCGGGCGGCCTCCCGCCATGAGGAACATTGGACACGCGGCGTCGGGGAGGCATGAAGATGGATGATCTCAAATATGGAAAGCGCAACAAGCGCGGCGACTGGGCGCCGAACGGGCGTATCGAGATAGCGCCGTTCTGGGCGTGGCCACCGAAAATTCCATCCATCCTGAAATGGCTGCCGGAATATATCTGGCCGTGGAATGCCTTCCACATGGCGACGGCTCTTCTCTACTGGTTTTATGTCGTGCCCGACGCGGAAGTGATGAAGACGCTGAGCTGGGGCTGGGCGCTTTGGCTCTACGCGGTCAATGCCACCGCCATCTTCGTCTTCTACGGCTCCGTGGAATTCTTCTTCTACGTCAAGCGCAGGCAAGGCAACCGGTTCAAGTACAACGCCAAATTCCCCGGCGAGCAGCCGTCCGATGTTTTCTGGTTCAAAAGCCAGAACATCGACAATTTCCTGCGTTCGTTCTTCCTGTCGATCCCGCTCTGGACAGTCGTCGAAGTGGCCTTCCTCTGGGTTTTCGCCAATGGCTGGGTGCCGTGGCTCACCTGGGCGAACAATCCCTATTATCTGGCGTTTCTCGTCGTCGCCGCGCCGATGATCCATGAAGTGCACTTCTTCATCATTCACCGGCTGATCCACTGGGGGCCGCTCTATCGCTGGGTTCATTCGGTGCACCACAACTCGGTGAACCCGTCACCTTGGTCGTCGCTGTCGATGCACCCGGTCGAAGGCTTTCTCTACCACGCCGTCGCCCTGTGGCACCTCGTGATCCCCTCGAACCCGATCATTGCGCTGTTTCAGCTTCACATTGCAGGTTTCGGCGCGGTCAACGGGCATATCGGCTTCGACAAGCTTGAGGTCACCGAGGATACGCCGCTCGATACGCATGCCTATGCCCATTACCTGCACCACAAGTATTTCGAGGTGAATTACGGCGGCGACGGTCTGATCCCGCTCGATAAGTGGTTTGGCACCTGGCACGACGGCACCAAGGAGGGCGACGTGCAGATGGAGGCGCGCTTCGAGAAGAAGAAAGCGCGTGTGAATGCCAAGGCGGCCCGCGCCAACTCTTGAGCAGACGACGACCCAAGATACCCGCGAGGAGGCGGGTGCTTGAAGGGGAAGCATCATATCTTTGAACCCGCCATCCGGCGGAAACTGGGGGAGGAAACCCAATGACAATGCTGACCACCATGACCAAGGCCCTTGCGGCCACGGTTGCTATCTGTCTCACCGCAGGCGTGGCGTTGGCCGCCAATGTCGCCGTGGTCGGTGGCAAGACGGACGATGCCTTCTGGACCAAGATCAAGAAAGGCGTCGATGACAGCCGCTTCGTCATCGAGGCCAATGGCGGCAAGGTGACTTATCTTCAGCTGCAGACCTACGACAATCTCGGCCCCGACGCCGCCGGCCTCGTGCGCACCGCGATCAGCCAGGGCGTGACCGGGCTGGTCGTCCCGAACTGGGTTCCGGAGGCCGAGGACGAGGCGATCAAGGCCGCGACCAGCGCCGGCATCAAGGTCATTCTCATGAATGCCGGTTCGCTCGAAAAGGCGAAGGAGCTCGGTGCATTCAACTATGTCGGCTCGGATGAATATATCGCCGGCGTTGCGGGCGGCGACTATTTCGGCAAGGGTGGTCAGAAGAATGTGCTCTGCGTCAACACCCTGCCAGGCAGCGCCAACCAGGAGGCCCGCTGCAAAGGCGTGATCGACGGCATCACCAAGGCGGGCGGCACCGGCAAGCAATTGCCGCTCCCGGCGACGAGCTTTGGCGATCCGACCGCTATTGCCGAGGCCGTCAAGGCGACGCTGACGCAGGACGGCACGATTGACGGCGTCATCACCATTGGCGCGGGAGACGCGGATGCGGCCGCAAGCGGCATTCAGCAGGCCGGCAAGGTCGAAAGCGTCAAGCTCGGCTCCTTCGACTTCAACGAGGCAGCGCTTGACCGCATCAAGAACAAGGCGCAGTTCTTTGCCATCGACCAGCAGCCCTACCTGCAGTCGCTTCTCTCCGTCACGCTGCTTGCCTCTCACATCGATTTCGGCACGGACCTTCCGGTGAAGCCCGTTCTGACCGGACCGGGTATCGTCGATGCCTCCAACATCGACTCGACGCTGCAGGGCGTATCGAAGGGCGCCCGCTAAGAACGCGCGCTCGCCGGCCGCTCCCTGCACCTCCCAGGGAGCGGCCTTACGACAACCCGCAAGCCGGGAAGGGGAACCATCATGAGTTTGAAAACCGCAAGCCAGCCAATCGCCATGGCGCGGACACCGAAAGTAACGTCCGTCACCAGCTTCTCCGTTGGCGGCCTGTTTCGCAGGCCCGAGGCCGGAGCCTTTCTCGGCCTCGTCGGCGTCTTCGCCTTTTTCCTCGTCTTCGGAAGCATGGACTTCCTGAAGCCGGCGGGAGCCGCGAGCTGGCTGAACGTCGCCGCCAATCTCGGCATCGTCGCATTTCCGATCGGACTGCTGATGATTGCCGGCGAACTCGATATCTCCATCGGCTCGATGATTCCGGCCGGCTCCATGACCGTCGCGATCATCTCGGGCTATTACGGAATGCCCATCTGGCTAGGGATCGCGGCCTCGCTCGGCCTGGGAGTGCTGGTCGGCCTGATCAACGGCTACCTCGTCATTCGCACCAATGTGCCGTCGCTGATCGTCACGCTTGGAACGCTCTTCGCGGTCGCGGGCTTCGTGCTCGGTCTCTCGGTCATGCTGACGGGTACGACCAGCGTGGCGCTCAAGGCACCGGAAGCAGCCAAGTTCGTGTTCGGATCCTTTGTCGGCAACACCTTCCAGGTCATCATCTTCTGGTGGCTGGCGCTGACTGCGATCTATGTGTTCTTCATCCACTTCTCGCCTTTTGGAAACTGGATCTTCGCCATGGGTGGCGACAGGATCAGCGCTCGCAACGCTGGCATCCCGACGACGAAGCTGACGATCGTGCTTTTCGTGCTGTCGTCGACCAGCGCGGCCTTTGTGGGCATGTGTCAAGCGATCTTGTTCAACTCTGCTCAGGTCTCGGCAGGCATGTCCTTCATCTTCAACTCGATCATCTCGGTGGTGGTGGGGGGTGTGCTGCTGACAGGTGGTTTTGGCTCCATCATCGGCATCTTCTTCGGCACCATCACCTTCGCGGTGGTCAACCAGGGCATCTACTTCACGTCCTTCGACCGCAACTGGTCGAGCCTGATCATCGGCGTGATGCTGCTGCTCGCGGTGCTGATGAACAACACCTTCCGCAGCATGGCCCTGTCCTACTCGCCGAAGAAGAAGTGAGAACGATCATGTCCACGCCCATTCTGACGCTCAAGAATATCTGCAAGTCCTTCGGCCCGATCGACGTCCTCAACGACATTTCGCTGAACATCTGTCCAGGCGAGGTGCTCTGTCTGCTCGGCGACAACGGCGCGGGGAAGTCCACCCTGATCAAGACGCTGTCCGGCGTCTATCGCCCGAATTCAGGAACCATCGAGATGGACGGCAGTCCGATCGAGTTCACTGGACCGCGCGATGCGAGCAGCCGTGGAATAGCGACGGTTCATCAGTTCGGCGGCACGTTTCCGCTGATGTCGATTGGCCGCAGCTTCTTCGTCGGCGTCGAGCCGACCAAGGGTTGGGGGCCGTTCAAGGTGTTCGACCGAAGGAAGGCCAACGAGGTCGCGGTCAAGGCCATCCGGGATTTCGGCATCACCCGTATCGATGACGGCGACCGGCTGGTCGGAGGCCTGTCCGGAGGCGAGCGGCAGTCGCTTGCCATCGCACGTGCCGTCCACTTTGGTGCGAAGGTGCTCATCCTCGACGAGCCAACGGCCGCGCTCGGCGTCAAGCAGGCGACCCATGTACTCCGGATCGTCAACGAGGCGAAGCGCCGTGGTCTGGCGGTCGTCTTCATCACCCATCAGGTGATGCATGCCATGGCGGTGGGCGATCATTTCGCGGTGCTGATCCGTGGCGCGATCGCGGCGGATTTCCGCAAGGGGGAGAAGACGCGTGAGGAGATCACCGACCTAATGGCGGGCGGCGAGACCATGGCGGAACTCGAAGCCCAAATCGACGGCTACCGCACCACCCATGATGGCCACGCGCAGCTTTCCACTGCGGCCGGCTGATGTCGACTATTCATGAACCGAAATACCGAAGGATGAAATGATGGGCACCTGGACCCGCGCGTGTGCAGCCGACGACATGGAAGTCGAAGAGCAAATCGTCTTCGACCAGGGAGGACGCTCCTTCCTGGTCATTCGAAGCCCCGAGGACGAATTCTTCTGCATCGATGGCATCTGCACGCACGAGCATGTGCATCTCGCTGACGGCCTGGTGATGGAAGGCACGATCGAGTGCCCGAAACATGGAGGCGTTTTCAACTACAAGAACGGCGAGGCCAAGCGCGCGCCTGCCTGCATCAACTTGAAGACTTGGCCTGTGAAGGTCGAGAATGGCGACGTTTTTATAGAGATATAATCACATGACACAGTTTGCTTTAGCGGCTTGCGCCGAAATGATCTGGCGGGACCGCCCCATCGAATGGCGCGCCTCCCGTCTCAAGGACATGGGCTTCGGCGTCGGCCTTTGGAACTGGCCGGACCATGATCTTGCCAAGCTCGAGGCGACAGGCGCCTCCTTCACCATCATGAATGGCTACCTCACGGGGCGGCTGACGGATGACGAAGGGGCCGACGAGCTTCTACGCAGTGCACGCGAAACGGCTCAGATCGGAAAGCGGCTCGGTGTCCAGCGTCTCAACCTGCATGGAACCGGGCTTGGGGAGGGCGGTCTGCCTGTCCAGCCGATCGAGGTCGTTACCGGCGCCATGTGGCTGAAGGCGAGCGACACCTTGCGTCGTATCGTCGATATGGCCGAGGCGGAGAACGTGACCTTCACGCTTGAGAACCTCAACCTGCCGGTCGATCATCCGGGTGTCCCCTTCGCTCGCGCCGAGGATACGCTGGCACTCGTCTCCAGCATCGACCACCCGCGCCTGCGGCTCAATCTCGACCTCTACCACGCGCAGATCGGCGAGGGGAACCTCATTGAACTTTGCGGCAAATCCTTGCCATGGATCGGCGAGATCCAGGTCGCCGACGTTCCCGGCCGCTGCGAGCCGGGAACGGGCGAAGTGAACTGGCACGGCATCGCAAGAGCACTCAAGGCCATGGGTTATAGCGGCCCCGTCGGCATGGAAGCCTTTGCTTCCGGCGATCCGGAGGCCGCACTCACTGCCTTCCGCAACGCATTCACGGTGTAGTCCAATGGTTCACAAGAATACCCGACCGACGGTCGCCGACATTCGCGCCATGAAGGCGCGCGGCGAAAAGATATCGATGCTTTACGTGACAACACTGGAGGAGGCTGCTGCCGCCAACGCGGCGGGCATCCACATGTTGTCGATCGAAGGCCGTTTCTTCTCGCCGGAAATGCGCGAGGCTGCCGGTCGCTGTTTCGTCCAGGTCGGCCTTCCCTATGGCGGCTGGGGCAAGTTCGAAGGGCGGCCGCTGGCAACCGCCGAGGACTATCTGCGTGGCACCTACCATTTCTCCGCCATGGGTGGGGATTGTTTCTATTGCGCCGCCTCGCTCGCTATCCAGAAGGTGCTCTGTGACAATCACGTTCCCATTGTCGCGCATGTCGGGCTCATCCCGTCCTACATCACCTGGACCGGCTTTCGCGCCGTTGGCAAGACGGCGCGGGAGGCTGTCGACGTATTTCGTCACGTCAAGCAATTGGAGGCGATCGGCTGCTTCGGCGCGGAACTGGAAGTGGTGCCGGATCGCGTTGGCGAGCTGATTTCCAAGAACACCTCGATGATCATGCTCGGCATGGGCGCCGGACCGGGCGCCGACGCACAATATCTCTTCGCAGAGGACGTGCTTGGCCACACGGACGGACATCGACCCCGCCACGCCAAGACCTATCGCAACTTCGCCGCCGAGTTCGAGCGGCTGCAGAAGGAACGTGTTTCCGCATTCCGTGAGTTCATCGCGGATGTGAATAGCGGCGCATACCCGCAGCCCAAGCACAATGTCGCGATCGGCGACAGCGAGTTCAATGCCTTCAAGACCGAACTCGGTCTCTAACGAAAAGGAATATCCGATGCTTAAAGTTGGCCTTCTCGGCGCCGGCCGTATCGCTGGCGTCCACGCCACCGCTATCTCCGGCCATCCCGGCAGCACGCTCGCCGCCGTCTCCGATATCAATACATCCGCCGCGGAAAAGATCGCGGCCCAGTATGGCGCCGAAGTGCGCAGCACGGACGCAATTTTGGGCGATAGCACGATCGATGCCGTCCTGATCGCCACCTCCACCGACACCCACTCCGACCTCATCGAGCGAGCAACAGCGGCCGGAAAGGCAGTGCTCTGCGAAAAGCCTGTCGATCTCAGCCTTGAGCGCGCGCGGGCTTGCCAGAAGGTCGTCGCAAAGGCGGGCCGCCCGGTGATGATCGGCTTCAACCGCCGCTTCGACCCGAATTTCGCCGCGCTCAAGAAGGCCGTCGATGCCGGCGAGATCGGCAAGCCAGAGCTGCTGTCGATCACCTCCTTCGACCCGGCCCCACCGCCGGTCGCCTATATCAAGGTCTCGGGTGGCCTTTTCCGGGACATGATGATCCACGACTTCGACATGGCGAATTTCATCATGGGTGCGGCACCCGCAACCGTGACGGCGGTCGGTTCGTCGATCGTCGATCCCGAGATCGGGAGCGCCGGCGATGTCGATACCGCCGTCGTAACCTTGACCTATGCCGACGGTCGCATCGCCGTCATCAAGAACAGCCGACGCGCGGTCTATGGCTATGATCAGCGGTTGGAACTGTTGGGCTCCGAGGGGCTGCTGCAGGCGCAGAACATGCTTGAGAACACCGTGGTGAAATCAACGACGCGGGGCGTGACCGGCGCCAAGCCCACCTATTTCTTCCTTGAGCGTTACATGCCCGCCTATGCGGCCGAGTGGGCAGCCTTCGTGGATGCGGTCAACGGCGGCAAGTCCTTGCCGGTGACGCTTGACGATGGCGTTGCCGCGCTCGCCATGGCGGAAGGAGCGACGCTGTCGGCAAAAACGGGTGCTCCGGTCTTGCTTGAAAGCATGATTGGCTGACCTCGACTGGAGGCTCCGGCAGCGCCGCGTTTCGCTCGCCGGGCCGCTTGATCCGATCGTCCAGCATCAAGGGTCTCTTAAATGACTTCCATCGTTATCATCGGTGCCGGAGAATGCGGTGGTCGCGCCGCGCTCAGCCTGCGCGATCGCGGCTTCGACGGAGCGATTACGCTTGTCGGAGCCGAGGATCATCCGCCCTATGAGCGGCCGCCTCTGTCCAAGGACGGCATCGTCGCCGGTGCCGATCCGCGCTTCATCGCAAATCTTGGCGATTATGCCGATAAGAGCATCGAGCTGCGGCTTGGCGCATCCGCGACACGTCTCGATCGCGTGAACAGGGCGGTGGAACTCGATAGTGGCGAGCGTCTGCCTTATGCCAAGCTGCTTTTGGCCACGGGTGCCCGCGCGCGAGGTCTGCCGGGCGATCAGGCTGAATGCCCGCGCGTCCTGTCGCTGCGCACACACGCCGATGCTCTCCACATCCGGGAGCACCTGACGCACGACAGTCGGCTCGCTATCCTGGGCGGTGGCTTCATCGGTTTGGAGCTGGCGGCAAGCGCTCGACGTCTTGGGGCCTATGTTGTCTTGCTGGAAGGCCTGCCACGGATCCTGTCTCGCGGCGTGCTCGCCGAGATCGCCGCCGCGGTGGCGGCGCGACATGAGGCCGAGGGCGTTGATATCGTCTGCAATGCTCGTGTTGAGACTTTATGCGCCTCGGACGAGGATATTCGTTTGACGTTGTCGGATGGCCGCGTCATCGAGGCGGATATGCTCGTTGTCGGCATCGGCTCGCTCCCGAATGTCGAACTCGCGGCGGAAGCAGGCCTTGCCATCGACAACGGCATCGCCGTTGATCGGCATTTGCAGACGAGCGACCCAAATATATGGGCGGCCGGGGATTGCTGTTCATTCCCACTTGCTCATTACGGTGGCCGGCGCGTTCGTCTGGAGTCATGGCGCAGCGCCCAGGAACATGCCCTGATCGCCGCCGCCAATCTTGTTGGCGCAAGCGAAACGATTGCCGCCGTGCCATGGTTCTGGTCCGATCAATTCGACCTCACGCTCCAGGTCGCGGGCCTCTCCACCGGCGGCACCCGATCCGTTCGGCGTGACCTCGGCAACGGCGCCTTCATCATCTTCGAAATGAATGATGTCGGCCTGTTGCTCTCAGCCAGTGGCATAGGTCCCGGCAATGCTGTTGCCCGCGACATCCGGCTTGCCGAAATGCTTATCGCGTCAGGCAGGTCCGTCGACCCCGCGGCGCTCGCGTCACCTGACATCAGGCTCAAGGCGCTGCTCGCCGCATGAGCTTGCCGTCATGCATCACTTGGCTTGGCCTGAAGGGCCACGCCACCACTTTGACATCCCTGTCCACGAGATCCACCAATGAAAAGTCACGTCCTGACCGTTTCCTGTCAATCGAGCCGTGGCATCGTGGCAGCCATCACCGGCTATCTGGCCGAAAAGGGCTGCTACATCTCCGACTCCTCACAGTTCGATGACCAGGAGACCGGTCTGTTCTTCATGCGCCTGACCTTCCTGTCACAGGAAGACGTTTCGGAAGAGGAGATCAGATCAGGCTTTGGTCCGGTCGCCAAAGCTTTTGCGATGACGTACCGGTTCAATGACAGCGACGAGCGCATGAAGGTGCTGCTCATGGTCTCACGCTTTGGGCATTGCCTCAACGATCTGCTCTACCGCTGGAAGATCGGCGCTTTGCCGATCGACATCGTTGGTGTCGTGTCCAACCATTTCGATTATCAGAAGGTGATCGTCAACCACGACATCCCGTTCCACCACATCAAGGTGACCAGGGAAAACAAGCCTGAGGCTGAAGCGAGGCTGATGGAGATCGTCACCTCCTCGGGCGCGGAGCTGATCGTGCTTGCCCGCTACATGCAGGTACTGTCCGACGCGGTCTGCAAGAAGATGTCGGGCCGCATCATCAACATCCACCACTCGTTCCTGCCCAGCTTCAAGGGAGCCATCCCCTACAAGCAGGCCTTCGAGCGTGGCGTGAAGCTTATCGGCGCGACGGCACACTATGTCACGGAAGATCTGGACGAAGGTCCGATCATCGAGCAGGACGTGGCCCGGATCACACATGCGCAATCCGCTGAAGACTATGTCTCGATCGGCCGGGACGTGGAGAGCCAGGTGCTCGCCCGCGCGGTGCATGCCCATATCCACCACCGCGTCTTCATGAACGGCAACAAGACCATCGTCTTCCCGCCGAGCCCCGGTTCTTACAAGTCCGAGCGCATGGGCTGATCCGCGGCCGCCATGTTGTCGATGGGAGACCGGTCGCGGCTTCCGTGAAAGATGTCGTCCAAAAGCCGGATGGTGGTGACTGACGAGCTGCCGGCGGAGGCGTCGATACAAGTCGTCGAAACAACGCAACGCCGTCGCCGGCAGACTTAGCGAGACGGTATGTCCAATTGCTTAGAACAGGATTGGCTCACCGCCATCAGCCGGTGCGTAGCGATTGATTTCCATTCCGCAGCTGACTTCGATGAACTTTGGTGCGGACCATTTCATGGTGGTATTCCTTTCGTGTTTGATTTCAGGCGCCACCGATATTGACAGCGGTGGTCACGATGCCGCGGCACGACGGTCTGTCTTGCCGCGGCGGTTCATGCACATGCATTCATTGCACAGGCACATCCACCCACTCGACGTTGATCGAGCGGGTGGAGGTTTTCGAGGTTATTTCGGCAGGGCGAATGCGATCGTTTCGTCGCCATAGGACGTGCCGAGCGCGCCATGGCCACCAGCGGTGATGACGACATACTGTCGGCCATCCCGCATTGCCTCACTAGAAATGTTCCCTGATTGTTGGCCGTTGCCTCATCTGATTTGCTCCCAGCATTTGTGGGTGCGGAGCAAATCAGATGAGGCTGATCAGCGTGACGACGAAGAAGGAATTGGTTGCTGCTCTGGCAAAGCGCTATGTGGCCGGAAAGCGGGAGGAAAAATCGCGGATCCTCGATCAGTTCGTTTCGATTAGTGGGATGCATCGCAAACACGCGATGCGTTTATTGCGGGGGGCGGATAGGCAACCGCAATCGCGAACGCGGGCGCAGATTTATGACGAGGCGACCCGACAGGCTCTTATTGTTTTGTGGGAAGCCTCCGACCGCATCTGTGGCAAGCGATTGAAACCCTTGCTGCCAATTCTGATCTCATCGATGGAACAACATGGCCATTTGAAGTTAGACGATCAGGTCCGCACACTTCTGCTACAGATGAGTGCGGCTACCATCGACCGTGCGTTGAAAAGCGTGCGAGAAACAGCAGGCGGCCGTCGACGCCGACGTTCCGTTGCTTCATCGGCATTGAAGCGGAGTATCCCAATTCGAAAGTTCTCCGACTGGGGTGATCCCGCACCTGGCTTCATCGAGGCCGATCTGGTGTCGCACTCCGGTCCCAACGCACGCGGCAGCTTTATTCATACTCTTGTCCTTACGGATATTGCGACCGGTTGGACCGAATGCGCGCCTCTGATTGTTCGCGAACAGAAGCTCTTGACGGAAGTTTTGACCGAGCTTCGCCGCATGATGCCGTTCCCGCTGCTTGGCTTTGATACGGACAACGATAGCGTATTCATCAACGAGACCATCCGGGACTATTGCGTTCATTCAGATATCGAATTCACGCGCTGTCGGCCATATCGCAAAAATGATCAGGCTTATGTGGAGCAGAAAAACGGATCGGTCGTCCGCCGAATTGTTGGCTATCATCGGTATGAGGGTGTTGAAGCTGCAGCGACACTTGCGGAGCTTTATCGTTCGGTACGCTTGTTCGTGAACTTCTTTCAACCGTCGTTTAAATTGCTCGAAAAGCAGCGAAATGGAGCGATGGTCAAGAAGCTCTACTCTTCTCCCGCGACGCCACATCAACGGCTATTGTCGGATGCAAGGACGGCGGTGGAGGTACGCGACCCCTTGGTGCGCATGAGTGAGCAACTCGACCCTGTGACGCTCCTCCGCAACATTCGTGCAGGACAACAGCGGCTTGCCGAAATTGCGCATCAGGGAACACCCTCAAGCGAGGCTCCCGATATCGAGAGCTTTTTGCGAAGCCTGCGTATCGCGTGGACGGAGGGCGAAGTTCGTCCGACCGCGAAAGCAAAGCCAAAACTAAAACGCGAGCGTCGGCGGCCTGACCCGCTGGTTAACGTCACGAATGATCTTTACAGTTGGTTTGAAGCTGAGCCATGGAGAACCGGCCGGGAGCTTCTGGAGCGACTTCAAAGCATTTATCCCGGCGAGTATCCTGATGGACTAATCCGTACGGTGCAACGACGGGTGAAAGGCTGGCGTCGCGATCGCGCGCATAGAATGATATTCGGAAACGAGCCTGGCGAAGATCAACAACTACCAGAGCTCAGCAGGGCATAGGGAGCATTCTGGTGAGGCAATATGCTATCCGTTCGGGAGCATTCTTCGATGAGGCAATACGATCCTCGCCCACGTAGCTCATCGGGTTCGCCTGTCCGCCCGCGGGCAGGCTGTAGCGCCAGACTTCCTTGCCTGTGTGGGCATCGAATGCGCGGACATAGTTATCCGTGGTTGCGCCGATGAACACCAGGCCGCCCGCGGTTGCCAGCGAACCGCCAAGGTTCGGCGTGCCGGTGGGCAGCGGCAGGTTCCGCGTCAGACCGAAGGCGTTGTTCTTGCGAGCATTGCCGAGCGTTTTGCGCCAGAGCACCTTCTGCGTCTTCAGGTCGATCGCCACCATCTGGCCCCATGGCGGCGGGACGCAAGGCACCATGAAGGGGCTGAGCCATGCGCGCAGCGTCGCCAGGTAGGGCGTGTTTTCCTGCAGGCGCACATCGAGCTTCTGGGCGTTCTCACCACCGCTGCTCTTCTGCTTCAGCAGTTCCTTGCCATAAGGCGTGTCGCGGTCGACCAGCTGGAAATAGAAGGGCATGTTCATCGTGTTGACGTACATGACCTTGTTCACCGAATCGACCGAGGCGCCGCCCCAGTCCGTCACACCGTCGAAGGCCGGGTTGCCGATCGAACGCGTCGGGCCGATGGGCGTGAAGATGCCTTCGCTGCGCGCACGGGCGAAGTCGATGCGGCATGCGAGCTGATCGATCGGCGTCGCGCCCCACATGTCTTGTTCGGTCAGTTTCTCCGGGACCAGCGAGGGCATGCCCACCGGCACCGGCTGGGTGGGTGAGACGGGAACATTCGGCGCGCCACCGTTCTGCGCGAAGGGCATTTCCTTGGTCTCGACCAAAGGCTCGCCCGTCGCGCGGTTGAACATGAAGACCTCGCCCATCTTGGTGGTCTGGATGAGGGCCGGCGTGCCGTCGGGCATGTCGAAGAGCGACGGGCCAACCGGCACGTCAAAGTCCCACATGTCGTTGTGCACGAGCTGATAGTGCCAGCGCAGCTTGCCGGTCGTCACATCAAGCGCGACAAGCGAGGTGCCGAACTTGTTGTCGAAAGGACGGCGGAAGGCGGTGTAGTAGTCGGGTGCGGCGTTGCCGGTACCCAGATACACCATGTTCAGCTTGGCATCACCTGTGATGGTGCCCCAGACATTCGGCGTGCCCTTGGTGTAGACTTCACCCTCCGGCAGGCGGCCGGGCAGGGCATCTTCCGAGCGGCCAACGTCCCAGGCCCAGACCTGATGTCCGTCGAGCGGATCGAAGGCGCGTACGACGCCCGAGGGTTCGTCCGTGGACATGTTGTCGATGACGCGGCTGCCGACGACAAGCCGGTCGTTCATGACCAGCGGGGTGGAGGTCGAGACCTGCCAGCCACCGCCCCAGGACTTGCCATTGTCGTCCTTGCCGGTCTGGTCCTTGAGGTCGATGAAGCCGCCGTTGCCGAAGCCTTCGCAAATCTGGCCGTTTTCGGCATCAAGCGCATACATGCGTCCGTCCATGGTCGGCGCGAAGACGCGGGTCTTGCAGGTATCGGCCTGAGGGGCTTCGTAGTAGCTGACGCCCCGGCACACGATGTACGGATTGGTGCGCGGCAGCTTGGGATCGAAGGTCCATTTCACCTTGCCGGTGGTGGCGTCGGTGGCAATGACCCAGGAATGCGGCGTGCAGCTGTAGAGCGTGTTGCCGACCTTGATAGGCGTCGATTCCGAGTGATACTCGCGGCCTTTGCGATGCACTTCGATGTCGTCAGGCAGGTCGCCCGAGTGCGAGCTCCAGGCCACTTGCATCAGACGTGATCTGGGCCAGATCGGCAAAGCGGCTCTGGCCGGCGTCATTGCCGTAATGCTGCCAGTCGGTCGGGGGCATCGGTGCAGCCTGGGCTGTCATCCGCGTGGTCTCGCCCGAAGCGGGGCCATATGCGGCGTAGAGGATCGCGCCCACCAGGAGCACGGCAACGACACCCGTCGCTGCCTGGAAGCCACGCCAGAAACGCGGGCTCGCGGCTTTCACGCCACGGCCAAGGCCCGGCAGCAGAAAGGCGGCAAGCAGAACGCTCGGTGCAAACAGGCGTACCTCGAGCTTCCACGGGTCGAGCCCGGATTCGACGAAGCTCCAAACCAGCGTCAGGGCCCAGGCCACGAAATAGATGACAAAGCCGGAATTGCGGCCGCGCGCCACTTGGACGCCGCTGGCGACCATCAGGAGACCGACGATGAGATAATAGAAGGTGCCGCCTAAGGTCACCAACCAGCCGCCATTCGCGGCAAAGTACAAGCCCAGGAACGATAACACCGCTCCGAATATGATCTGCGCGATCTTCGCGCCTCTATTAGATAACAAGATTGCCTCACAGAAAGACGATGCCTCGCGGCAAAGGTCGGCGTGATTGGAAGGCCCGCGCAAATTGACGCGGGTCAAAGTGACGCCGCGTTTTGCGCCGTTGACATTGTCTGGACAAGCAATGATGGCCGCGGGTGAAAACATATCCGGCCGGGTGAAATTTTCTCATTTCGCTTTCGCAAGGTGACAAAATGTCATAGCCCTGCCGCGACTGCGAAACGGACGGATCGACAACTGATGAAGCGGATTCCAATCGGCGGGCTGCCGGCTTTCGAGGCCGCGGCGCGGCATCTCTCATTCAAGCTGGCCGCCAAGGATCTGAACCTCTCGCCCAGCGCCGTCAGCCATGCGATCACCAAGCTGGAGCGAGAGATCGGCACGCTTCTCTTTGACCGCAGCCACGGCGAGTTGCGACTGACCGCCGATGGGCTGATGTTCCAGCGACCCGTCGTCGAGGCCATGGCGTTGCTGCGCGGCGCGATGGAGACGCTATCCGCCCGCCAGTCGCTGGTGCTGCGCCTGCATTCATCCCCGAGTTTCGCGGCGCAGTGGCTGGCGCCGCGTCTCAACAGGTTTCTGATCGACAATCCGGGTTTCGAGGTGACGATCTCGGCAGACACGACGCCCGTGCACTTCGCCCAGGACCAGTTCGACGTCGATATCGTCTATGGCCTGAACGATCACCACGAGGGGCTGGTCATCCATTCGCTTGGCCCGGTGGAGGTGCAGCCGATGTGCACGCCTGAAATGGCACTGCAGCTTCAGACGGTCGAGGATCTGCATCGTGTGCCGTTGATCCGCAGCATGATCAAGAATGTAAGCTGGTCGGACTGGTTTCACGCCAACGGATCCGCGATGCCGCGACAGCCCGCGCTTCGCTTCGATCGTAGCTTCATGGCGATCGCGGCAGCGGCTGATGGCATGGGCGTATGCCTCGAGGCTGTCAAACTCGCCGAGCGCGAACTGTCGAGCGGCCGGCTCGTGCAGCCATTCGCCGGTCGGACGGTGGCGCTGACCGAGGCAAACCACTTCCTCGTCTACCCCCAGCGCAACGAGGCAAGGCCCGTGGTACGCGCATTTCGCGATTGGCTGCTGGCTGCGGTGAGTGAAGCTTAGCGCTAGGCAGCTTTAGTCGCGGGAAGCTGGTATTCATTCGTCGAGTTCTGTGCAGCGTGGGTGCGTTGCAGCCCTATCCTTATCAATTCGCTGCGAGAGCCTCAATGTCTGCCCGTCACCCCTCCGGACAGTTCAAAATCGAACATGCGTTGAGTGACGAGGGCCGCAGCGCCCCGCGCCCAGGAATTATCCTTCCAATCCAGTAGAAGGGGAGGCGGTGCTCGGAAAGCGCCGTCGGCGAGCGCTCTTCGAAGGGGACGCAGAAAATGCTCCCCTAGCGAGACGGCCTCTCCACCAGCAACAACCACCTCCGGATCCGTGACGTTTGTGATATTGGCCAATGCGGTTCCGATGCACCGGCCAGCCTCCTCGACCAGGCCCACGACCACCGGGTCTTCCGCGGCGAGCGCGCTGCGCAACTCCGTCGGCCCTTTGTCGCGCCCTCCAGTCGCCTCGCGCCAACGCTGCACGACCGCCGCTTCGGAGTGGTAGGCCATAAGGCATCCGCGCTTGCCGCATTCGCATGGTCTGCCATTCGGCTCGAAAAGGGTATGACCCATTTTGCCGGCCGCGCCATTTGCTCCACGATACAGCTTGCCTTCAATGATCTGCGCGCAGGCGATGCCGACACCGACCGCCAGCACCGCCATATTCCTGTGTTGACGACCCAGACCGAACAATTGTTGCGCGATCGCGTAGGCATTGGTGTCGTCCTCGAGCCAGACCGGCACGCTGACGCGCTGTGCAAGCATCTGGGCGAGCGGCACATCGTTCCAGTCGAAACGATTGCTTCGGACGCACGACGTCTGATCATTGCTGATGACCCCAGGCATCGAGATGCCAATACCGGCAAGTGTCGCCTCGGGACGCTGGGCAAGTGCGACAAGCCTGGGCACGGCTCGGGCCAGGACATCCGCGATAGCGTCGGGAGCATGGTCTCCGAGCCCCAGTCGCATGGTCGCGATCGGGTTCGTTGCGAGATCCGTCGCCACACACTCCACGGCCCCCAGCATCAGTTTGAACCCGATCGCGATGCCGTGGTCATAGTCGATCTGGACGGGAATCGGCCGTCGCCCGGTCATGCCCGAGATCGCCTCGCCTTCCTTGACTATGCCTTCCTCGACAAGATCGGCGACCACGAAGGTCACGGCAGCGGGGCTGAGACCCGACAAGGTCGCCAATTCGGCGCGGCTTCTCGGTCCCTCCTGCCGCAAAAGATTGAGGATCAGGCGGCGATTGAGGGCTCTGGTTGTTGTCGGGTCGCCCTTGAGCTTCACGATGCGAGTTCCTTAATTTTGTAAATTAACTATTGCGACGCTGGATGATCTATGCATAAATTTGCCCCGTCGATCAACTCGGAATGATGTGGTCGGCACGTTGAATACCCGGTGTCTCGTTGTGGAGGACGGCCGCCGGGGCGTGTTGATCAGTTCAACTGGGAGGAATTCAATGGCATTTTCCAAACATTTTTCATCGACCACGCGCCGAACCTTTCTGAAGGGAACAGGACTGGCGTCCGTGGCAGCGATGGCAGGCAGCTTCCCGATCCCCGCGATTGCGCAGGCTCAGGAAGTCAATGTGATTTCCGCTGAAAGCAACGGCAAGGCGCTCGAAGCGCTGAAGAAGATCGCCGAGGACTTCGGCAAGCAGGCAGGCACCAAGGTCGTGGTCAACAACATGGACCACGAGGCCCACAAGACCGCGATCCGCAATTACCTGACCGCCGGCGCCCCCGACGTCTGCTTCTGGTTTTCCGGAAACCGCATGCGCGCCTTCGTCAAGCGCGGCCTTTTCGACGACATCTCGGATCTGTTCGAGAAGGAAAAGTACAAGGATGTGCTCGGTGCGAGCGCGGGCGCCGTTACCGTCGACAACAAGCAATACGGCTTGCCGACCGGCGGCACGCTCTGGGGCATGTTCTATCGCAAGGACGTGTTCGAACAGAATGGTCTGACGATGCCGACCTCGGCCGAGGAGTTCTCGGCCTATTGCGACAAGGCGAAGGCTGCCGGCCTGACACCTGTTGCAATGGGGACCAAGGAACTTTGGCCCGCTGCCGGCTGGTTCGATCAGATGAACCTTCGTATCAACGGTCTCGACAAGCACATGGCCTTGATGGACGGCCAGATGAGCTATCTCGATCCGTCGCTGACCCCTGTCTTCGATCAGTGGGAAGCCATGATCAAGAACGAGGTGTTCACGCAGAACCACACCTCGTTCGGCTGGCAGGAGGCCGCGGCCTTGCTCGCCCAGAAGAAGGCCGGGATGATGAATCTCGGCGCCTTCCTGCGGGCGGCCTTCACCGAGGCCGATTTGCCTCAGCTTACCTTCGCGCCGTTCCCGACGCTGGATACCAACGTCCCTCGCTTCGAGGAGTTCTCGCTCAATTCGGTCCACATTCCGACGAATGGCAAGAACAAGCAGGGCGCGCGCGAATTCCTAGCTTATTTCTACCAGCCGGAAAACCTTGCCACCTATCTTGAGCCCGGCGGTAACGTTCCGCCGCGCAACGACCTGCCGCCAAGCAAGGATCCGCTTGTCAACGCGGCGGTGGAATCCTTGAAGCAGGTCAAGGGAACCTCTCAATATTACGACCGCGACAGCGATCCCGATATGGCGCAGGCTGGTCTCGTCGGCTGCCAGGAATTCATGGCCAAGCCCGATCGTCGCCAGGCGATCCTGCAGCGCCTCGAAGGCACCCGCAAGCGTATTTACAAGATCTAGTTCTCCTCCCGACGACCAGGGGGCGGAGTTGCGGTTCCGCTCCCTCACTTCCTCCAGAGGTTCTGACCAATGTTGATGTTATGGCGCCGCCAGCGATGGTGGCTCACCCCCACTTTGCTGATCGCTCCCGCGATCATCCTGTTCTTCACGGTCATTCTTCTGTCGGCCGTCCGCAGTCTGTGGATCAGCCTGCACGACTGGGACGGAATGGGGCCGATGACCTGGATCGGCTTCGGCAACTATCTGGAGCTCCACAACGATCCGCAGTTCTACACGTCGCTGAAGAACAATCTGATCTGGCTCGTCATGTTCATGGCGGCACCGCCGCTCGGGCTCGCCATCGCGCTGCTCGTCAATCAGAAGATCCGCGGCATGCGCTTCCTGAAGTCGCTGTTCTTCATCCCGCTGGTGCTCGCATCCGTCACCGTCGGTGTGGTCTTCACCTGGGTCTACACACCGGAGTTCGGACTTCTGGCGTTGATATTCAAGGCATTCGGAGCCGTCGCTCCCGCGGTGCTTTCGGATGAGCACTTCGTAACCTTCGCGATCGTGATCGCGGCACTCTGGCCACAGGTCACCTTCTGCATGGTCCTCTATCTCGCCGGCCTCAACAATCTAAGCGAGGAGCTGATCGGGGCGGGACGTGTCGATGGCGCGCGGGGATGGAGCATGCTCTGGCACATCGTCCTTCCGCAGCTCACGCAGGTCTCGTTCATCGCGATCGCGGTCACCGTCGTCGGCGCGCTTCGCTCCTTCGACATGGTGTCGGTGATGACGCGCGGCGGTCCGTTCGGTTCCTCCTCTGTGCTTGCCTACCAGATGTTCGAACAGTCGATCTTCTCTTACCGGTTCGGATATGGCGCGGCCATCGCATCGATCCTGTTCCTGATCATGGCGGCGTTCATCGTCTGGTACCTGTCGCGGATCATCCGCACCGAAGAGAGGGGTGGCTGATGTATCCTCGTCCAATTCCCGAGACGGCCGTCTGGCATCGCCGGTTTTATTTTCTTCTGGTGGTGGTCGTCCTGCTTCTTTGGCTCTGCCCGCTTTTCGCGATCATATTGACCTCCTTCCGTTCGACGGCTGACGTCATGGGCGGGAACCTCTGGGGCTGGCCGACCGAGTTTGGCCTGATCGACAACTACAAGGCGGTCTTCACGCAGACGCCGATGGGCCAATATTTCATCAACAGCCTGACGATCACCATTCCATCGGTGATCGGTGTCTTGGTGTTGAGCACTCTGTCCGGCTACGTCCTTTCGCGATACCGCTTTCCCGGCAACATGCTGATCTTCGCGCTCTTCGTCGGCGGCAATTTCCTGCCACACCAGATCATGATGATCCCGGTCCGCGACCTGATGGTCCGGCTTGATCTCATCGATACGACGACAGCGCTGATCATCTTTCATATCGCCTTCCAGACCGGCTTTGCCACGCTCTTCATGCGCAACTTCATCGCGGCCTTGCCCGATGAGCTGTTCCAGGCGGCGCGAGCCGAGGGAGCGACGCCATTTCAGACGTTGATCCATGTTGCCGTTCCGCTTGTTCGTCCGGCACTCGCCGCGCTCGCGATCCTTCTCTTCACCTTCATCTGGAACGACTATTTCTGGGCGGTGGTGCTGACGGTGAGCGATTCCGTCAAGCCGGTCACGGCCGGCCTTGCCAACCTGCGCGGCGAATGGGTGTCCGCATGGAACCTGATCTCGGCCGGCACGATCGTCGTCGCCGTCCCGCCCGTCGTGATGTTCTTCCTGATGCAACGCCACTTCATCGCCGGCCTGACGATGGGAGCGGTGAAGGGATGATCACGCGCAACCAGCCGACTATTCGATTTTTCAAAGCAGGGAGCCAGGAAGCATGACCAGCCTCGAACTGCGACAGATTAACAAGAGCTATGGTGCCTATCACGCGCTGAGAGGGATCGATCTCTCGGTGGCCGAAGGCGAGTTCATCGTCATGGTCGGCCCGTCCGGCTGCGGCAAGTCCACGCTCCTGAAAACCATTGCCGGTCTTGAAGGGATCAGCTCCGGGCAGATCCTCATCAACGGGCGCGATGTCAGTCGCGAGGAGCCTGGTGACCGCGGTATCGCCATGGTTTTCCAGTCCTATGCGCTTTACCCGCACATGACGGTCGCCGAGAACATGGGGTTCGGCCTGCGCATGGCCAAGCGCCCGAAGGCCGAGATAGACGCGGCCGTTGCCCGCGCAGCCAGGATCCTGCGCATTACCGACCAGCTGGAAAAACGACCGAAGCAGCTCTCCGGCGGCCAGCGCCAGCGCGTGGCGATCGGCCGGGCGATCACCCGCTCACCCGATGTCTTCCTGTTCGACGAACCGTTGTCGAACCTCGATGCGGCGCTGCGCACGCAGATGCGCGTCGAACTCTCCAGCCTGCATGCCGAGCTCGGCGCGACCATGGTCTATGTGACGCACGACCAGGTGGAAGCCATGACCATGGCAAGTCGCATCGTCGTTCTCAATCAGGGCAATATCGAGCAGGTCGGTTCGCCGCTCGAGCTTTACCGAAATCCCGACAATCTCTTCGTGGCGGGCTTCCTTGGAGCGCCGCGGATGAACTTCCTCTCGGTCACTGTGGATGACGTCTCGGGACATGAGGTCCGCGTTTCGGCTCCGGGCCTCGCGCCGGTGACGGTCACGCTCGCCAATCCGGCGGCGCCGCAGAAGGGGGCCAGCCTGACGCTTGGCGTTCGCCCGGAAAACATCTCGGTGGTGCAGGACGGATCGTCGAGCGGTGTCGTCGGCGGCACCATCCGTCTCGTCGAGCATCTCGGCCGGGAGACGATCCTCTATGTCGACGCCGGCAACCTTCGCACCGTCGCCTCGGAAAGCGGCACCGGCAATATCACCGTCCAGCTCAGCTATGTCGCGCCCTTCAAGGCGGACCAGACGGTGACGCTGAAGCTCGACCCTAACGAACTCTATCTCTTCGCATCGGATGGCGGACGCACGATCAGCGCCCGCAAGACAATCCTCGACAAGTAAAAGATTGGGATCGACGATCGTGTCTGAACAGAAATTAGCAAAAATCTCCGTCTGGAATCCGGTGAAGACCGATCGCTTCCTCGTGGGCGCACCGCATTATCCCGAGCATGTCGACGAGAGCTACTGGGAGCGCGATGCCGAGCGCATGGCCAAGGCCGGCTTCAATGTCGTGCGTATGGCGGAATTCGCCTGGCACATCCTCGAGCCGGAACTCGGTCGCTTCGATTTCGATCTCTTCGACAGGGCAATCGCCGTTCTCGCCAGGCACGGCATCGACACGATCATGTGCACGCCGACGGCCACGCCGCCGCGATGGCTGACGGTCGCCCATCCAGAGATCCTGCGGGTCGATGGCAAGGGCAGGCCGATGAGCCACGGCTCGCGCCAGCATTGCGACACCGCAAGCCCCGTCTTTCGCGAGCATAGCCGGCGCATTACCAAGGCCATGGCCGAGCATTACCGCGACAATGAAAGCGTCATCGGCTGGCAGACGGACAACGAGCTCAATACGAGCATGCCGGAGAGTTTTTCAGACACGACGCTCAGCGAATTCCAGCTTTATCTCGCCGACAGATTCGGGGAGATCGGCAAGCTTAATCATGCCTGGGGCGGAGACTTCTGGGCGACGGCCTATCAGAGTTTCGATCAGGTCGTGCTGCCCATCGATTTTGGACCGACCTTCCCGAGCCCCGGACATCTGCAGGATTATCACCGTTTCCTAGCCTTCTCGACGGCGCGCTTCCAGCACGATCAGGTCGAAATCCTGCGCGGCGTCAACGCCCGATGGTTCGTCTTTCACAATCTCGGCGGCCTGCGCGACATCGACTTTCGTGGTCAGTTCACCACCGATCTCGATTTCGTCGGCTACGACCTCTATCCGATGCTCTACGACGAGTTCCAGCGCATCGGCAACCACGCCAAGGTTCAGGCGCTGCATCTCGACATCTGCCGTGGGTTCTCCGGCAACTACATCGTACCGGAACAGCAATCCGGCTTCGGCAGCCAGCCGGGCTTCTGCACTCTGACGCCGGAACCAGGCGAGATGCGGCGCATGGCCATGTCGTCGGTCGCGCGTGGTGCCGACGGGCTGATGTTCTTCCGTTGGCGCCCGGCCCATTTCGGCGCCGAGATCTACTGGATGGGCATCATCGATCACGATGACATCGGCCGCCATCGCTACGAGGAGGCGAAACAATTCGCCACCGAGATGACGGCGCTGAAAGACACGATCCTCGGCACCTATGTGCGCATGGATGTCGGCATCGCCGGTTCCGATTTCGATAATCAGGAGGCGCATAAGACCTATTCGATCGGCCTTCCGAGCCCGCAGGACGATGCGGTGCTGCTGCATCAATATTGCTATGATCGTGGCATTGCCTGCGGCTTCATTCATCCCGAGGACGATCTTTCGAAGCTGAAGCTTCTCTACATCCCGCATTGGGTCATGTGGAAGGATGAATGGACCGAGCGGCTGAAAGCCTTTGCTGAGCAGGGTGGCACGGTGGTGATCGGCGCCCGCACGGGAACGCGCGATGAGAACAACCACGTCATCCGCGAGACGGCACCGGGATCCTCGCTCTCGCGGCTGACCGGCGTGCGTGTCGAGGATTTCGGCCGGCTGACAGCGCTTGGCGCCAAGGGGCTTTTCGAGGTGATGGAACGCTCCGGCGGTCTCGTCGTGCCGCCAAATCGTCCGGCGGAATCGCACCGGCGCGAACGCCGTTTCAAGATCGGCAACCGCGAACTGGCGGCCGGCCATTTCTACGAGAACCTTGCGATCGCTGCCGATGTCGAGCCCATCGCCATCTGGTCCAACCGTTACGCCGAGGGAACGCCGATGGCGACATCCCGTGCGGTGGGAAAGGGCCGCGTGGTCTATCTCGGCACCTACCTCACGCCGGATCTGACGGAGGCGCTTTCCGAGCGGCTGCTTACCGATGCTGGTGTCACGCCGCTGGTGGCGGATCTGCCCGAGGGGGTCGAGGTGACGATGCGCATGAATGACGATCGCCGCCTGCTCTTCATCCAGAACTATCTGGACAAGCCCGCCCGGATCGAGCGCGTTCCTGTTGGCACCAATCTGCTCGACGCGAACAGCCCAGTGGACGGCACGCTTACGCTCGACGGCTACGGCTGCGCCGTCGTGCGACTTTCTTGAAACGACCGGGCGCCGGGAAGGCCGGCGGCCTGACAGATTAGGAACAGGACATGACCGATACGGATAGACTTCGCTGGGGCATCCTTGGCCCCGGCCGGATCGCGGCTGACTTCTTTGCAGGCGTCGCCCAATCGAAAACCGGACGCGTCGAAGCGATCGCAACACGCGATCCATCACGGCCGGGCCTTGCCGAACGCTTCCCCGGCGCGCGTGTCATCAAGGGCTACGAGGCGTTGCTTGCCGATCCCGATGTTGATGCGATCTACATTGCAACGCCGCATCCGACCCATGCCGAATGGGCGATCAAGGCGGCGAAGGCCGGCAAGCATGTGCTGTGCGAAAAGCCGCTCGGCCTTTCCGCAGCCGAAGCGGAGGCCATGCAGACCGCCGCCCGCGAAGCCGGCACCTTTCTCGGCGAAGCCTATATGTATCGGCTCCACCCGCTGACGCTGAAGCTGATCGCGCTCTTGAAGGACAAGGCGATCGGCGACGTCCTCATGATCAAGTCGAGTTTCGGTTTCGCAAAGCCATTCGAGAAGGACCACCGGCTGTTTGCCAATGATCTTGCCGGCGGTGGCATTCTCGATGTCGGCGGCTATCCGGTTTCCATGGCACGGCTCGTCGCCGGCATTGCCGAACCGCACGGCATCATCGAGCCGGACCAGGTTTTCGCCGTCGGTCATCTCGGCTCGACCGGTGTCGACGAATGGAGCGCCGCCATCCTGCGCTTCCCGAACGGCATGATCGCCGAAGTCGCCTGCTCGGTGTCGCTGGCGCAGGACAATGTGCTGCGCATCTTCGGTACGGAAGGTTCGATCGAGATCGACCAGTTCTGGTTCGCCGCCGGCAAGCAGGGTGGGACCGCGATCATCCGGCTGTTCGATGCCACAGGCAAGCGGCAAGACATCGCGGTTGACGAACCACGCCATGTCTACAGTTTCGAGGTCGATGCGGCCACGGCTGCGATCCGGGAAGAACGGCGCGAGTTTGCCTATCCCGGCATGACATCCGCCGACACGCTCGGCAACCTCAAGGTCATGGACAAGTGGCGTGCGGCGATCGGCCTGGAATACAGACTGGAAACGCCTGCTGTCCGCACCCGGACGTTGACCGGCGAAGCGCTCACCCGCAAGCAGCTGATGGTGCCGAGAGCACACATCCCAGGTGTCGAAAAGGAAACGTCAATGCTGGCACTCGGCATGATGCTGTTTTCGACCTTTCCTGGCGCATCGATCGCTCTCGACGAATTCTACGAGGCGGGTGGCAACCTCATCGATTCCGCGTTCCAGTATGGCGGGGGGACGCAGGACCGGCTGATTGGTGAGTGGGTGCGCAGTCGCGGCGTGCGAGACGATGTGGTGATCATCGAAAAGGGCGCGCATTCGCCGCTATGCTATCCCGACGTGATCGCCAAGCAGCTGACCACCAGCCTCGAACGCATGCAGACGGATTATGTCGACGTCTACTTCATGCACCGCGACAATCCCGACATCCCGGTCGGCGAATTCGTCGATGCCATGGATGAGGAGGTGCGGGCAGGGCGCATCCGTGGCCCGATCGGCGGGTCAAACTGGACGCGCGAGCGCATGGACCAGGCGATTGAATATGCCGAGCGCACGGGAAAAACGAGACCGAGCGTGCTCTCCAACAATTTCTCGCTCGCCGAGATGGTCAATCCGGTGTGGTCCGGATGCATTGCTTCGTCCGATGCCGATTGGAAGGGCTGGCTAAAAGAGAAGAAGGTCATCAACTTCGCATGGTCCAGCCAGGCCAGAGGCTTTTTCACCGATCGATCCGCACCGGGGAATATGTCGGACCCGGAGCTCGCCCGCGCCTGGTACTCCGATCTCAACTTCGAGCGCAAGGCGAGAGCTGAGGAGCTCGGCCGGCGCCTTGGCAAAGACCCGATCCAGATCGCGCTTGCCTATGTGCTCAACCAGCCGTGGCCGGTGATCCCGTTGATCGGTCCTGCCACTCTTTCCGAGCTGCGTCACAGCCTCAACGCCGCGCAGATAAGCCTGACGCCGGCGGAGGTTCAGTGGCTTGAGCGCGGTTGATCCGGAGCGGACAGATGGATCGATCCGCTGCCCTTTCTCAATCTCTCGTCGACGGGATGCTTGGCAGGTAACATTCAGGAGGAAAACACGATGCGTAAAGCGCTGATCGTCTGGGGTGGCTGGGCAGGCCACGAGCCCGAGCAATGCTCGGTCATCGTCAGGGATCTCCTTGAGAAGGAGGGGTTTGACGTTCTGGTGGAGCAGACGACAAGCGTGTTTGCGAGCCCTGACCTGAAGAACTTCAGCCTCATCGTGCCGATCGTGACAATGTCGAAGATCGAGAAGGAGGAAGTCAAAGGTCTGACGCAGGCGATCGAAAGTGGCGTTGGTTTTGCCGGCTATCATGGAGGCGCCGGCGACAGCTTTCGCGATTCAACCGATTACCAGTTTATCGTGGGAGGGCAGTGGGTCGCCCATCCCGGCAACATTATCGACTACACCGTCAATATCACCCGCCCGGACGATCCGCTGATGGCGGGGATTGCGGATTTTCGCTACAGTTCCGAGCAGTATTACATGCATGTCGACCCGTCGAACGATGTGCTGGCGACGACGACCTTTACCGGTGAACATGCTTATTGGATCGATGGCGTCACCATGCCTGTTGTCTGGAAGCGTATGTATGGCAAAGGCCGCGTTTTCTACTCATCGCTTGGCCATGCTGCCAAGGAATTCGATGTGCCGCAGATGTATGAAATCTTCAGGCGCGGTGCTCTCTGGGCCGCACGGTAACACTTACCTCAGAACGGGCGGGATTTCGGACACGGTGGGCTCGAAGTTTCCGAGCTCAATGAGCTCGAACATCCGGGTCAGCATTGCCGGCACATCCTGGCGGACCATCTCGATGTTGTCGCCGAGGAGGGCGACGAGAGGGTCGTAGTCGAAGCAGCCGAGGGCGAATTCCTGTTCGCTGACAGGTCCGGCGAGCCGCACCCAGCGCAGCACACCTTCGAGTGTAATCGTCGAATTGACGAACATGCCTCTCGAAAACGGCAAACCGCTTGCGGCACGCTCTTGGAGCGCGCTTTGCGCCTTTTCGGGGGCGTAGCCACAGGCGATGACCCTGTGGTCCTCAAGGTCGATGCCGTGATCCGCATGTGCCTGGCGAAAGCCCCTCAAGCGTTCCATCGTGTTGTGATCGCCACCGCGTCCACCAACGAACATCAGCGGCTCCATGGCGCCAAATCGTTGTTGGCAACTGACGAGAATTCTTCGCGTCAGCTCGCGGGCGCCGGCGAAATTGTCGGAAATGACTGAAGGCGCGAGTTTGCCCGGTAGGTCGAGGTTGATCGTGCGTACGCCGGCGGCGGCGCAGAGCTCGGTGATCCTGTCTGGGTCGGTCGCACCTGTCGCGATCACGCAGTCCACCTGATACGAAAGCATCGTTCGAGCGGCCTCGATCTCAAGCGCGGGGTCGCGTCGCGTGCAGGTGATGAGCGGGAAGAGGCCCTTGTCACGCGCCATCGTCTCGAAGAGCTCGACGATCGAACCGAAATACCGGTTGTCGTACTTGGGAACGATCATCCCAATGATGTGCGACTTCTCGCGACGCAGGAGACTTGCCTGCATGTTGAGCGCGTAACCCTGCTCTTCGGCTATGCGCGTTATCTTCTCGGCAAGCTGCTTGCTGATGCGCCGCTTCTTCCAGTTTCCGTTCAAGACAGCGCTGACCGCGCTCGCGGATGTGCCCGCGAGTTCCGCAAGGTCGTAGATCGTTGTTCGCTTCTGCTGCCTGTCCAGACTCAAAATTCTCATCTCCTGTATCGGGCGCTAACTTGACATCAAACCAGAGAAGTGGCAAATCTTGCTTCATCGATTGAGCAAGTGCGCTCAATCGATGATGCGTGTCAGCTAGGAGGCTGGCACCGGGAGGTGATTTCGCAGCTATTGGTGGTCCTCTTTGCCGTGCGGCTCTCGTCGAGCCGCGGCTTGAGGCGATGACGCATCGCGCGTCAGGCCGATGTTGCGGCAATGGCCGAACCTTGCCGTTGGTCAATTAAGGAGGAGAACATGACCTATTGCAAACTTTCCCTGATGTCGGCGACCATCCTGATGGCGCTCGGCGGAGCAGCATTCGCCCAGGAAGCGTCCACGGTGGCGTTCCTGATGCCCGATCAGGCGTCGACCCGCTACGAGCAGCACGATTTTCCGGGCTTCAAGGCGGAAATGGAAAAACTGTGCGCCAAGTGCACTGTCGTCTACCAGAACGCCAATGGCGACGCGTCGCTGCAGCAGCAACAGTTCAACTCGGTGATTGCCCAGGGAGCCAAGGTCGTGGTCCTCGATCCGGTCGACTCGGCCGCGGCCGCGGGCCTCGTGGAGCTCGCGCAGTCCCAGGACGTCAAGGTTATCGCCTATGACCGTCCGATCCCGGACAAGCCGGCTGATTTCTACGTGTCCTTCGACAATGAAGGTATCGGCTACGCGATTGCCAAGTCGCTTGTCGAGCATCTGAAGAAGGCCGGTGTGCCTGATGGTGCCGGCGTGCTTGAGATCAACGGCTCCCCGACCGATGCGGCCGCCGGCCTTATTCGCGACGGCATCCATCGCGGGCTTAAGGAATCCCAGTACAAGACGCTTGCCGAATTCGACACGCCGGAATGGGCGCCGCCGAAGGCGCAGGAATGGGCCGCCGGCCAGATCACGCGCTTCGGCGCCGATATCAAGGGCGTGGTCGCCGCCAATGACGGCACCGGCGGTGGTGCGATCGCCGCGTTCAAGGCGGCGGGCGTCAACCCCGTTCCGCCGGTCACCGGCAACGACGCGACGATCGCGGCACTGCAGCTCATCATCTCGGGCGACCAGTACAACACGATCTCCAAGCCTTCCGAGATCGTAGCGGCGGCGGCCGCACAGGTCGCTGTCCAGCTCATCAAGGGCGAGAAGCCGGAAGCCAAGACGACGCTCTACAACACGCCGTCGCAGCTCTTCATCCCGGCCGTCGTCACCGCCGAAAACATAAAGGCGGAAATCTTCGACAAGAAGATCCAGACGGCTGAGCAGATCTGCACCGGCGAATATGCCGAGGGCTGCAAGAAGCTCGGTA
The DNA here is from genome assembly GCF_047304155.1 of Rhizobium sp. Rhizsp42. Taxonomy (NCBI): domain Bacteria; kingdom Pseudomonadati; phylum Pseudomonadota; class Alphaproteobacteria; order Hyphomicrobiales; family Rhizobiaceae; genus Rhizobium; species Rhizobium sp. Rhizsp42. The sequence continues at coordinate 101,159 of NZ_JBGLYS010000010.1, read as the reverse complement.
TCGGCGACTAAGAGCCGATCCGCCATTCCGGCCGCACCGCGTGCGGCCGGTTTCTCAAGGACGTACAAAGGCCCTCAGCCATGAGCACCACAGCAAGCAATGTACCGGAGCGCGGGCAGCCCATCCTGCGACTACGAAACGTGTCGAAGAATTTCGGTGCCGTCTCGGCGCTGACCGATATCGAACTGGACGTCAAGGCGGGCGAAGTCGTGGCCCTGGTGGGAGATAACGGCGCCGGCAAGTCGACCCTGGTAAAGGTCCTGGCGGGCGTTCACCAGCCATCGTCCGGCTCGATCGAGTTCTGCGGTCAGAGTGTATCGCTAGACAGCCCCGGCAAGGCGCTGGAACTCGGCATCGCCACCGTCTTCCAGGATCTGGCGCTCTGCGAGAACCTCGACGTCGTCGCCAACCTGTTCCTCGGGCATGAGCTCTCGCCGTGGTCGCTCGACGAGGTGGCGATGGAGGTCCGAGCCTGGACACTGCTTCGGGAGCTGGCCGCGCGCATCCCATCCGTCAGGGAGCCGATCGCCTCTCTGTCCGGCGGTCAACGCCAGACGGTAGCGATTGCAAGGTCGCTCCTCCTCAATCCGAGGATCATCATGCTCGACGAGCCGACGGCCGCACTCGGCGTCGCGCAGACCGCCGAGGTGCTCAATCTGATCGAGCGGGTCCGTGATCGCGGCCTGGGCGTCATCATCATCAGCCACAACATGGAAGACGTCCGCGCCGTCGCCGATCGCATCGTCGTATTGCGGCTGGGCCGAAACAACGGCGTCTTCACGCCAGATGCCTCCAACCAGGAACTCGTGGCCTCGATCACGGGTGCCACGGAAAATTCCGTCTCGCGCCGCATCGAGCGCAAGACAGGCACGGCGCAGGAAAACAGCGGGAGACCGGCATGAGCCAGAAACCATCCGATACAACACTCGCACCCGCCACGACGCTCGATCGCAGCGACGAACGCGTCCGCCATGACGACAGCATGATGGCGATGGTCGGCGCTTTTATCGATCGCGTCAAATCCGGCGATTTGGGCATGCTTCCCGTCGCGGTCGGGTTGATCGTCATCTCGACGGTCTTCTCGCTTCTCAATCCGGTGTTCCTCGCGCCCAACAACCTCGTCAACCTGCTCTTCGACTGCGCGACCGTCGGCATCATTTCACTCGGCATCGTCTGCGTGCTGATGCTCGGCGAGATCGATCTCTCCGTTGGCTCGATGAGCGGCCTGTCATCCGCCATTCTCGGCGTTCTCTGGGTGAACAACGGCCTCCCGTTTGTCGTCGCGATCATCGCGGCCATCGCGGCCGGCGCGGTCATCGGGACCGTCTACGCCGTGCTTTACAATCGGCTGGGAATGCCAAGCTTCGTGGCGACGCTTGCCGGCCTGCTGGCGCTGCTCGGCATGCAGCTTTACATCCTAGGCCCGAGTGGCAGCATCAACCTTCCCTATGCTTCCCCGCTCGTCCGCTTCGGCCAGATCCTGGTGATGCCCGATTGGCTGTCTTATCTGCTCGCTCTCATTCCAGGCGCCGTGATCATCGCCAAGGGCCTGCGGACACGCCAGCAACGCGCTGCCGTCAACCTATCGTCGCAGCCCTTCGCGGCGACAGCCATCAAGGCCGTCGTGCTGACCGCGGCACTCGAATTCGCGGTCTACTATCTCAACCTCGGTCGCGGCATTCCGTGGATGTTCGGCCTGTTCGTCGCCATCGCGGTGGTCTTGAACTACGGCCTGACGCGTACCCAATGGGGACGCTCGATGTTCGCGGTCGGCGGCAATCGCGAAGCCGCGCGGCGCGCCGGCATCAATGTTCGCCGCATCTATCTGAGCGCCTTCGTGCTTTGCTCGACGCTTGCCACCATCGGCGGCATTTTGTCAGCCTCGCGTCTTGCCTCATCGAGCCAGCAGGCCGGCACTGGTGACGTCAACCTCAACGCCATCGCCGCCGCCGTGATCGGTGGGACGAGCCTCTTCGGCGGCCGTGGCAGCGCCTATTCCGCGCTGCTCGGGATCATCGTCATCCAGGCGATCTCCAACGGCCTGACCCTGCTCAACCTCAGCTCGTCGTTGCGCTACATGATCACGGGCGGCGTTCTCGCCATTGCCGTCATCGTCGACTCGCTCGCCCGTCGTTCCCGCGTCAGCCACGGACGCGCCTGATCAAACTTCTAGGAGTAAATTCATGACCGACCTCATGAAAGGCAAAGTCGCCGCCATCACCGGCTCGGCTTCCGGCATCGGCCTCGAATGCGCCCGCACATTGCACGCCGAAGGCGCGACCGTCGTTCTCATCGACCGCGCCAAGGACAGACTGGATGAAATCTGCGCGGAGTTCGGCGAGCGCGCATTCCCTCTCGTCGTCGATCTTCTCGACGGCAAGCAACTCTCTGGCATCCTTCCCAGGATTTTGGAGATCGCTGGTGGGCTCGACATTTTCCACGCCAATGCCGGCGCCTATATCGGCGGGCAGGTCGCCGAAGGCGATCCCGATGCCTGGGACAGGATGCTGAACCTCAACGTCAACGCAGCCTTCCGCTCCGTTCATGCCGTGTTGCCGCACATGATCGCCCAGAAGTCGGGCGACATCCTGTTCACCAGCTCGATCGCCGGTGTCGTGCCGGTTGTCTGGGAACCGATCTACACCGCCTCGAAATTCGCGGTGCAGGCATTCGTGCATTCGACACGCCGCCAGGTCGCGCAACACGGCGTACGCGTCGGCGCTGTCCTGCCGGGTCCGGTCGTGACCGCGCTGCTTGATGACTGGCCGAAGGCGAAGATGGAGGAAGCGCTTGCCAATGGCAGCCTGATGCAGCCAAGGGAGGTCGCCGACTGCGTGCTCTTCATGCTATCGCGGCCGCGCAACGTGACCATTCGTGACCTCGTGATCCTCCCCAACAGCGTCGACCTCTAGAGACCGTGATCTCCGCGCGATGCGCGGGCATCAGCCATTCATGCCAGAAAGATGAGAGACCATGAGCGACGAAGTCCAAACACCGCGCTACGTGATCGGCGTTGACGTCGGCACCGGAAGCGCTCGCGCGGGGGTGTTCGATCTCGGCGGACGGATGCTGGCTTCGGCCAAGCGCGACATCACGCTTTACCGCGAGGCGGGATCGATCGTCGAACAGTCGAGCAACGAGATCTGGCGGGCGGTCCGCGACGCCGTGCGTCAGTCCGTTCAAGATGCAGGCGTAAGCCCGGAGACCGTCGTCGGACTGGGCTTCGACGCGACATGCTCGCTCGTCGTCCTCGGTGACCAGGGCAAGCCCTTGCCGGTCGGCCCATCGGAGGATCCCGAGCGCAACATCATCGTCTGGATGGATCACCGGGCGGTTTCGCAGGCGGAGCGGATCAATGCGCTCGGCCATGAGGTCCTGCGCTATGTCGGCGGGCGCATCTCTCCCGAGATGGAAACGCCAAAGCTGCTGTGGCTGAAGGAGAACCGGCCTGACGTGTTCGACGCGGCGTGGCAGTTCCTCGATCTCGCCGATTACCTGACCTGGCGCGCCACCGGCGATCTCTCGCGATCCACCTGCACGGTGACCTGCAAGTGGACCTATCTCGCGCACGAGAAACGCTGGGACCCGACATATTTCGAGGAGATCGGCCTCGGCGCGCTGGCGGATGAAGGCTTTGCCCGCATCGGCCAGACGATTGTCGAACCGGGCTCGGCGCTTGGTGGCGGCCTGACGCCGGCTGCGGCGGCGGAGCTCGGGCTTTTGCCGGGGACGGCGGTTGCCGCCGGACTGATCGATGCCCATGCCGGCGGGATCGGTACGGTCGGCTTCGGGGACGGACCGACGGCGAACCTCGGCTATGTCTTCGGCACCTCATCCTGCACGATGACATCAACAGTCGAACCGGCCTTCGTCCAGGGCGTTTGGGGGCCCTATTATTCCGCGATGGTTCCTGGGCTTTGGCTCAATGAAGGCGGCCAGAGTGCCGCGGGTGCTGCGATCGAACAGCTTCTCTCCTTTCATCCTGCCGCGGCGGAAGCGACGCAAATTGCAAAAGACAAAGGCCAACCGCTCCCCGTCATGCTTGCCGACCTCGCCGCCAGCGCGGCAGGCGCTGATGCCACCTCGCTCGTGACAGGTCTTCACGTCGTTCCCGAATTCCTGGGTAACCGCGCACCGCTGGCCGATCCGCACGCCCGCGCGCTGATCGCGGGTCTCGGCATGGAGCGCGATATCGACAGCCTCGTCCGGCTCTACGTGGCGGGGCTCTATGGCATCGGTTATGGGCTCAGGCAGATCATCGACGCACAAGCGCAGGCGGGTGTCGAGATCGATACGGTCGTCATCAGCGGCGGGGCCGGGCAGCAGGCTTTCGTTCGTCAGCTTTTGGCGGATGCCTGTGGTAAGCCCATCGTCGCGACGTCAGCCGATGAACCGGTGTTGCTGGGCGCGGCCATTCTTGGCGCGGTCGCCAGTGGCAGTTACCGCGATGTTCGCGACGCGATGAGCATGCTGACGATGGTCGACGGAACGTTCACGCCATCCGCGGGCCCGGCCGCCGATATTCACCTGCGGAGATATGACGCTTTCAAGCTGTTGCAGCAGTTGGGGCAGCAAGTGCGTGATTGCTGATCAAGGATAGGCCTTTGCCCCATCCGTCGCGCTTTTGCTGGAAGTGCTGGAAGTCCACGGACCGGATCGCAGGCAAAAGCATGTCGGGCAGGTGCTGCGCGATATGGCCTTGCGCCAGATGTCTTGCGGATCCGGTATCTTCATCTTAAACCGGGCATCTGCCGATCACGGCGCGTTGTGAGCGGCAAAATGGCTGACGAGCCACGGATGAGTGATTGCCGATCCGCCGGATGACCTGATGAGCGACCTGTTTGACACTGCTGGACGGATGAATCCGCAACCTCTTGCCGCGGCGCTGAGGCCAGCGACGCTCGACGACATCATTGGCCAGGAAGCTGTTGTTGCTCCTGGCTCCATCCTGCGCCGGCGTATCGCGGCAGGCCGGCTGGGAAGCATCATACTTTACGGTCCTCCCGGCCTCGGCAAGACGTCGATCGCCCGCGCCGTCGGCAACATGCTTGGCAAGACGTTCCGACCTCTCAATGCGACACGGGCGGGCGTTGCCGATATCCGCCGGATCGCGGACGACGCCCGCATCCATCCAACCCTGATTTTCGTCGATGAGGTTCAGCGCTTCTCGGCGACCCAGACCGACGATCTTCTGGCACTTTGCGAAGAGGGGCTCGTCGACTTCATCGGCGCCACGACTGGCAATCCGTTCCATGTCCTGACACCCGCTCTTGTGTCTCGCTCGACGATCATTCGGCTCGAGCCCTTGACGCTTGGTGAAATGGAACAGGTCGTTCGGCGCGGCATCGATCATCTGCACGCGACCGACATTCCGATTGTCCTGACGCCCGATATGGTCCGGCTGATTGCCGGCCGGTCGGGTGGAGACGCCCGCCGAGCTCTCACCACATTGGAGAGCCTGGCCGTCGGTCACGCTGGCGATGAAGACATCGTCATCACAGATGACATGATCGACGAAGCCTACGCGTCTGCCCCCATCAATCACGATCGTTCGGGTGATGCCCATTACGACATCGTCTCGGCCTTCATCAAATCCATGCGCGGTTCGGATCCGGACGCGACGCTCTATTGGCTCGCACGGCTGATCCACGGCGGCGAGGATCCGCGCTACATCGCCCGGCGCATCATGATTCATGCGTCGGAAGATATCGGATTGGCCGATAACTCGGTGCTCCAAACCGCGGTGGCGGCTTCACAGGCGGTCGAGAAAATCGGATATCCGGAAGCGCAGACGATCCTGGCACATGCCGCCCTTCATCTGGCGCGTGCGCCGAAGTCGAGTTCGGCTTCCCGAGGCCTAGGGCTTGCTCTTCAGTACGTCGCCTCGCAGCCCCCGGAAAGCGTCCCGCTGCATTTGCGTGATGCGCATTACAAGGGGGCTGCTTCGCTCGGCCATGTCGGATACCAGTTTCCGCATGATGATGCTCGAGGCTGGGTCGAGCAGACCTATGCGGAAGGGATCCCCCGGGGAGCCTTCTACCAGAGCGACGCGCGCGGCGCATCGACATTTGAAAAACGGGCCGATGAGTTCTGGGAACGTGTCACCGGGATGCCGCCCGTTCGTCGCTGAGGTCGTTCGTTCCGCAGATCGCTGCGTGCCCGCGCACGGCGGACTGAGAACGCCTGGGTTGAACGGGCAGATCACGGGATGTTGGCGTATAAAAGGGAGCCGTTGGGAGGGGAGGAACGGCTCCCTTTAAGCTGTCAGAAACTCGCCTTGAGGGATGCCATGACGTTGATCGGCCTCCCCGCGTAGTTGTCTGTTCTGCCCTTTGTGGTTTCGATGTAGTGTTGGTCGGTCAGGTTACGACCGATAAGCGAGAAATCCAGATGCTCGTTGATCTTGTAGGCGAGTGACGCATCCAGGGTGTAGTAGCCATCGACGAAGAAGCGGTTTTCCAGGTCGCCGGGGCGTTCGCCTATGGCGGTGATACCGGTGCCCAGCCTCAGGCCTTCGAGCTTGCCGGTCTGGAACTCATCGGTCGTGGACGATCAACCGCTGACAGAAAACGGACACAGTGCCCTAAGCTAGTCGTACCAGTCGCTGTCATGGCGACGTCGCCAGTCGCGATCACGTCGATCGTAGTGACGGTTGCTTTCTCTGAAATCTCGGTCGCGGTAATAGCGTCGCTCGGCGCGCTCAGGGTGTTTTGTACAGCGCCACGGTTCGCGGTGACACACATTCGCGTCACCTCCGAGCAAGCTGTCGTACCCGCCCTTACCCTTAGCATCGAACGCGTGGACCGAGCCTGTGGTCAAAAGAGCTATGCCGATTGCGATGAAAACGTTTCTCATCCTCTAGCCTTTCATTGTTTCTGCATCGATGAACAACACAACGAGCTGTGGACATCCGTGCCTAAACATGTGAGCCTTGTTGAATGTTCCACCTTACAGACCTCGCCGTCTTTGCGTTGATCGCCGATGTTAAAAGCATTTCGGGTGCTGCGCGGTCACTCAAAATGCCTAAGTCGTCTGTGAGCAGGGCTCTGGCGAGGTTAGAGGCCGAAGTCGGCCGGGTCTTAATAGAGCGCTCGACGAGGTGTCTTCGCCTGACCGAGACGGGTGAGATGTTCTACGCCCATGCGTGCCGCATCTTGGACGAAGTGGCCGCCGCGGAAGAGGCGATCGGCAATATGCCCTTTTGTCCCGATGAACTCCCTCAGCAATGATGATCTCTAATGGCACGGCGATATGCGGGACTTTGCAAAGGCGCACATTGTTCTTGAAACAGAGCGGCGCGGGTGACACCGTATCACAGACGTAGCGGATGGCCCGGTCCTTTAGCGCTCGTGCGCATGGCGGAGCTCCAGTGGCGCATCCAGCTGGTTTAGCGTAGCCCGCTGAGCAGTCCGCAACATTGTGGAATCTTGCGCGTTTCATATCCTCAACCGAGGAGAAAATGATGTCAAAACGCGAACTCGTCGATACAGGGACGGATAAGCGATACGTCCGTCGCGCCAAGGACGGCAAGTTCAATAAATCGACCGACATCGGTCGTTCGCTCTGCGCGGACAAACGCCACAAGTCGCAGACCGAAGCGAAGCGCGGCGAAGGCGACCGCGGCGATCATCATGCGAAGCACTGATGGCGGAGCCGTCATTTTTTTAAATGCTACCGGCGGAGCGGCAAAGTCCGTCTTGATAATCATCGCCGACAGCGCGGCCTTCACGTGACGGGTTTCCAGCAGAACAACATCAAAACCAAGGAACGATGCGCGCGCGTCGATTGAAATCGATCGCAAGATTACGCCCTGTGCGAACTACGTAGCCGGATAGCATCGACCGTTGCGGCAGGGGGATCGGCGCTCCCAAAGTTGCAAAAACGTGTCCCGCACGACTTCCTCGGCTGTCGACCGAGATCGCACGTGCCGGGCTATCGTAAGATGCAAACGCTTACGTCGACTTAGAAAAATCGTAAGCAGATCCTGGGAATAAGCCGTATCCATCAAGGGTGGCATTTACAGCGATCGTCAACTCTGACAATTCCGGCAACTCATGTTATCGAGGCGATGGCACGCTCCAGATTGCACCGGCTCTTGCCAAGGGCTACGCCTGATGCCCTTGAGGGCTCGGCCTCTAGAAACGTGTGACAAAATTGATCTGTGCCGCACTGGAGCGCAGATCTTTGCCAAACTCACCGGTATAGGCGAGTGTCAGGCGCGCCGACTTGGAAAGCTTCGCCGAAATACCAAACTGTGTCACGACCGAGTTTTCCGGAATATCGACGCCACCGATGAGGAATGGCGAACCGCCGGCGAAGGCGAGGCTGGAATATGGCGTCACATCACCCGCGACATGTCGCCATCCCAACATGCCGGAGAACAGGATAGGCACGTCGCCTTGCGACCAATCCATGGACCAACGCAACCCAACCGTCGATGTGGCGATTGCATCGTTACCGCCCGCCGATGACAGAGCTGCAGCACCGCCACTTTCCTGAAATGCGTCGGTCTTGAGGTTGACGTAAGCGAGGTTGGCAAATGGCTGGAACGTGACGGCATTCCATTGTTGCGTCCACGAGACATCGGCGAACAGCTGGCTGGTGGCGCTCGCATACTCGGCGTTCAGTTCATTCGAAAATGTTCCAAACGAGACGTCCCTGTGTATTGAAGCTTCGTTATGGGAGTAAACCGCGCCGCTTGTGAGGGTTATCGGCCCGAAGTCGCCCGTGGCATAAAGGCCGGCGTGGTAGGAATCCGCGTCCGCCTGGTCCAAGGAGCCTCTGCTGTAACCCGCTATCGCGCCAACGCGCCATTGATCGGAGATCGGCGCATCGGCTCCAAACACGACACCGGAAAGGCCGGTATCGATTCCCGCCGCATTTCCATTGTTCGACCAACGGTTGGACGACGCGTAGCCGGAGGTCCAGAAAACCGCGTCGTCCTCGCGTGAAGCGATGTCATTGAGGATCGCCTCGCGTGTGAAGCGGCTCTCCCACAGGAGGGCGCTCTTGAGCGAGGCATGAACCTCGCCGCTCAGTTGCGAGAATGCGCTTTTCGCGGTGATGTCATCCAGTGACAACACTGCATCATAGACCGCGTTGCCCGACCCTGATGCTTCCACGGCCGTAGCGGTTGCCCGACCATTCGCCGTATCGGCGACGTCGGCAAAGCGCACATTGTTGCGATCGAGCGTCATGTCTATGCCGGTGACATCATAGGTGAGTGTCGGAGACAAAAAGGCAAAATCGCTTGAGATCGTATCGAAGGCGCCAGTAACGCTTCCGGCGGTCAGGATTGTGTAGCTGCTTGTCGTCGCATAATTGCCGCCAGCCGCTCTGATGTCGAGCGTGCCTCCCTGGATGGCAACCGCGCCTGTCGCATTGACACTGTCGGAACGGCCGTCGGCCTGGATGTCCACCTGATAGGTCGAGCCGGCGCCAAACGTCAGATCGCCGTTGACGGTGAGCGTCGCGATACCCGGTCCTGGTGACAACGAGCCGCCGACATTCACGAGGAGCTCGCCGACGGCGCCGCTACCGGATAGCAGACCGCCGTCATTGACGTCGACCGCGCCCGAGATAAGGCCGTCGTTGATCAGCGCGCCGCCCGAAACCGTTGCCGTTCCCGCTATCGTTCCGGTGTTTGAGAACGTGCCGCCATTGTTCACCAATGCGGCGACAGTCCCGTCGTTTGCGGTGCTGCCGGCATTTGTAATCGTTCCCGCCACTGCGCCATTGTTGTTGATGAGGGTGCCCCGCGCGCCGACATCGACGTTGGCCAATGTCGCATTGTTGACGACCTCACCTCCGCTCACTGTCGTGTTGCCGGTTACCGATCCACCCGCGTTGTTGACGAAACTCCCACCGTCGTTTTGAACGGAGGCGATCGTTCCGGCATTTGTGACGCTGCCGGAGTTCCTGATCGCGCCCGCCGTGGCCCCACTGTTGTTCACGAACGAGGCCACGGCCGCGACGTCGGCGTCGGTCACGACGAAATTGTTGATCACGGTTCCGCCCGCGACCACGGTTTGCCCTGCAATCGTGCCGCCGGCGTTGTTGGTGAAAGTGCCAGCCCTATTGGTCAGGCTGGCAACCGTGCCGGCATTGGATGTGGTGCCGGCATTCGTGACATCCCCGGCGGTCGCGCCAGTGGCGTTGGTGAAGATGCCCGCCGTGCCGACCTCGACGCCGTTGAGCGTGGCGTTGTTCGTAACGATGCCGCCATTGACGCTGGTATTGCCACTAACGACCCCACCTGCATTATTGACGAAGGTTCCGGCATCGCTTTGCAGGGAGGCGACCGTGCCGGCGTTTGTAACGGTGCCGGAGGTCCTGATTGCACCGGCCGTGGCTCCCGTATTGTTGATAAAGGCGGCGGTGGCGGCGACGTCGGCATCGGTGATGACGAAGTTGTTCGTGACGGTTCCGCCAGTGACGGTGGTCTTTCCGGTCACCGTTCCGCCGGCGTTGTTGATGAAGGTGCCCGCCGTATTGGTCAGGCTCGCAATCGTGCCGGCGTTGGATGTGGTGCCGGCGTTCGTGACCGCACCCGCGATGGCGCCGCTGGTGTTGGTGAGGATGCCCGCCGTGCCGACCTCAACCCCATTGAGCGTGGCGTTGTTCGTCACATTCCCGCCGTCGACGTTGGTAGTACCGGTGACGATGCCGCCCGTATTGTTGGTGAATGATCCAGCCTCGTTCTGGATGGAGGCGATCGTTCCCGCGTTTGTAACGGTGCCGGAATTCCTGATCGCGCCGGCTGAAGCTCCGGCGTTGTTGATGAAGGCAGCGGTGGCGGCCACATCCGCATCGGTGATGACGAAGTTGTTCGTGACGGTCCCACCCGTGATGGTCGTCTTTCCGCTAACCGTTCCGCCGACGTTATTGGTGAAGGTCCCCGCCGTATTGGTCAGGCTGCCTACCGCACCGGCGTTCGACGCCATACCGGCATTGGTGACCGTCGCGATCGTCGCGCCGCTGTTGTTGACCAATGTTCCGCCAGCGGAGATGTTCGCAGCGCCGGTGGCGCCATTATTGGTAAGGGCCGTCCCGGCATTGACCTCGGCGCTGGTGAGCGTGCCGGTGCCGGTTACGGTGACATTGCCGTTATTGAGGGTTAGCTGGCCATTGAGGTTGCCATCAAGAGAGAGGCTGCCGCCGTCCAGCCTGACATTCGAGTTGACGACGCCCCCCTGGTTGATGCCAAGGCTGCCCGCGCTGATCGTAATGCCGCTCGCCGCATTGAGCGTACCGTCAGAGGTGACGGTAACGTTGCCACCACCCACATCGAGATGGCCGATCGTGACGTCCGTCGTGACCTGCGGGGAACCTGTATCCACGCGCGCGCTGTCGCTGGACCCGGGCGCGGATGGGGTCCAGTTGGATGAATTGCTGAACTCATTGTCCGCGGTACCGGACCACGCGGACTGGGCAAGGCAGTGCGCCGGCAGCGTGACCGATGCAAGTGCCGTGAACAAGCCTAGGCGGCGGGAGAATGCCGAGAGCGGTGATTTCATCTGGTTCGGTCGAGGCTAACTGGCACCCGCCATGCATCGACGGGATGGTTAACAATTTCTATCCAAGCCCGGTTAACGAATTGCTAATGCATGGAGCGACGCCGCTTGTGCCGTCCGCTTTCGGCAAAAAGCACCAACGATCGGCCAAACGGCGTCGGCAGCTGCGACACCCGATCTGTAAATCCTGGGCTCCAAGGTGATCGGAAAGGTCTCAAAGACGTTGTCGTCGCCGCATGAGTTCCTCGTTCGCCTACAGCTAGAGCAGGTGCAAGCCAGAGCGAACTGTCGGACGAGCCGGTTGCGCGTCAAGTCGCCGCCTCCTTGAAACCCTACTCGAGAGCATCTGCGACGATCTTTCCGATCTCGGCCAGGCCGTCGAATATGTCGAGGGCCCCACGATGACCTATCGATGCCGCCCGGATGGATTGCGGCGCGCTGTGCGCAATCGCGCTGAAAACGCCGTGCGCTACGGTGGGAAAGCGCGCGTGCATATTGTGCAGTCGCTTGCGGGTGGTGTCGGCCCTGGCTTGTCCATCGCACGGGCGATCGCGCGCCAGCACGGCGGCGACATCATTCTCCGCTCCAATGATCCTGGCTTGAGGGCGATCATAGCTCTTCCGAAGGAAGGACGCACCGACACCGCGATCAAGGGAAGGAAAGTGTCGTTGACACGAACGGTCCCGAGAGTGCGGCCGGCGCGGGATCGCGTGGCTTAAGCCCGAAAAGACGAATAGCTTCCGATGCCATCCGCGATGGCCGGCGCTTGCTTCCGAACCTGTCTCAAGAAAAACGATGTTCCTTGTTTGGCAAGGGCGAGGCAAATGCCGTGTCGCCAACGCTGATGGTGCTGTCGCCATCAGCCCTTACGAGCACGGCTCCGAGGGTGTCGACATCGAGATGAATGATCGAATCCGCTCCCAGCCGCTCGATATGCCGGACTGTGCCCCGCCATTTACCATCGGTCGAGGAAAGCGCCAGGTGCTCAGGCCGGATTCCGTACACCCGGCACCCCTCGGCCTTGGCCAGGGCTCCGTCGAACAGGTTCATCTTGGGGGATCCGATGAAGCCCGCGACAAAGGCGGTCCGCGGACCGTTGTAGAGCGCCATCGGAGAGCCGACCTGCTCGATGTGACCGCCGTTCAACACCACGATCTTGTCGGCCATGGTCATAGCTTCCACCTGGTCGTGGGTCACGTAGATCATCGTCGCGCCAAGGCGGGCATGCAGCTCGGTGAGCTCCATGCGCATCTGAGAGCGCAGCGAAGCGTCGAGGTTGGAAAGCGGCTCGTCGAACAGAAACACCTTCGGATTGCGGATGATCGCTCGCCCGATCGCCACGCGCTGCCGCTGGCCGCCGGAAAGTGCTTTCGGCTTACGATCGAGCAGATGCGAGAGCTGCAAAATGTCCGCGGTCTGCTTCACCTTCTCGGCGATTTCCGCCTTCGGGCGTCTCGCGAGCGAGAGACCGAAGCCGATATTCTCGGCGACCGTGAGGTGCGGGTAGAGAGCATAGGATTGAAACACCATCGCGATGCCACGCTCGGAGGGTTCGGCGTCGGTCACATCCTTGTTGTCGATGACGATCTTTCCGGCGCTTGATGTTTCCAGGCCCGAGATCATCCTCAGCAACGTCGACTTTCCGCAGCCCGAAGGTCCGACGAACACACAAAATTCTCCGGCGCCGATGTTGAGATCGACGCCCTTGATGACTTCGAGGCTGCCAAAGCTCTTCTTGACGCCATCGAGAACAACGCTGGTCATGGCTTATCCTTTCACTGCGCCGGCCGTCATGCCCGCCACGATCTGTCGATTGAAGAAGATGAACACGATCAGCGGCGGAATGGTCACAAGCAGGATGTTCATGAACAGCAGGTTGAACTGCGTCTGGAACTGTCCCTGGAAATTATAGAGGGTGAGCTGCACGGTCACGTTTTCCCGGCCGGGCAAATAGTAGAGCGGGTTGGTGAAATCGTTGAAGATCGCAATCGACTGGACGACGATGACGGTCACGGTCACCGGCTTCAGCAAGGGAAGCACAACGCGGAAGAAGATCTGCAGCGGCTTTGCGCCGTCGATGATCGCCGCCTCGTCCAGATCGCGCGGGATCGTCGCGATGAAGCTTCGAAAAAGCAGCACGGTGAACGACAGGCCGTAGGCGACCTGGATCAGGACCATGCCGGAAATCGTCTTGAACAAGCCAAGCGCCTGCAACACCCAGATCGTCGGTACCACGGCTGGCGGGATCATCAAACCGGCGAGCACAAAGGCATAGATCACCGCGTTCCATCGCGATGGCCGGCGCTGCAGCACATAGCCCACCATCGCGCCGAACAGCACGAGCAACGTGACGGCAACAACCGTGATGACCGTCGAGTTGAAGTACGCCAGCAGCAGCATGTAATTGCGGGCCTGGATCACATCCACGAAATTCGTCCAGAGTTGCCATTCGCTCGGCAATGTGAATTTAAGCGCCGCGGCATCCTGCTTGGTTTTCGCGGCCGTCAGAAAGATGAACAGGAACGGCATGACGAAGATCACGCAGCATGCGGCGAGCGCCGAGGCTCCGGTGTAAAACTGGCGCCGGGTCATACATCGACCTCCCTGCGATTAAGCCAAAAGGTGAGCGGCAGAACGATCACCGCGATCAGCACGAACAGTATGACGTTCCCGGCCGTCGAGAGGCCGTAAAAACCCGCCTGATATTGCTTGTAGATCACACTCGCGAGCACATCCGAGGAAAATCCGGGGCCACCCTTTGTCATCGCCCAGATCAGATCGAAGCTGCGCAGCCCGCCGATCAGCGACAGGGTGATGACGGTAATCGTCGCCGGCTTGACCAGCGGTATGGTGACGCGAAAGAGCATCTGCGTTCTGGTTGCGCCGTCGATGCGCGCGGCTTCGTAGTAGTCGGCGCTGATGGATGCCAGTCCGGCGATGTAGATTACCGTCGCAAGCCCGATGCCCTTCCAGAGATCGACGAGCACGATCGAATAGAGCGCCAGCGCCGGATCCGTCAGCCAGCCCGGTCCGTGTACGCCGATGGCGGCCAGCGCGACATTGATGATGCCACGCGTCGGATGCATGAGAACGGAGAAGGTAATACCGACGCCGATGGTCGACACCAGCACGGGAAAGAAGATTACCGTTCGAAGAAGACCCTGAGCCCAGAGGCCGGATGTCAGCAGCACAGCCAGAAGCAGGCCGAGAACCGTCTTCGCGGCCGACGTCGCCACCGCATAGATGACAGTGTTGGTCAGCCCCTGGATGAGGAAAGGCTCGCGAAAGAACTGCTTGTAGTTCTCAAGCCCGATGAACTCTGTCGTAAACAGATCCCAACGTGTCAGGCTGAACCAGAAGGATGCGATCGTGGGTGCCAGGAACAGGACGGTGAAGATGACCGCCGCCGGCAGGATGAACCAATAGGGGTAGGGTGACTTGCGTATAACCATGGCGGCTCCTAGGCACCTTGCCCGGATATTTGCCGGGCAAGGTGCGTCTGGATGTTACCAGTTCGGGAGGCCGAGCTGCTTGGCCTGCTTGGCGACGTCCTGGTCGTAAAGCGCGGCAGCGTCCTTGGCCGAACGGATACCTGTTCCAACCTCGACGGTGATCTGCTCGAGCGCCGGTCCTTTCACGGGCGACAGGAATTCCAGCGCCGGGCCGGCACGGCCTTCCGTCTGGAAATACGGCAGCATGTCCGTGACGGCTTGCGGCACGTCCTTCGGCAGTTCGCAGCCCTTGATCAGATAAGGACCCGACGGAACGGCCTTCGCCATCAGCTCGCAACCTTCCTTGGAGGCCACGAAATCGAGGAACTTCTTGGCTTCGTCGAGATGCTCGGCCTTGGCTGACAGATAGAGTGCCGCCGGCATCCAGATCGTCAAACCGTTCTTCGCCGCATCGGTCCCGGGTTCCGCGAAAAAGCCGACGTCTTTAACGTTGTCGGGAAAGTTCTGCTGGATGTTACCAATCCCGAAGGTCAGGCTAGGGTAGTGCGCTGCCTCACCGGTCGAGACCATGCGCATACCGTCATCGAAACTCGCCGCGCCGAAATCCTCGTTAAAGAATCCCGCCTTTGCGACCTCTTCCTGATGCTCGAAACCGCGAAGTGCCGCGGGTGTCGTGGCGTACTTGACCTTGTTGGCGGTGTAATCGTCAGCAAAGGTCGGAACTTCGGTCTGGACGTTGAAGAAGTCCGCCAGGACGAAGATCTGCGATGTCCAGGTCGTGCCGTATGTCTGGGCGATGGCGACCTTGCCGGCTGCCTTGATCTTCTCGTTGTTGGACATGAATTCGGCCCAGGTTTTCGGCGGCTGCAGGCGGAGCTCCGCGTAGATCTTCCTGTTGTAGAAAATCCCGCCGCCCATCGCCGGGCCGAAGGGTATCCCGCGCACATGACCATCGGATCCGCTGACCACCTTCTTGAAACTTTCGAGAATACCGGCGGCGGATGGGAGATCGGAGAGATCAGCCATCGTCTGCTCGGGCTTCAAGGCCTGGAACAGAGAGCCGCTGTTATACTGGAAAATGTCAGGCATCTCGCCGGTCGCCAGCCGCGTCTTGACGATGTTGTCGCCCTCGGAACCGCCCGCTCGCTGCTCCACGTCGAAGGTCACATCCGGACGCTTCTCGCTATAGGCTTTGGAAACGGCATCGAAGGAAGCGATGGTTTCCGGGTTCGTGTCGATCAATACGCTCAATGTCACGTCTGCGTGGGCGACGCTACTCGCCAGCGCCAAAGTGGCCGCCGCGATGATACTGCACTTGGTCATCCGCATGGTCTTCTCCTCCTCCAAAGGACTTGCGATTTACCGTTAAGATCAGTCACGTCGTGCGCGGCTCGCCGCGCCGTCTTGATCAGATGTCGAAGGTGATCGAATGGCTCCCATGTCCGATCTGGACACGCTCGTCATCCACTACGTTGGCGCCGTTCACCGTCAGGTTCTTCCTTGCACGATTACCGCGTATATGCACGGTTATGCCATCTGGGATTTCAAGATGGCACGTGACTTTCCCCCCGTCGATATCCCATCCGGCCTCGATGCGGCCGAAGCGCGTGTCGTGCCAGGCCGCAACGGGCGATAGCGCCGGAAGGATAGCCGGATCGAACTCGATTTCCTCGAAACCGGGCTTGTCTTCAAGCGGCCTGATGCCAGCCACATCCTCGAACAGCCATTGGCAAACGGCGCCATATGCATAGTGATTGTAGCTGTTCATATCGGGATCGTAGATCGTTCCGTCTTCGGCAAGCGCATCCCAACGCTCCCAGATCGATGTTGCTCCGCGCTCCACCTGGTAGAGCCAGCCGGGAACCTTGCGATTGAGGAACATCTTTTCGGCGAGATCGAGCATGCCGAGCCGGGTGAGGGCCGGCAGCAACGCAGGGGTGCCGATAAACCCGGTGCCGATCACGCCATCGGTCTCTTCCGCGACGCGGCGGAAATAGCCGCGACCTGCCTCTTCATATTCCAGCGGAACGAGACCATGGAGGAAGGCGATCGCCCACGATGTCTGGTCGTTATGGGCAATGCGCCCTGATGGGGAAAAGAACTCGTTCTTGAATGCCGCGCGGATGTCCTCGAGCTTGCTGTCGAGGCGCTGTGCCTCGCTCGTATCGCCGAGGACCCGCGCGATCTTCGCCGTCAGCTGCGTTGCGACGAAGTGATAGAGTGTTGCGGCGCAATCGTCGGCGACGGTCGGGCGCGGCTTTCGATTGTCGCCGACCGGCTGCAGCCAGTCGCCAAAGGTGAAGCCGTGCTCACCCCAAACCGCCGGAGGGCGGATGATCGGGCCGTTGGAAATACCCCAGAGGTAATCCAGCCAGTGCAACATCGCCGGAAAGCACTCCCGCAGGACTGCCTTGTCGCCATAATGCAGATAAAGCTGCCATGGGATGATGACGATCGCATCGCCCCAGCCGGTCGATCCGGCCCAATCGCCGCGATTGCTGATCGGATGCAGACGCGTCGGATCCGGCGAGAAGTGCGGCACTGCCCCATTCTCTCTCTGATCGTGCATCACATCGCGAAGAAATTTCCGGAGAAACGACTGGCTGTCGGCAAGCCAGCATGCGGTGCCGGCAAAGACCTGGGCGTCGCCCGTCCACCCCAGCCTTTCGTCGCGCTGCGGGCAATCGGTCGGTATCTCGATGAAGTTCGATCGCTGAGACCAAATCGTGTTCTCGACAAGCCGGTTGACGGCGGGCACGCCGGTCGTGATGCCGCCTGTCGCGACCGGCACCGAGGTGATCGGGACCATTTTGATGGAGAGCAACTTCGCATCGCCGGTGACGGTCACGCGGGCGTAGCGGAAACCCATGAAGGTGAACAGCGGCGCATAGGTTTCGACGCCATCTCCCGACAACGTGTAGACCAGTTCGGCCCTGGCGCTGCGGTAGTTGCGGTTGTCGAAGAACCGGTTTGGCCCGAGGACTTCGGAATGCTCGACGCGGACGCTCGCGCCAGCCTCGCCTTGGGCCTCGAGGCGAATATACGCCCCGGCGTTCTGGCCGAAATCATGGACCAGCCGGCCATCCTCTTCCGTCCAGCTGTCGATCGGCTCGAACGGGGCGAGCTCGACAACGGCGGCCGTCTCATGGGGCACAAGCAAGGTTTTGTCGAAGGCGAGTTCTTCAACGCCGAACGCGTCTTCCGCCCTCAAGCGGGCGTCGTAGTCCTCGCCGTAATAGATGCCGTTCCTGGTGACGGGGGTCAGTCCACTTTTCCAGGTGGAATCTGTCTTCAGCGCCAAGGCGCCATCGACGCTGAGTTCGGCAATGGCGGCTGTGCGATCGCCCCAGCAATTGAAGATCGGGTTCGACGCCCACATGAGCTGGCCGCGATACCAGCCGTCGCCGAGCCAAATCTCGATCCTGTTCTCGCCCGGCTGAAGCAGGCTGGCGACGTCATAGGTCTGATAGGCGATGCGATCGTCGTAGCAGGTCCAGCCCGGCGTCAGCAGGTCCGAGCCGACGCGGCGGCCATTGATAAAGGCGCGGTAGAGCCCGAGCGCTGAAATGGTGAGCACGGCGTCGCGAGGGGCCTGCTCAAGCTGGAAGTCGCGGGACACGAATGTGCCGGCGGTGCCTTGGCCTTCATCGCATAGTGGCGCCACCATCGCGGCGGTGAATTGAAATGACGAGCCAGCGGCAGCGCTCGCGCGCCCTTGCATAATATCCATGTCCCCTCCCGATCCGCTTGAGGCGGACCCATCAAACAAAGTGTGTATCGTTATATGTATATCATTCTACATTCCTGTTTGATGTGCAACAGAAAAATGCCTATACTCCGGGCAAGATTGATATGAACGGAAAATTATGCAGACCTTTCAGAAGGATAACGACGGAGCGCGAGCGCGGGTCACCATCCGCCATGTCGCGGAAGACGCCGGCGTCTCGGTCGCCGCGGTATCGAAAGTCCTTCGCAACGCATATGGCGTCAGCGCGCTTCTGCGCACGAAAGTCGAGACGTCGATCGAGAAGCTCAACTATCGCCCATCCGTTGCCGCCCGCGCCATGCGGGGGCGGACGAACACCATTGGCGTGCTGGCGATCGAGCTCTCTAACCCGTTCCTGCCCGGCCTGATCGAGGCGGCCAGCAACACGCTCGCCGACAGCGGCTTCAAGGCGCTGGTCGGGCTCGGGCGATCTGCTCAGCCGATCGAGGCGTCAATGATCGAGTCGATGATCGACAACCGCATGGATGGCGTTCTGATCATCGCTCCCCGTATTTCCGGCAAGGTTCTCGAGCGCTACGCCAAGCAGATTCCGATCGTGGTCATCACGCATCACGAGCCGGACGCTCAGACCTACGACACCGCCAATTCCGACGACCGGAAGGGCGCCTACCTCGCTGTCGAGGCTGCTCTTTCGAAAGGCTATCGCGATATCGCGATGCTCGGCTACGACATAGAGGGCTCACCGGCCACCATCGTCGCCGTGCAAAGAGAGCTCGGTTATCTGGACGCCATGAGGGCGGCCGGCTTGGAGGCGCGCGTGCTGCGGCTTCCGCCTGTTGATGCCGACAGAACCGCCGCCCTGAACGATTTTCTATCCGCTCTCGATCGCCCGAGAGCCGTGTTCGTCTGGTCGGATCTCGATGCCGTGCCGCTGATCAACATCGCGCGGATGCGAGATATCGGCGTGCCCTCGGACCTGGCCATCATCGGCTACGACAACTCGCCCGTCTCGGCGCTGCCGCTGGTCGGGCTGACAAGCGTCGACCAGAACCCCGTCCAGTTGGCACGAACGGCGACGCAAATGTTGCTTGAGCGGATCGATGGCAGACGCGAAGCCAGACATGTCTTGGTCGAGCCCCATGTCGAACATCGCGGTAGTTCGTGACATGACGCCGGCAAACACTTCCTGACCTCCGCACCGTCCGTCCTTTGCCCATCTTGTGCGCCGGCTTAAAACACGCTTAGCTGGTGTTAAGGGAGCGCGGATGAGGGGGTCGGCATGAAGCGGCATGGCACGTCCAAGGGGCTTGTGGACTGGTCCCGGCCGCTTAGGCTGCATCTTGGCGTGCTGGTCGTTGGATCGCTTCTCTGCACATCGGTACCAATCATCTGGATGGCCTTCAGCCAGGGAACGAGCGCGGCAGTCACCGCGGGGGCGCAACAGATGCGCGAGATGAGCCTGCGGCTCATCGAGGGATACCGAAACACATTGCAGGAAGGCACCGAAGCGGTGGCGCTGGCCTCGACCATGCGGCAGCTCGCCTCCGCGCCGCCGGCGGATATCAGCGCGAAAGAGGGCTTCTTTCTCGAGGTTCTGCGCAACGTCCCCAATGCGACAAGCGTCTACACCGGATATCCTGATGGCTCGTACCTGCAGGTGATCGCCGCCATCCGCGATGACGTCAGGCAGACGCTGTCGGCGCCCGATGGAACGGCTTTCGCGATCCGGACGATCGCCGGCAGGGACCGGCCGGACGCCGTGTCAACGCTGCGTTTTCTCGATGCCAACGCCCGCGTGATCGAGGAGAGATCGGTCGAGTACGCATCCTTCGATCCGCGGCAGCGGGCTTGGTACCAGGCGGTCGTCCAGGATGGAAAGGCGGTTTCGGTCGGGCCCTATGTCGCTGGAACCCTCAAGACGCCGACGCTGACGATCGCGGCACCCATGCGCGACGACGGCAACGTCGTGGTCGGTATCAACATCCACCTGAGGACGATCAGTCGTCTCCTGGATGCCAGCCAAATTTCGTCACGCGCCCGTGCCTACATTATCGACGATGAAGATCAGCTGGTCGCTCATTCAGACCCCGACATCATGAATAGACTGATGGATCTGTGGTCTCGAAGCGCCGGCGGCATCGGCGCGACGGCAAGCGGTTTCGACACCAGCCTGGCCACCGTGGCCAACCTGCGGCGAGATTCGGCCCTCGGCGCCGGAGGGCTCGCGCGGCTGGACCTCGATGACGAGCGCTATCTGATCCAGGTCGCGCCGATCAGCGTGTCCGGTTTGTTCGCGGGAAGCGAGGCGGCGATCGTCGTGCCATTGGCGGACCTCGTGGAGCAAGCAAACCGATCGCTGATGCACAATCTCATTATCGCTGCTGGCTTTGTCATCGCGGGTGTCGTCGCGTCGGTGCTTCTGTCACGCATGGTCAGCCGCTCGCTTAACCAGCTGGCGGAGGAGGCACGGGAGATCGGCAACCTCGACGTTCACGAAAAGACCACCTCGCATTCCTTGATCACCGAGATCAATACGCTCGCGACCGCTCTCGCGGCAAGCCGCCGGGCCATCGGCCAGTTCGCGCTCTATGTGCCACGTGAGGTGGTTCGGCGGATCGTGGGGCCGGGCGGGCCGGCCATCGTCACCGCCAAGCGGCAGGAAATAACCGCGCTGTTCACCGACATCCGCGACTTCACCACCATCTCCGAGCAGCACTCGCCGGAAGACGTCGTCGAAACGCTCTCCACCTATTTCGAACTGCTGAACAGCATTGCCGAGCGCCATGGCGGGACGGTTGTCCAATATCTCGGCGATTCCATCTTCGTCATGTGGAACGCGCCCGTCGAGACCGCAACCCATGTCGAAGAGGGCTGCCGGTGCGCCCTTGCGATGAAGGCAGCCGTGGATGCGTTGAACGATGCCAATGAGAGGGATGGACGTCCGCTGCTGTTGACGCGATTTGGACTGCACACCGGGCCGGCCGTTGTCGGCAGTTTCGGTGCCGCTTCGCGACAGCAGTACACGGCAATGGGTGATACGATCAACGTGGCGTCACGGCTCGAAGGGCTGAACAAGGAGTTCAACACGTCGATCCTGGTCAGCGCGGCGGTGAGGGATGCGGTCGGCGGTGGGTTCGATTTTCGACCGCTCGGCCTGGCGCGGCTCAAGGGGCGGGCGGGCAAGGTGGATGTGTTGGAGCTTGTCGGCGCGCGCTCGACCGGCCCGGGCTGATGAGCTCTGGGTGGTTCATTGCTCAGCTCCGCCGGACACGGGCGTTCCGCCATCACGGCGCCGGCGCCGATTTCGTACAAGCCGTGACAGGACGTTGCGCTTTTTCATCTTCCTCGGGATAAGGTCGACGTCGCTCACAAGCCTCGCACCGCCATCGCGCTTTTCCAATGTGATCTTGCGGCTATGAAACGCTTCCAGTTCGACGCGATGCCCGACGCTCAAGATAGTGGCCTTCGGCAATTCGCCGATCAGCATCTCCATCAGCCGATCCTGGCTCTTTTCGTCGAGGGCCGAGGTCGCCTCATCGAGAACGATGATATCGGGATCGTGCAACAGCAGCCTTGCAAACGCCAACCGCTGCTTTTCGCCACCTGATAATGTCTGGTCCCAAGGCGCCTCGTCTTCGATCCTGTCCTTCAGATGACCGAGGCCGACCTGCTCAAGGCCACCGCCAATCTCCTCGACCGTCCATGTGTCGGCGCCCGCCGGATAAGTCACCGCCCTGCGGAGCGACCCCGATGGGATGTAAGGTCGCTGCGGCAGCATGAAGAGGCGTTTGTCGGGGCGGAAATTGACGGCGCCATCGCCCCATGGCCAGAGGCCGGCGATCGCCCGGACCAAGGTGCTCTTGCCAGATCCGGATTCGCCTGCCACAAGCACCCGCTCCCCTGGCTGGATCTCCACCTCCGTCTCCTTGACCACTGCCGTGCCGTCGCCCAGCGAGACAGAGAGATCGTTCAAACTGAGGATCGCATCGCCTTCGGTTTCGCCGCGTTTGATACGTCCAAGCGCATTGCTCTGTTCAGCCCGCTCCAGCCCGTCGATCGACATCATCAGGGACGCGACGCGCCTTGCGCATGCGTTCCAGTCGGCGAGCCGCGGATAGTTGTCGACCAGCCATCCGAACGCGCTTTGGACAATGGTGAACGCGGATGCGGCCTGCATGACCTGACCCAAACTCATGCTGCCGTCGAGGAATTTGGGCGCGCAGAGCAGAACAGGCACGACCGGCGCGATCAGCATTGAACCGTGCGAAACCAGGGTCGTTCGCATGTACTGACGCGCCAGCAGGGCCCATTGATGCAGAACGTTGCCGAAGGTCTTTTCCAGGTCGTTGCGCTCTTCGTCCTCGCCACCGAGCAGGGCGATGCTCTCGCCATTTTCGCGCACACGCGTCAGCGTGTAACGAAATTCGGCCTCCACCTGGTTCTTGGCTTCCGAGACCTTGACGAAATGGCGGCCGATGAAGGCGATCGAGGTCGATGTGATGATGGCGTAGAGAACGGCCGTGACGACCAGAAAGCCGGGAATGGTGATCACGGTTCCAAGGATCGGCAAAGACAATGCTCCACCGATCATCCAGAGCACCACGATGAAGGTCGAAGCCGAAACGAAGGCCGCGATGACGCCGGCGACGAAGTCGACGGGGGATTCGGTGGCGATGCGCATATCCTCGGAAATGCGCGCCTCCGGATTCTTGTGGTCACCGCCGATGAGATTAAGCTGATAGTAGCGACCGCTTGCCAGCCAGCGCCCGATGAGCGCTTTCGTCAGCCATGATCGCCAACGCCGCTGCATCTTCATGCGCATGTAGACCTGAATGGTGACGAGGGCAACGCTTCCCAGCACTAGCGGCGGAAAGAGCGCGCCAAGGAAGTAGACCGTGGGCGCATCGCGCTTTTCGATGGCATCGAAAAGGCCGCGGTTCCAGACGTTTATGCCGTATTGGAAGCAGACGTTCAGTCCGATCAGCGCCAGCAGGCCGATGGATAGCGGCCAAGCCAGCTTGTCACCGCGCCGCGTCCAGTAACCGCGCGCGCTGATCCAGAACCGCTTGAGAAGATAAGCCCTTCGTGCCGCCTCGAATTCCTCGGGCGTCACGTCTTCCTCGGGTTTTAGGACCTCTGGTGGAGGGGCGATGTCAGGCGTTGGCGTGTTCTCCTGGGCCGGATCTTCTCTTTCACCCGGTTGGGTGCCGCCAGCGTTGGTCGGATCAATATCATCGTCCCTCATGACCAGCCAAACGTTCTGAAAATCAGAAAGTTTCAAAACCGCTGACAGGATGTTAGTGTGCGCCGCGTGGCTCGTCGGTCTCGTCAACGATTGATGGCAAGAACGACTGGACCTCAGCGCGCTCCTTATCCGGGAGGGTCGCAATCCTCGTCTGCCAAAAACGCTCGGCTTCCGGCGTATCCTTGTCCCAGGCTCGCGTTGAGGCCTTGTTGTCGTCAAAGGCCGCCAACCGCCGTCCTCCAAGGTGGCGATACTCGTCGGCTGTCTGCTTGGCGCGGTTCATCATCTTAGTCTCCTTTCCACGGATCCCGATGGCGAAGCACCCGACGCTGCACGCGCTTCGCCACGGGAGAGTCTCGGATGGGGTTTATTCCGAGATGCTGACACAACGAATTTTCTGACCGGTTGTTCCCGGCCAGCGTTTGGGTTGGGAACGACAGTCCGAAGCGGTCGCCGACTGGCGTGGCGTTAACCGCTCGCTGTAGCGGTCTTGAAACTCCCGCCGGAGAAACCACGTCTTTATGCGGGCCGCGAGGGAGATGCGCATGAGCTATGACGTGGTGGTGGTAGGGGCGGGCTTTTCGGCAATCGCCACTGTCTGCAATCTGATCGAGCATCTTCCCGCTTCGGCCAAGGTTGCCGTTGTTGGCGATGATCCGGGCTTTGGACGCGGAACCGCTTATCGCTCGGAGCTCTATCTGCACAGATTGAATGTGCCGGCCGGCAGGATGAGCCTCTTTCCCGACAGGCCGGATGCGTTCGTGACGTGGCTTGCCGAGCGCAAGCGTCCGCTGCGTGATGGCGATTTCGCCTCGCGCCAAGATTATGGGCTCTACGTTCGAGATACGCTCGCAGCCCTGCTGCGGGATAAGCGATCACGCTGCAAGGTCGATTTCATCCGCGCAAAGGCCACCGGCTGCGTGGAGCGCTATAGCGCCACGCTTGGCTTCCTGCTCGACAATGGCGACGAGATCGTCGGACGAAACGTGGTGCTATGTCTCGGCGTCGGCAACGCGCCGATGCCCGTTAAGCTCTCCGGACTTTCCGCGCAGGCGCGCGACAGGACTGTCGAAAATCCCTGGCGCCTCTCTTGGCTTCGTCGGGTTGAGGCACATGACAGTGTCTGCATCCTCGGCTCGGGACTCACGATGATTGATCAGGTCCTTGCCTTGTTTGCCCAAGGGTTCCGCGGCAAGATCGACGTGTTGTCGCGAAGGGGCCTTTTGCCGCACGGGCACGCAAGAGAACCAAAACCACCGGCGGATTTTGATCCGGCCAGCCTGCCGAGCAGCATGAGCGCGCTTCTGCGCGAATTGCGCCGCGAGAGCCGCCGCTCCGAAGACTGGCGCAGCGTCATGGACACCTTGCGTCCGAAGACGCAGGCATTGTGGCAGCGGCTGCCGCCGTCGGAGCGCTCCAGATTCCTGCGTCACGGTCTTGCATGGTGGAACATTCATCGCCATCGCGTGGCGCCGGATGTTTACGACAGGTTTCGCGGCATGATGGCGAGCGGTCAGGTGTCGGTTCATGCCGGATATCTTCAAAGCGTCGAGCAGGCAGGAAATCAGCTGATACTCCACTACCGCGGGCGAGGAACGCATGATGCAAGCGAGATTGCCTGCGACTGGCTGGTTAACTGTACGGGCGTGGAACGCGCCGGCATCGCTCATTCACCCTTGCTGCGGGAGATGATGCGGCAGGATTTGATCAAAGCCGACCGGCTTCAGCTCGGTATTGGAGTGGACGAGGCTTCCAGGGTTTTGGGCGGTAATCCCGGTTCAGTACAGATGCATGCGGTAGGCGCGCTGACGGCCGGTCAGTTCTGGGAGGTCACGGCTGTTCCCGATATCCGGGCACAGGCGCGCGCTGTCGCGCGGCGGATCAGCGATAGCATCGCGGGGTAAAATTCCAATGGCTTGTGTGGAGCGCGTCGGAGCTCCACGCGCGGCCGCGGAATAAGGAGCTCGTCATGACCGATATCGTCATTCATCCGCGGATTGAAAATCGCCCGAATAGCTTTACCCAGGAAGAAATCGGCTGGACGCCCTGGCTCGAGCCGCTTTCGTAGGGGGAGCTCACCGAACGGCACTGGGCCGGCCTCGTTGACGCCTCTCGGTCGAAGTCTCCGTACTTCATGCTCCTTGCGCGCGATCCGGGGATCCTCGAAGCCCGCACCAAGACCGACAAGGACATTTTCTACAATACCGAGGCAGGTTTGCCGCGTGCCGAGCGTGAGCTTTCCGCCACGGCCGCTTCGCGCAGCAACGGGTGCATCTTCTGCGCCTCGGTACATTCGCGCTTTGCGTCGCATCATTCGAAGCGCACTGAAGAGGTTCAGAGGCTGCTTGACGAAGGCACCGGCGCCGATCTCGCCAGCCCCCGTTGGAAGGCCGTGGTCGCGGCCTCGGTGGCTTTGACCGCGACACCGCCAGCATTCGGCGCGGAGCAGGTCGACCAGCTGCATGACGAGGGTCTCGACGATCTCGAAATCGCCGACGTCATTCACGGCGCCGCCTTCTTCAACTGGGCGAACCGCCTCATGCTCTCGCTCGGCGAGCCGACACCGGCGAAATAGCGGTTGTCGCCCTTAAACGGGCGACAACGATGGGTCAGATGGCGTTTGCCAGCTTGTCTTCGATATAGAGCTGGCGGAGCTTCAGCGTCTGGGGTCCAGGCTTTCCGTCGCCGACCGCCTGTCCGTCGATCGAGGTCACGGGTAGAACGAAGTTGGTCGCCGAGGTGATGAAGGCTTCGGCGGCATCCTTCGCTTCCTCTGGCGTGAACGCGCGTTCCTCGACGGGAAGGCCGGCGTTGCGAGCGATGTCGAGAACGCTCAGGCGCGTGATGCCATGCAGGATCGCGTTTGACAGGCCCCGCGTGATCAGCGTCCCATCCTTGCTGATAATGTGTGCCGTTGCCGCGCTTGCTTCGGTTACGAAGCCGTCCTCGACCAGCCAGGCGTCATCGGCGCCGACGGATGCGGCCTGCATCTTCGCCATCGAGGGATAGAGCAGCTGGACCGTCTTGATGTCGCGCCGAGCCCAGCGCTGGTCGGGAACGAGCGCAACGGAAATCCCCGTCTTGACCTTCGGGTTGTCGAGCACGGACTTGGCCTGGGTGAACAGAACCAGCGTCGGGGTTGCGTTCTCAGGGAAGGCGAAGTCTCGGTCGGCGGCGCCGCGGGAAATCTGCAGATAGATAAGCCCCTCCCGAAGATCGTTCCTGCGGACGATCTCGCGATGAACTTCAAGTAGTTCCTCTTCCGTCAGCGGGCAGGCGATGCCCAGTTCGGCCGTGGAGCGCTGCAGGCGTGCCGCGTGACCGGCATACTCCAGCAGCTTGCCGCCGATCACGCCGGTGACTTCGTAGATCGCGTCGGCGAACAGGAAGCCGCGGTCGAAAATGGAGACTTTCGCGTCAGCTTCGGCGAGCCAGCTGCCATTCAGATATACGGTACGGGTCAAGATCAGTCCTCGTTCAGATTTCAGGCTTGGAAAAGGGCGCGATATCCACGCCAGCGGCGATAAGTTTGTCACGCAGGGCGCGCGCCGTTACCGCCGCACCCGGCGTATCGCCGTGAATGCAGACGGTGGCCGCGGTGACGTCGAGGCTTGCGCCACCGACCGTCGGAATCTTGTTGTTGCAGACCATCGAGAGCACCTGGTCGACGCTTTGGTCGACATCATGAATGACCGCGCCCTCCATTTGCCGTGGCGCCAGCATGCCATTTTCGAGATAACTGCGATCGGCATAGACCTCGCAGGCGACGCTGAGGCCGGCGGCCTCGGCGGCCCGCATGGTCCGCGAATAGGGGAGGGTGATGAAGACGAGGTTCGGATCGACGGCGCGGATGGCGCGCACGCAAACCGCCGCCAGTTCCGCATCCTCGGCCGCCATGTTGCCAAGCGAGCCATGTGTCTTCACATGGGTGATCGGCCAGCCGAGCGCCGACGCCATCCCCTGGATCGCGGCGATCTGATAGATGATCTGCGCCTCTATATCCTCAGGCCGCTCGCCCGAAATTCTGCGTCGGCCGAAACCGTAGAGGTCCATGAAGGATGGATGGGCGCCGACGGCGACGCCATGCTTCTTGGCGTTCAGGATCGTGTCGCGCATGACAATAGGATCGCCGGCATGGAAACCGCAGGCCACGTTCGCCGTGGTAATGATCTTCATCATGGCCGCGTCGTCGCCGATCTTGTAGGCGCCGAAGCTCTCGCCCATGTCGCAGTTCAAATCTACTGATACCATGGCTGAACTCCTTGTTCGCGAGGGCGCCGCCGGCCATTCGTCAATCGCCGCTGAGCGTGTGATAGTGCTTGACATACAGTTGGTGTACTGAAATGACAAGGGCATTGTCGATTGAGGATCTCGCTTGTCGAGACGTGTTTGATGGTGATGGTGGAAATATCTCTCGCTTTCCGTTTGCGCTCGGCACCTAGGCATCTGGAGCGGCATGTTACCGCGTCCGCGCCCCTCTTGCAGGTAAAGTCGCGCCCATGGCCATGATGCAGTCGGTCCATCCCAACTATCCGCGCATTATCGCGTGCGGCGACAGTGCGCTGGTGGTCGAATTCTCCGACCAGATCGATGAATATACGAATGAGCGTGTCATTGCCTTGGCGGACATGCTGGCGACGCGGCCGATAACAGGCGTCATCGAAACCGTTCCAACCTACCGTTCGCTCCTTGTCGCTTATGATCCCGTCATCATACGCGGGAAGACGCTTTCCTCTTCGCTCCAAACATTGCTTGGCCAGCTGTCGGTGGGCGGCGCAACCGCGCGCCGGATCACCGTACCCGTTCTTTATGGCGAGGAGGTCGGGATCGATCTCGATGAACTCGCGGATATGAAGCAGATGTCGCGCGAGGAGCTGATCGCGTTGCATGCGTCCGCCGATTATCGCGTCTATATGATCGGCTTCGCGCCGGGCTTTTCCTATCTCGGCGGCCTGCCTCGGCAATTGCATACACCGCGCCTGGCCGTTCCGCGCCAGCGGATCGACGCGAGCGCGATCGGCATTGGAGGCAAGCAGGCCAGCATCAATTCCGTTCCCGGACCAAGCGGTTGGCGCTTCATCGGCCGCACGCCGCTCAAGCTGTTCGATCCCTCGCGACCTCAGCCATTCCTTTTGCGCGCGGGCGATCGCGTGCG
The DNA here is from genome assembly GCF_047304155.1 of Rhizobium sp. Rhizsp42. Lineage (NCBI taxonomy): Bacteria > Pseudomonadati > Pseudomonadota > Alphaproteobacteria > Hyphomicrobiales > Rhizobiaceae > Rhizobium > Rhizobium sp. Rhizsp42. Next base: position 72,067 of record NZ_JBGLYS010000010.1, on the reverse strand, counting down.
CTTTCGTCCTGTCGGCGCCGACGAGGCCGAAAGCCTCGATGCCGCCATCAGCCGAGGCGAGGCGGTGGAGGAGTGGGAGGCACCATGACCATGCTCCATATCAAGCAAGCCGGCCCCATGCTGACGGTCCAGGATCTCGGACGCACCGGGCTCATGCACCTCGGCGTCTCCGGCGCCGGTGCGATGGACCGGACGTCGATGCTGATCGCCAACCGGTTGGTCGGCAACGCGGATAGTGACGCGGCGCTGGAGTTCGCGCATGTCGGCGGGGCGTTCGTGGCCGAAAAACCGGTACGTTTCGCGGTAACCGGCGGCGCCGTCGATATCACCGTCGACGGTCAGGTCAGGCATGGTTGGGAAAGCCACTGGCTCATGCCGGGCGAGGTGCTGAAGATCGGCGCCCTGCGGCGGGCCGTCTGGGGTTATCTCGCCATCTCGGGTGGCATCGACACGCCGAAGGTTTTGGAGGCGCGCTCGACGCATCTTCGCTCCGGTCTCGGCGGTATGGAGGGACGGCGTCTTGCGATCGGCGATGCGCTGCCGCTTGGCGAGACCAAGAAGTCTTCGCTCCTCGCATTGCGCAAGCCCTTCTCGCGATCGAACGGTCCGGTGCGCGTCGTTCCGGGGCCGCAGGCGGATCATTTCGACGCGGCCGCCTGGAAGAATTTCCTGCGGGAACCCTTTAGTGTCACCCCAAGCCGGGACCGGATGGCGCAGGTTCTCGATGGTCCCGCCATCCGTGCCTTCGCCGGTCACGATATCGTCTCTGATGGGACGGTGGCGGGCTCGATCCAGGTGCCGTCGTCCGGGCGGCCGATCGTGCTGATGGCGGAGCGCCAGACCACGGGCGGCTACCCGAAGATCGCGACCGTTGCCTCGGTCGACATGCCAAGATTGGCGCAGACGGCGACGGGCAGCACCATTCGCTTCAAATCCATATCCCAGGAAGAGGCGGAAGATTTGCTGATCGCGCGCTATAACGCGCTCGCGAATATCCTTGCTTCTCTCGAGGAAAAACCAGGGGACGCGGCAAAGGTGGAGGACCGACAAACATGAGCCAACCGCTTGCCAAGCAGGCCTATGCGAAAATCATTGAGATGATCCTCGCCGGCGGGCTGAAGCCTGGAGACGTCTTGCAGGAGGCGAAGCTCGGCGAGGAACTTGCCATGTCGCGCACGCCGGTTCGCGAAGCGATCAAGCGTATCGAGGCCGAAGGACTTGCCGTTCAGGACGGGCGCTTTCTCAAGGTTCGCACGCTGACCCCGGGCGAGGTGAACGAGATCTTCTTTCTCAGAAGTGTCATCGAAGGCTATTGCGCCCGCCATGCGACGGCGGTCGCGCCCGCTATCCTCGACAATCTCGAACGGCGCGTGGCCGCCCTGATGACGGAAGGGCCTGGTGAGGAGGACGAGCAGCGCCGGGTCGACGACGATTTCCATCTGACGCTGGCCCGCTCCACATCCAACGAGATGATGGTGCGCACCATCAGCGATCTCAGGCGCCGGACCTGCATGTTCGACCACAGCCTCGTTCCCGCACGCTATCTGAAGGGCTGCGAGGAGCACCTCGAAATCATCGCGGCGCTGCGCGCCAAGGATGGCGAGCAGGCTGGAAAGCTGATGAGCCAGCATGTTCTCAATGCCCGCGATGCAATCGTTGGGCGGCTTGAACACAATGAGCGGAAAGCAGCGCGATGAAGTGCCTGATCGTTCAGCCCATTCACAAGGATGGCCTTGACCTCTTGCGGCAAGCCGGCGTCGAACCGATCCCGTGCCCATCGCTGGACGAGGAAACCGTATCGAGACTGATCGTCGGGTGCGACGCCGCCATCACCCGCGATGCGGGCCTGCCGGCCGCGCCCATTCTCGCGAGCGATCGTCTGAAGGTTATCGTCGTCCACGGCGCCGGCCACGATGCGGTCGACAAGCGCGCGGCGCATGAGAAGGGCGTGCTGGTCTGCAATACACCCGGCGCCAACGCGCAATCGGTTTCGGAACTCGGATTGGGGCTTATGCTCGCCGCGGCCCGGCTGGTGCCGGCCGCCGATCGCGCTGTTCGTTCCGGCGAGCGCGGCTTTCGCGAGGCCCATACGTTTCATGAATTGTCCGGCAAGACCGCGCTCGTCGTCGGCTGGGGCGCGACGGGCGCCGGATTGGGGCGGATGCTTCACGCGGCGCTCGGCATGCGGGTTCTCGTCTTTTCGCCGAGAAGCTCGGATACCGGTTCGTTCCAGCGGGTAACCACGCTTGCCGAGGGCCTCGCACAGGCCGATGTCGTCTCGCTCCACACCCCCATGCGTGAGGAAACACGCGGAATGATCGGCACAAGTGCTTTCGCGGCCATGAAGCCGGGCGCCATTCTCGTCAACACGGCGCGTGCCGGCTTGATCGACGAACCGGCACTTGCCGAGGCGCTCGCGAGCGGGATTGTCGCCGCTGCCGCGCTGGACGTCTATTCGCCAGAAGCACCGAGCGGTCCACTGGGCGCCACCGAGCGCGTCATCTTCACCCCGCATCTCGGCGGCACGACGCCCGAGGCGTTGCAGCGGGTCGCGGTCGGCGCCGCCCGCAATGTGCTCCTGGCGCTTTCCGGCGAGAAGCCGGCCACGACCATTGAATTTCTGCCGGAGGTAGTCGCGTGAGCAAAATCATCAGGGACACGATCGATAGACTGCTCGATCGCATCAACACCATCTCCGATCCCGGCCCGGGCTTCACCCGCCCATCCTACAGCCCACTCGAAAGCCGCGCGCATGAAGTGGTCGCCCAGGAAGTAGAGCGCCTGGGCATGACCGTGACCCGGGACGCCGCGCTCAATCTCTTCGCGCGCCTGTCGGGACGTGATCGCGACGCCCCGCCGATCTACATCGGCTCGCACGTCGATACGGTTTCCATGGGCGGCGCTTATGACGGCGCGGCCGGCGTCGCCGGCGCCGTTGCGCTTGCGGCTGCCTTCGTGGACAGCGGGCAGGCGCCGCCGGTCGATCTTGTCGTTACCGTGACGCGCGCGGAGGAAAGCGTGTGGTTTCCTGTCTCCTACGCCGGCTCGCGGGCAGCGCTGGGACGCCTGACCGCGCCTGAACTGCAGGCGAAGCGAGCCGATAACGGCCGGACCCTCGGCGACCATATCCGCGCTGAAGGCGGAGATCCTAATGCGATTTTGAATGGCCCGGGCCTTTTGCCGGCGCGCTTCATCGAGCTGCATATCGAGCAGGGGCCGGTGCTCGACGACGCGAAGGAAGCGTTCGGCATCGTCGATGGCGTACGCGGCGGATTGCGATATCGCGAGGCGCGCATCGACGGAACATGGGCGCATTCAGGCGGAGCGCCGCGCGCCGCTCGCTCGGACGCGGTCTTCGCGCTGGCCGATCTGATTGTCGCAATGGACAAGCACTGGGGTGAGATCCTCGATGGTGGCGACGATCTCGCCGTCACCTTCGGTCGGGTCGATGCGGCGAGCTCCGAACACGCCTTCGCCAAGGTGCCGGGCCGCGTCGATTTCTGCGTTGATCTGCGCAGTGACGATGTCGCGGTTCTCGAACGCGCCGATGCGCTGCTGCGGGCCGAGGCGGCATCGATCGCGGCCTCGCGTGGCGTGCGCTTCGACTTCGGGCAACAGTCGCGCAGCCAGCCGACCCGGCTGTCGACTGATCTCGGCAACATGCTTGCCGATGCGGCGAAACGGCTCGGCCACTCCCCGCGCCGGATGCTGTCGGGGGGCGGCCATGATGCGGCAGCCTTCGCGCAGGCGGGCTGGGACTCCGTCATGGTGTTCCTGCGCAACTGGAACGGCAGCCACAATCCCGATGAAGCCATGGACAACGCGGATTTGGCCGCGGCAGTCGAAACCTTGTACGCCGCGATTGCCGGCGAGACGGGCGGTTCACGATGAGTGAAAAGGAAAACCTGACACAACAGGTCTATCGCGATCTGAAGCAGCGTATCCTGGAAGGGCAGTTTTCCTCCGGCGATATGCTGACGGAGCGTTCGCTCGCGCAGGACTCCGGTATTTCCCGCACGCCACTGCGCGCGGCGATTTCCCGGCTGGAAAAAGAGGACGTGATCTCAAGGCTGCCGAACGGCGCGCTCATGGTGCGCCAGGTGACCGTGGAGCAGCTGCTGGAGATCGTCCAGCTCAGACGCTTGCTCGAAGGAGCAGCAGCCGAGACAGCGGCCACGCGACCGCTCACGCCCGATCTCATCCAGTCGCGCGAACGCATGCGTGCCTACGCCAATGGCGGCGACATCGCTTTCGATCACTTCTGGCTCGACGACGATGCATTTCACAATGCCGTCGCCCATGCCGCCGAGCTTCCTCTGCTCGCGACCATGCTGACCGAGATGCGCGGCATCGCCCGCCGCTGCACGATCACCCGCACACACGACCGCTTCGACCAGCAGGCGCTCGAGCACATCGCGGTCATCGATGCGATCGAAGCCGGAGACGGCGTCGCTGCAAGACTAGCGATGGAGGCCCACTTCGACAGCGTGCGCGCCCGCTTCCTGGGCTGGCTGGCGCGGAGCTGAGGCAATGAAAATGCAATCCAAGATACCCAATGACGGCCTGGACGATCTTCGCGGAAGCGAGGCTTCGTTCTCGCGAGACGAATTCGCCAGGCGTCAGGCGCGGGCAGTGTCGGCGCTGGTGGCCAGCGGCCACGAGGCGCTTGTCGTCACCGGGCCTGAGACGATCTATTGGCTGACAGGGCGCCAAACCGCCGGATACTTCGCGTTTCAGGCGCTGATCCTCACGGCATCGGGCGAGCTCACGCTGCTGGTGCGGCAGCTGGAACTCTACGGAACGGTGGCCAATACCTGGCTTTCCGACATCGTCGTCTACCAGGATGGCGAGAGCCCTGTCTCGGCGCTGGTGGCACTGCTTCGAGACCGCGAGATCACGCGGCCGGCGATCGAGCTCGGTGGCTGGTTCCTGCCGCCCAGGCTCGCGGATGAGATCGCCAGGGAGCTTGGACAGCAGCGTCTTGCGGATGGCTCGGACATCCTGCCGCCGTTGCGCATGGTCAAATCAGCCGATGAACTCGCCGCGATCCGTGCTGCCGCGCGTTATGCCGAAGCGGGCATGATCGCGGCCATCGACGCCTGCCGTGGTGGCGCCAACGAAAACGACATCGCCGCGGCCATGCTGCGGGCCGCAACGCAGGCCGGTTCCGAGGCCATGGCAATGGAGCCGCTCGTCTCGTCGGGACCACGCAGCGGCCTGCCGCACATGACCTGGCGCCGGCGCCTGTTGGAAGCGGGCGATCCCGTTTTCCTCGAACTCGCGGGCAGCCATGCCCGTTATCATTCCGCGCTCATGCGCAGCGTCTGGATCGGCGGCCCGCCGGATGACGCACAGCGGATGATGGATTGCTCGCTGCGCGCCCTTGATGCCGCGCTATCGGCGATCCGCCCGGGCGCGCCGTGTTCGGCGCCGCATGAGGCCGCACAGAGCGTCATCGACGAGGCCGGCTACACCGTCGCGTTTCGCAAGCGTATCGGCTACTCGATGGGCGTCGCCTTCGCGCCCGACTGGGGCGAGGGGGGGATCCTCAGCCTGTTTACCGGCGTCTCGCGCGTAATCGAGCCCGGCATGGTGTTCCACCTGCCTGCCACGCTTCGCAGCTACGGCCATTGGACGGTCGGTGCGTCGGAGACGGTGATCGTTACCGAACACGGCGCCGAGCCGCTATCGAGCCTGCCCAGAACCCTCACCATTCGCTGATCAAGATCATATCGCCATCACAAAGGAGACCACCGTGCGCTCACTCTTCCATCTCGCCTACCACGTCACCGATCTCGACGCGTCGAGACGCTTCTACGGCGACGTCCTCGGTTGCGCCGAAGGCCGTTCGACCGATACCTGGGTCGATTTCGACTTCTTCGGCCACCAGATCTCGCTGCACCTCGGCAAGCCGTTCGAGGTCACGCGCACCGGCAAGGTCGGCGATCACATGGTGATGATGCCGCATCTCGGCGTCGTGCTGCCGCTCGATGATTGGTTCGCGCTCGCCGAACGCCTGCAAAAGGGCAACGTCGCCTTCGATATTCCGCCAGTCGTCCGTTTCGAGGGTGAGCCGGGCGAGCAGCGGACGATGTTCTTCTTCGACCCGAGCGGCAACCCGATCGAAGTCAAGGGCTTCAAGGACTTCGACAGCGTCTTCGCGCACTAAAAAGAAAAGGACCGGGCGATCATCTCGCCCGGTCCTTTTTTTATGCAGGTCGCGGTTGTCGCTCAGTCTAGAAGACGCTCGGCGACTTCGTCAGGAGCTCGTTGCCATCCCTGCCGATGATGATGATGTCTTCGAAGAAGGCAGCACCAACGCCGTCGAGCGATAGAAACGCCTCGACGCCGAATGCCATGTTCTCTTCCACGACATCTTCAGGCATCGACATGGTCGTCGAGATGCGCGGCAACTCGAAGCCGAGACCGATGCCGTGGCCATAGAAGGGGAAGTTCTTCATGATCGGCGAGATCGAGCCGCCGAATGCCGCCGTCATGCGATCACCTTCGGCCGCGACGTCAAGCAGCTTCGTGCCGGGTCTCAGCATATCCGACAAGCGGTGCACGATGTTGCCCGCGGCTTCGATCAGGCGCAGCTGTTCGCTGTTGGCCTTGCCACGCACAGCCGTACGGCCCGGGTCAAGGTAATATCCCTGAAACAGCGGGCCATGGAGCGTGCCGGTGACGATGTCGCCGACAGCAGGCACGTCGGCGCTGTAGCCCGTGAGCGGGAAGCGCTGATCGAAGCCTAGCGTGTCGCCATGGTTGGTGCCGATCATCTGGATGCGGCCACCGCGGCGGACGACCTCGCGAGCGGCCTCGCCGGCCGCTTCACGCTCCGACATGCCGCTGATCAGGCTTTCCATCAGGATCGTCATTCCCGCCGTCGCGGTCTCGCCCGCGACGCGATAACAGTCGAGTTCGCGCTTGCTCTTGATCCGCCGAACGGATCTGACAAGATCGTCGGCCGGGAGCCATTCGATATCGGGCGCAATGGCTTCCAGCTCGCGGTAGTATTTCACCGGGATCAGGTTGGTGCCAACAAGCGCGACGGGGCCCTTCACGCCGCGTTCGACGAGCGAGCGGGCGACGCTTTCGAATGGATGATTGCTGCTGAGCACATCATCGATCGATACCAGATCGCGACGAACTTCCGGCTCGTCGATATGCAGCTGCGGCGCAAGTCCTTCCTGTAAGATGACGCCCGCGAAGGATCTTGCGGTCCAGATCAACGAGTCCATGCCGCTGCTGATGGCATAGTGGTTGGAGAGGTAGAGAATGTCGCCGCAATTGTCGGTCGTTCCGCCGCCGCGTCCGAAGACGACCGTCGTGGCAAACCCACGCCGTTTCATCTCGTTTTGAACGCGATCCCAGCGCGCCTCGTATTCGTCCAGCGGAAAATAGCGATCCATCATGTCACTCCGTATGCACTCTCGCGGTAAGGCCTTGATTTTCGGTACACCACGAGTATCCGAACGTCAATCGAGCGATGCGCGGTTCTGCTAATTAAAGCATCAGCCGACGAAATGTGCTCATGATATAATCATACTCTGCTTAAATTACACGCACGAAGCCGATTATGTGGGCTGTAATTTGTTGAAATTGCTACTTGAACTCCACTGGTATACTGAATAGGGTTGCTGGGACTTGATCGATCGACCCTCACTCAATGCCGATCGCATCGAAGAAAGACGAGTTTGAAATGAGCCTAGACGCAGATATCGTGCCCGCCAGCAGGGGGCGCTCCTTCAAGATGAAGGCCGGGCAATTTGCCCTCGTGACGAACACCCATGGCAACCAGGTTGTCGATGCCTGGGCGTTGGCTGACAGCGATCACTTCGAGACGTCTTCGCTCGATCACACGCGTTCGATGAACAGCAACATCTTCTTCACCGAGGGGATGGCGCTGATGAGTTCACGCCGCCGCCCCATGCTGACAATGGTCGCCGACAGCGCCAAGGTCAGGCACGACACGTTGCTTTGCCCGTGCAATCGCGAGCTCTATCAGCAGCTCGGATGCGAGGAGTATCATCGCAGTTGCACCGACAACTTCCACGAGGCGCTTTCTGGCGTAGGTATCGAAATGCCGTTCACGCCCGCGTCGTTGAACCTCTTCATGAACGTGCCCGTCACCGCTGACGGCACCGTCGATCGCGTTCCGCCCGATACGGCTGCCGGCGACTATGTTGTCATGCGCGCCGAGATGGATCTGATCTTGGTCCTGTCGGCCTGTCCGCAGGACATCACGCCGATCAACGGCGCCGCGCGCACCCCGCGCGATGTGGCGGTCAATATCCTCGATACCTATCCGTCGGAGGTGTCAGCATGAGCGAGCAGCTTCTGAAACTGCGCGAAATCCGCAAGAGCTTTGGCGAGAACGAGGTGCTGAAAGGCGTCTCGCTGGACGTCAAGGCGGGCGAGGTCGTTTCGATCATCGGCGCCAGCGGCTCCGGCAAGAGCACCTTCCTGCGCTCGATCAACGCGCTGGAAATGCCGCAATCGGGTTTCATGGAGTTCGAGGGCCTGTCTTTCGATTTCCGTCCAGCCTCGCGCTTCTTTCCCACGCCGTCGCAGCTGCAGTCCTTGCGAGCGCGCGTCGGCATGGTGTTCCAGAGCTACAATCTCTGGCCGCACATGACGGTGCTCGAAAACGTCACGCATGCGCCGATCCGTCTCTTGAAGCTGCCCCGCGCGCGGGCGATCGAGGAGGCCGAGGCTCTACTGTCGCGGATCGGCCTGTTCGAAAAGCGCCATAGCTATCCGTCGCGACTTTCGGGCGGCCAGCAGCAGCGCGTGGCGATTGCCCGTGCGCTCGCCATGAAGCCGCGGCTGATGCTGTTTGACGAGGTCACCTCGGCGCTCGATCCGGAGCTCGTCCACGAAGTTCTCGTGTTGATGGCATCACTGGCGTCCGAGGGCATGACCATGCTGCTCGTTACCCACGAGATCGCCTTCGCGCGCGACGTCTCCTCGCGTGTCCTGTTCTTCGACAAGGGCGTGATCGCCGAAGAGGGGCCGCCAGATATTCTGAGGCACCCCGAAAGCGACCGCCTGAAGCAGTTCCTTCATCGCATCCTGCATGACGACGTTGGTCATTCCTTCTCGAACGATCAAGGTCAGGGAGCGCAGGCGTAATGAGCGGTTTTATCGAAGAAGTTCAGCTTTATGGTCCAGGTTTTCTTGAAGCCGCCTGGACGGTCTTCGGCCTGACGATCCTGACGATCGTCGTCAGCTGGGCATGCGGGCTGCTGGCTGCCTTGGCGCAGCGTTCCAAATGGAAATCCGCGCGCGTGGCGGCGGGCTTCTATATCTGGTTCATTCGCGGCACGCCGACGCTGATCCAGGTGTTCATCATCTATTTTGGCCTTCCGCAGATCGGCATCCGGCTTTCGCCGTTTACCGCCGGCGTCATCGCGCTCGGTATCAACAGCGGCGCCTATATCGCCGAGATCGTACGCGGTGGCCTGAACGCCATCCCGCGCGGCCAGAATGAATCGGCGCTGGCACTCGGCTTCAGCCCGAGCGAGACCATGCGCACGATCATCCTCCCGCAGGTCTTTCGCATCATCCTGCCAGCAGTCACCAACGAGGCGATCTCAACCCTGAAGAACACCTCGCTTCTTTCGACCATCACCGTCGTCGAGCTGACGCTTTATGCGCAGACCCTGATCGCGGCAACCTTCCGTCCCTTCGAGTTCTATATCGCGGTAGCCGTCATCTATCTCGTCCTGACCACGATCCTTACATTCGTCGCTTCCTGGCTTGAGCGACGCTATGCCAACCTGGGTTGAGGTCAGCCATGAGTGTCCTGCCGATCGACTCGCTTGAAACGCCCCGGTTTTGCGGTGTCCCGACCTTCATGCGCCTACCGCAGGCAACGACATTGAGCGGGCTGGACGCGGCCGTGATCGGACTTCCCTCCGATTCCGGCGGTCCATACCGCACCGGCGCGCGCTTCGCGCCGAACGCGGTGCGCGCCATGTCGGTGATGCTGCGTCCGATCAATCCCTATCGCGGCAATATCAATGTCTTCGAAGAGCTTGCCGTGGCTGACGTCGGCGACGCCAACGTCGTGCCGGGATACGAGATCGAATCCTTGGAGCGCATCGAGGAATCTGTCGCGGCATTGGTCAATGCCGGCATCGTCCCCTTCGCGATCGGCGGCGATCACTCGATCACGCTGGCCGAGATCAGGGCGCTCGCCAAGGTCCATGGCCCGATCTCACTTGTTCACTTCGATTCCCACACCGACACCTGGGACAAGTATTTCGCCGGCAAGAAGTATAGCGCCGGAACCCCGTTCCGCCGCGGCGCGGAGGAAGCCATCATCGATCCCGCGCACTCTATTCAGATCGGCATGCGGGGCTCGCTGTTCCAAAAGGACGATATCAGCCAGTCGATCGATCTCGGCTACGACGTGCTGACGACCGACGACGCACTCGATCTCGGCCCTCATCGTCTCGCCCGGCGCATCGCCGATCGTGTCGACGGCCGGCCGGCCTTCATTTCCTTCGACATGGATTTCATCGATCCGTCCGCGGCCCCCGCGGTCCAGACACCAGAGGCGGGTGGGCCGACGGCGCGCGAGACCTTGCAGATTCTGCGCGCCCTCCACGGCATCAACCTCGTCGGTTGCGACGTGGTCGAGGCCAATCCGCTCTACGATGGGCCGGGACAGATCACCGCCTTGATGGCCGCGACCGTGATGGCGGAACTGATGGCCTTGCTTGCTTCCCAACGCGCTCAGGCGAAGGGTTAACGAAAACCGGCGCCGCGACGCCGCGTGAATGCACCGAACCAACATAAAAGGGAACTGACCATGAAATTGAAGTCTCTCATCATGACCGCCGCCGCCCTTGCGGGCATGGCCGTGAGCTCCATCGTCCACGCCGCCGACCTCGAGCTGCTTCAGCCGGGCAAGCTGATGGTCGCCACCGAAGGCACCTACGCGCCGTTCAGCATGCGCGCGCCTGATGGCAAGCTCGACGGTCTCGAAATCCGCGTCATGACCGAAGTCGCGAAGCGCCTCAACCTCGAATACACGCCCGTCCTGATCAAGTGGGACTCGCTGCTCGTCGGCCTCCAGGCTGACCAGTACGACGTCATCAGCGCCGCCATGGACATCACCGAAGCCCGTCAGCAGCAGGTCACCTTCTCGAACGGCTGGCTTGAATCCGGCGGCCGCGTGGTCATCCCGAACGATTCCGCGATCAAGAGCGCTGCCGATCTCAAGGGCAAGACGGTCGGTGCGCTCGTCGCATCGAGCTGGACGAAGATCGCCGAGGAGAAGGGCGCGACCGCCAAGGGCTACAAGGCCGAATCCGACGCCATGCAGGACCTCGTCAACGGCAACGTCGACGCCGTCATCACCGACGCGATCGCCGCCGCCTACGCCATCAAGTCCGCGAAGATGCCGCTGACCATGACCGACGATTATGTCAGCCACGTTCAAAAGGGCTTCGCCTTCAAGAAGGGCAAGCCGCATCTGGTCGAGGCCGTGAACAAGGCGCTGGCCGACATGGTTGCCGACGGCACCTACGCCAAGCTGACGACCGATCTGGTCGGCTTCGATCCGACGCCGAAGGAGCCGATCAAGACCATTCAGTAATGATCGCATGGCCGGGCACCGAAAGTGCCCGGCCATTTTTTCCTTGATGCCGCCAGGCTTCACGCCGGGCAATCCATGTAGAGCAGATCGATGTCGCCTCTCATCGCGCTTGTCACGCGCTTGTCCGAAGCAGCCGAAAGCAACTGGCTCATGGCGCTCAGCGCAGCCATGCCGCAAGAAACCATCCGTTCCATTCGTCAGCTTTCGCCGGATGAGCTCGGCCGTGTCGATATCGCCATCGTCGCCAATCCCGACCCCGCCGATCTCGAGCGGCTGCCGAACCTGAAATGGGTGCACAGCCTCTGGGCTGGTGTCGAGCGGTTGGTCTTGGAACTCAAGGGCTTCTCACGTCCGATCGTACGCCTCGTCGATCCTGATCTCGCGCGCACCATGGCCGAGGCCGTGCTCGCCTGGACCCTCTATCTCTCCCGCGACATGCCCGCCTATGACATGCAGCAACGCCAAAGCCTTTGGCGGCAGCTTCCCTATCGGTCGGCACCCGACACGCGGGTCGGCCTGCTGGGCCTCGGGGCGCTCGGCCGCGCGGCCGCGCGACAACTGCGGTTGGCGGGTTTTGCGGTCAGCGGCTGGAGCCGGACCGAAAAGCAGGTCGACGGTGTCGAGACCTATTTCGGCGCAGACGGCTTGGACGCCATGCTCAGGACATCGGATATCGTGGTCTGCCTGCTGCCATTGACGGCTGAAACGACGGGGCTCCTCGGCGCGCGTGAATTTGCTCTGCTACCGGCGAATGCCGGCTTCATCAATTTTGGGCGCGGCCACATCGTGAAGACGCTCGATCTGATAGCGGCGCTCGATGCAGGCGCTGTCAAGCATGCCGTGCTTGATGTCTTCGAGACCGAACCACTCGATGAGCAGAGCCCTCTATGGGATCACCCCGGCGTGACCGTGCTGCCGCATATCTCGGCGCCCACCAACCCGTCGACCGCGGCAAAGATCGTCGCCAACACGATCGGCGAATACCGCGCGACCGGCGTCCCGCCCGACGGGATCGATTTCGATCGGGGCTATTAGCCGCGTCCTGGCATCGTTTTGAGATGCCGGGAAGATGCATGTTGGTTCAATTTTTATGAAAACTGATTCCAGTAAAGACTGATTGCGCGGCCACGCTCTCACAACTAGTAAATAGTCCTGGATTGCATTTGCTTAGATGATTTAAGCGTAGGCATGGCGCATGCTACGCCGTGCTTTCGATTTGCCTCTAAGACATACTGGAAACCTTAGCCTTGAGCCGAATTTGTAACTGGTAGAAGCCGCTCAAGTCGCCATGATGGCCAAGATCTCTGCCATGTCGATATCCCCACCCGATCGATGAGTGGATTGGCGGCCAAGAAACCATGGACCTATCCCTGCATGGCGTGACGATACGCATCGCTTCGGCACGTCATGTGCCGTTGTGCTGTCGAATGGGAATTCGCGGCCTCGTGACACTCGATCCCGTCAAACAGAGGTCACATGTCGTTTCTGAAAAACGCGCGCATTCGCACGAAAATGCTATCTCTCGTCATTCCCATCTGCGTCGTGGGCATCGGCGCCACGCTCTTCATGTCCGATAAATTCAAAGCCGTCGATTCCACCTATTCGGAGTTCATCGCGCAAGATTATCAGGCAGAGGTCGACCTCGTCGCCTCCACGCGAAGCCTGGTTTCCATCGGTTACGCGGCCTACCAGACGCTTGCCTACGACGCTCAGGACCCGGCCTTCAAGGCGGCGAGCGACTTTTACAAGGACACCGCCGGGAGCCTGATCGCTCGCCTCCAGCAGTCCAAGGGTGGTCGTCCAGAGGATGCGGAGGCGATCGATGCCTTCATCGCGAGGTCGAATGACGTGATCGCCAAGACCGATGCCGCCGTCAAATTGGGAAGCGGGCGTGCAGCCGAAGCGCTAGCGATTCTGGCGCAGGCGGATATCCTGATCAGGCCACTGCTGTCCGATATGCGCGATCTCACGACATTGATGAAGAAGAATATCAATGCACGAGCGAACGAGCTGACCCAGCAGACGCGCTCGACGATTTTCATCTCCCTCACGATGCTGACCCTCATCTTCGCGGCAAGTATCGCGGCGGCCCTGCTGGTGTCCGCGCGCGGGATTACCGCACCGATCGCGAGATTGCGCGAGCGCATGACATCTCTTGCACGCGGCGATACGGCTGTGGCTTTTAGCTCCCGATTTCAATTGAAGCGCTAAGCGAGGAATTCGGCACTGAAATCTCCTCTTTCGATTTCGCTGCGGAGTAGGGGAGGGCCAACTAACGCCCTGATGCCTTGGTGAGATTCACGCGGAAGCGATCCCGCCGGCGCTGATATCTGCGTGTGATCTCCGCTGAAGCATGACCGAGCTGTTTCTGGACGTAACGCTCGTCGACTTCGGCGGAGGAGGCCAAGCCCGCGCGAAGGGAATGTCCGGAGAATTTGATGGCGCGTCCGATCTGGCTAAGATCACCGCGAACGCCGGCCGCCATTGCGGCCCGCTTCACCAGCCGAGCTACTTCCTTGTCATTCAGTCGTTGGAAGGCTCGTCCGCCACAGCTTCTCCACCGAGGATGTCGCTCATCTCACGCTTCCCATGGATTGATCACGGCTGCGCCTGTGTCCTCAAAGTCCTTGACGTTGCGAGTGACGAGGATCAGGTCATGGACGATTGCGGTGGCTGCGATCAGCCCGTCGATGTCTCCGCGCGGACGGATCGCGGCGATGCGGCCCCATTCGACTGCGATCTCGTCGGTCACCGTGAGGATGCGGTCAGAATGATCGTGGCGCAGCTTGCGCAGCCATTCGGCAAGATGTGCCGCAGCCTTGGGATCTGATTTTTGTTTCAAGGCAATACCGCGCATGATCTCACCAAGCGTCAGCGCACTCAAGTGGACGCTGAGAGGATCGACCGAGCGCAGCCAGGACACTGCCTGCGGGGTGCCCCGCCTTGCCTCCGAGACGATATTCGTATCCACTAGATACATCAGAAAGCCACGTCGCGGCTTGAGACTTTAGCCCGCGCGTCGACCGCGTCGGTGAAGGCGTCATCCCAAGGCGGACCGGCAAGCAGATCATCGACCAAAGTCGGTCGCCCTGCGCGCAAAGCGTCATAGTCTTTTGCGGACAAGACAACCGCCGTCCGCTCGCCACGCACGGTTATCTCTTGCGGGCCTTCAAAGCGGGCTTTTTGCACTACTTTTGAAAATTGGTTTTTAGCGTCCTGCAGCTGCCAATCCATGAATTTGCTCCAATCTAGCTAGGCTGTCTAGCCACAAATAGCACTGTTCTCAATCATCCGAAAGCCCGGAGTGCACGTTTAGAAGTAAAATCTTGGCGTTCGTGGCCTATCCGGGAACCATATCAACGACGTCCGAGAATGCTTTTGGGAGGGATTTCCTAAATCCGACCGAATATCGCTGAAGCGCACGATCGTTCAGAGGCGGAGTGTCGCCGACGATGACGTGGGATGCGATACACCTAACCTTTGCATCGCAGGTTTTGCAGACTTTTGCATTCGACGGGAGCATGCCGTGTAATGACAGCCGATATAAGACGGGACTGCATCCATGCACGATGAAATCATATCCTGGCGCCGTGATGGCCGGCCGGCCGCGGTAGCGGTCGTGGACCAAGCCTGGGAAGACTTCTGAGCCTATGATCGTGTCAGGCGTCGCCAGTGTGGCGCCTGACACGGCGTCAAATCGACCAGCCGCGGCCCGGTCTCATGGGCTGAGAGGTGCGACACGCGGCCGATAACCGCGTGCCCGCTTCTGCCGGACGAGCGCGAGAAACAGACCGACTGCTCCGTCTCACGCTCGAAATGGTGCTCCTTGGTTTGTCCATTTTGGCCAATCCGACCCCAGCTGCGTGTCAGGCGGATCTCGCCGAATAGCGCCAGGGAGATCTTCATGATGTAATACCGGGCCATGTTCCTCTCGGCGTCCGTGCGTTCGACATGGTGATGATATGGCTGAGCGATCATGCCCCTAGAATCGGGGAAGCAGGTGCTGGCGTCCAACGAGACTTATGAATCAATCGAGGGTGATCGATTCACCTGAGTGATGACCCGCCCACCATACTGTCGCGCCTGCATTTCATACGCGTGACATTTTTGTCGTGGTCCTGCTTTCAACCTCTCGTGATGGCGTTTTGCCCAGCTTCCGCCTGAATGTTGCCGCTCTAGTCCGCGGTGACGACAAGCGAAGATAGTGTGCTCATCCGGAGTGGCTTTTCTCGTCGAGTGCTGGGGATATTTGGAATGGCAGACACATCAGCTTTACGCCTGAAGATCACTCTGATGAGCGTGGTCGCGATTATGGCAAGCGGGATAGGCGCACGTGCGGAGCCGCAGCCCGCCGCGCCCGCTGCGCAGCTCTCCGCCTCGAAGGGATATGCCGTTCCCGAGCGCCGGCTCGTGCATGTCGTCGGTCACGGTGACGATTCAGCGCTGTCGACGCTGTTCGAAAGCGGGGCTGGAAACCCGGCCAAGGTCCTGCGGGAGATGGCTGGCCTTTCTCCATCGATGAACAGCGACATTGCCGCCGCGCTTGAAGCCTATTATGGTCAGCCGAAAACAAAGCTCATCTGGACTGACGCGAAGGGACCGAACGCCAAGGCGAGGCAAGCGCTTGACCTCTTGCGGCAGGCCGACGATTGGGGACTAACCGTTTCGGACTATGCCGTTTCGCCATCTCCGGAGACTTTGCAGCAGAATTCGCCCGACCGCGCCAAAGCTTTGGCAGCGTTCGAACTGTCCCTCTCAAACAATATGCTGATGTTTCTCCAGGATAATTTCAGGGGGCGCATCGATCCGAACAAGCTGTCGAACTATTATGACTTCAAGCGTAAGCCCGTCGATTTGAAAGCGACGCTTGCTCAGTTGGCAGCAGCGCAAAACCTGGCGTCGGCGGTCGACCGCTTCATGCCGAGCAGTCCAAAGTTTGCCCAGCTCGCCGCCGAATTGCACTGGTTGCGAACATCAGGCCAGGGCGGGGATACGACCGTCAACAAGAACAAGGTGATTGTCGCCATGGAGGAGCTGCGATGGTTGCCGCAGGAGTTTCCGGATCGGTACGTATTCATCAATCAGCCGGCCTATATGGCCTACTACACCGAGAACGGCGATGTCACCCTTTCGATGAAGGCGGTGATTGGGCAGCAAGATCACCAGACGAACTTTTTCGATGCTTCGATCAAGACAGTCGAATTCAATCCCGATTGGGGGGTGCCGCAGTCGATCATCAAGAACGAGATGCTTCCGCATCTGAAGCGGGATCCGTCCTACCTCGACCGCGAGGGCTACAAGGTATCGGTCAACGGCAAGCCGATGTCCTCGGCGAAAGTCGATTGGGCGCAACCGCTCGAGAATATCGCCGTCGTACAGCCGCCAGGCCCCGATAATGCGCTCGGCCAGCTGAAGATATTGTTCCCCAATCCGCATGCCATCTACATGCACGACACGCCGGCGCGCGGAAAATTCGCTTCGCAGGATAGAATGTTCAGCCACGGTTGCGTGCGGCTGGAAAATCCGAGAGCCATGGCCGCCGCCGTCTTGAAAACATCGGTGGATTCGGTCGCGCAGGAAATTGCGGGCGGTGAGAAGAAGGACGTTCCGGTTCCCGAGGAAGTTCCCGTTTACGTCTCCTATTTCACGGCATGGCCGACGGCCGACGGCATCATTCACTATTACGACGACATCTATGGTCGCGATGCGCAGACGCTCAACGCGATAGCCGCAACGAGCGCAAGCCGCTCCTAGCGTCACATCAGAGCTTCGATCGCGTTCGGAGGCGTGGAACAATATCCATTGCGCAATAGGTTGCGATCGCGGGCAGTGCAAGAACACCGGTCCTGCGGACAAAGAATGGTGTTACCGAAGTGCTGAAGTCCCAGAAATTGGGACTTAGCTCAAAGGATAGCTTCGTTTGGACACCGAGCGCTGAAAGGCTACGATATGCCGATTGCGACAAGCACGACGGCGAGTAACGTCAGGACCGTGTCTGAGCCGGTGTGGCCGGCGGCAGATCGAGGGCGGCGCTCGTGATTGCCCCGATCCTCGACCAGTGCGGCCCGACATGGCACCCGATCGCGATCACGGCCCAAGAGAACCAGTGTATTTCGGTCAGCACGGCGCTATCCGGCCGTGGCAGAGCCGCGAATAGGGATTGGGATATGGCGAGACTTGTTGCCAGAAGCGCAGCCATGTTCAGAGCGAGCGCGGCATGAAATGTGACGACAACCGTGCGTCGTAAACCATAATGCCTTTTGACGATGTTCCGAAACCAGCTCCGGTTCCGGTAGATATGCCTTGCAAGAAGCAGGAACAACGCGGTTCCAAAAAGCTCCTGGGCGAGGTTTTCGAGCCACCAGTATGCGAGGCCAAGCAGCATGAGCGTGTCCATGCAGACGGCAAGGACGATGCGTCCGCCGAGCCGCTGGCGTGCGCTGCCCGAGATCTTCGTGAACGGCGTGCTCAACTGCTGACGCTCTTTGCTTCAAAAAGCGTGAACATGAACTGGCCCTGCTGACGAGAGCGGTGACATGAGTGGCAACGCGCGGTGTTCTCGTCGCTCTTTATCGACCGGTCGGGATGAAACCACTGAAACTGTCAGTCCCCGACGCCTGCTCCAATCTTCCGGAATTAGGTAGCAACACCACGCTTGCGCAAGGTAGAGAGCGAAAGCGCAGGACGTGGATCATTTCTAACATGATTCACGTTCTCTTTCGTCTGTTTCACACGTCGGTCGTCGCCGCGCACCGTTCATGGCATTCATCGGCCAACGGCTCGCGGCAAACAGCACGCCCACCAATCCGATCGAACTCAACGGTCGTTGTCGCCTCCGTGATTGACCGCGGCCCGAGTCAGCCGTTGGCATTTCAATCGTGCCTGCCAGCTTTGCGTGACGCATAGCTAATATTGATTTGTCGCAGAGATGTGCCCCCGATTTTTCCATTTGTAACAATCAATCGCAGACCCGGGAGGGACATATCCGCGCAGTCGGCGGTTGCGCTGCCACGGAGGCTGAGGAAGCCAGATCTCCATGTTGCGAAATCCGTCTGACGGGCGTACCGAGCAATGACAGGCAATGTGAGTCCGGGCACACATGACAAAGCGGAAGACGAAAATAGCCATCAATGGTTTCGGTCGCATCGGCCGAACGGTTTTGCGTATCCTGCTGAGCAAGGGCGGGGATTTCGAACTCGTCCTGATCAACGATGTCGCGACGCTGGAAAGCTGCGGCTACCTCTTCCAGTATGACAGTGTTTTCGGCCCCTGGCCGGAAGAGGTCGCGGTCCGCGACCAGGCGCTGCAGGTGGGCGACAGGCTGATCGCCTTCCACAATGTTCGCGATGTCCGCCAGCTTGACCTCTCGGATGTCGATGTCTTTCTCGAGTGCACGGGCCAGCCCTATACACGCGAGTTCATTTCTCGTGCGCTGGAAGCCGGCGCGAAAAGCGTGTTGATCTCAGGGCCCGCCGAGGCCGCCGATGTGACGGTTGTTCTCGGCGCCAACGAGGAGATGCTTGGGGATCACCTCATCGTCTCCAACGCTTCCTGCACGACCAATGCGCTTGCCCCGTTGCTCAAGGTTATCGACGATGCCTGGGGCGTGGTGGGCGGCCAGATGACCACTGTGCATTGCTATACCGGGAGCCAGCCCACGGTTGACCAGCCGCGTGACGATTTCGCGAGAAGCCGCGCCGCCGCGCTCTCCATGGTGCCGACGACCACCAGCGCGCACAAGCTTCTCGGCAAGGTCCTGCCGTCGCTGGCTGGAGCGATCGAGGCGCGTGCCATAAGGGTGCCGACGGCGAGCGTTTCGGCGATCGATCTGACAGTGTCGTTGCGAGACACCCCGTCACTCGCCGATGCGCGCGCGCAGATGCAAAAAGCTGCCGCCGCGTCACGTGTTCTTGGTTGGACGGAGAAGCCGGTGGTTTCCGTGGACATGCGGGCGCGCCAGGAGTCATTGGTCGTCTCCGGTCCGGAGACATCGATCGCGCCGGGTGGACTGCTTCGCGTGTTCGGCTGGTACGACAACGAATTTGGCTTCGCGAACCGGATGCTCGACGTTGCAGACCTCTTGGGGCAAAAGGTTGCGGGCAGGCGGTAGAGTAGCCGGCATGCAATTGATGTTGCTAAATTCAGGGAGAATTGCTTGACGATCGGGCTTGCCCACGCGGAACTCATGGCTGTTGTGGCAGCCGTCACCGGCAACGAGCCACGTGTGATGACGGTGCGATCCGGCGAAGCCTTGCCGTCCGGCCCCTTCGAGCTTGGTCATCGCACGCTGCAGAGCGGCTTGCGCGAATGGATACAGGAGCAGACCGGCCATCCGATCGGCTATCTCGAGCAGCTCTACACATTCGCCGACCGAGACCGCAACAACGACATCCGCGGCGGACGGACGATCTCGATCAGCTATCTCGGGCTGGTGCTCGAACAGGAGGCGCCGGGCGCGGGCCGTCCGGCATGGCACGGATGGTACGAATATCTGCCGTGGGAGGATCATCGGCAGGGGCGGCCCAAGGTTCTCGATGCGATCATCGAGAAGCTCCGGGTCTGGGCCGACGCCGATCCAAGGCGGCGCGACGAGCGTCACCAGCGCGCCGACTTCACCTTCGGTCTTGATCACGGGGGCTGGAACGAGGATCTCACGCTTCAACGATACGAGCTGCTCTACGAAGCCGGGCTGGTCGCCGAAGCGGGTGATGTGAGCGATAATTTCGGCCGGCCGATGTTTGCCGACCATCGCAGGATCCTGGCGACCGGCATAGCGCGGCTGCGCGCGAAGATAAAATACCGCCCGGTCGTCTTCGAGCTGATGCCGAGTGCTTTCACCTTGCTGCAGCTGCAGCGAACGGTCGAAGCCTTGGCGGGGCTTTGCCTTCACAAGCAGAATTTCCGCCGCCTTATCGAGCAGCAGGAGCTTGTCGAGGAAACAGGCGGCATCGCAAGCGAAACGGGGGGCCGCCCCGCCAAGCTCTTCCGCTTCCGGCAGACGGTTGTCGAGGAACGCGCCCTGTCAGGGACAAAGCTGCCTCTCGCCCGCAATTGACATATGCTCATTGTGAGAATATCTATTTGCTCTGGATATACTCAAAATGAGTATAATGGAGGACAATATGAATACCGCAGTGTCTGCCGCGTCTCTTTACAACCGTGTCAGCCGGGTCATTCCCAAGGCGGAATGGATGAGCTTCGAGGAGGATGTCGAGGCAATCCTGGAGCTGAAGCGCAAACGCAACGCGGTCATCCTCGCGCATAACTACCAAACGCCTGAGATCTTCCACGGTGTCGCCGATATCGTCGGTGACAGCCTGGCGCTTGCCCGCAAGGCAATCGAGGTCGATGCCGATGTGATCGTGCTCGCGGGCGTGCATTTCATGGCCGAGACGGCCAAGCTGCTGAACCCCAAGAAGACGGTGCTGATCCCCGACACCGGGGCAGGCTGTTCGCTGGCGGATTCCATCACGCCCGAGGACGTCGCCCTGCTGCGCAAGGCTTACCCCGGCGTTCCCGTAATCACTTACGTCAACACATCGGCCGCGGTGAAGGCAGCCTCGGATATTTGCTGCACATCGGGCAATGCCAAGCAGGTCGTCGAGGCGCTCGGCGTTCCCAGGGTCTTGATGATCCCCGACGAATATCTGGCACGCAACGTCGCCAAGGAAACGAACGTCGAGATCATCGCCTGGCACGGACACTGCGAAGTGCATGAGCTGTTTTCCGCCGAGGATGTGCGCCAGCTTCGCGAAAACCATCCAGGCGTCACCGTGCTAGCCCATCCCGAATGCCCGCCGGATGTCGTGGCGGAAGCCGATTTCGCGGGATCGACAGCGGTCATGTCCGACTATGTCGGAGAGAAGAAGCCAGCCCGCGTGGTGCTTTTGACCGAGTGCTCGATGAGCGACAACGTCGCGGTGCATCATCCAGATGTCGAATTCATTCGCCCATGTAATCTCTGCCCGCACATGAAGCGCATCACCTTGCGCAACATTCGAACCGCGCTTGAGGAAAACCAGCACGAGGTCTTCGTCGACGCCAATGTCGCGACTGCTGCTCGCCGCGCTGTCGAAAGGATGCTGGCGATATGACCGAGATCCTCCAAAACCTCGCGGATCGACCGGTCATTGTCGGAAGCGGGCTTGCCGGGCTGATCGCGGCATTGACGCTGTCTCCCGAGCCCTGCGTGCTCGTCACCCGCGCACATCTCGGCGCCGAGAGCTCGAGCGGGTGGGCGCAGGGCGGCATCGCGGCATGTATGGGTGCGGATGATAGTGTGGACCTGCACCTTGCCGATACCCTCGCTGCCGGCGATGGCCTTTGCGATGCCGCTGCAGCCGCCGAAATTATTGCTGAAGCGTCGTCCGTGATCGGAGCCTTGCAGCGTCTCGGCGTCTCGTTCGATCAAGATGGCAATGGGAGTCTGGCGCTCGGCCTAGAGGCTGCCCATTCGCGTCGGCGCGTCGTGCATGCCGGCGGGGATGGATCGGGCGCCGCGATCATCGCTGCCCTCACAAAGGCTGTCCTTGCCGATCCTGCAATCACCGTTATCGAAGGGGTGGATGCGCGGGGGATATTAACGACTGATGGCGTTGTTTCCGGCTTGCTCTGCGCCAGTTCTCGCGGGGGCATGGTCTTGCCGTCGTCGCGCATTCTTCTCGCCACCGGCGGCATTGGCGGACTGTATGAGGCGACGACCAATCCTGCCGGCAACTTCGGCCAGGGGATCGCGCTCGCCGCGCGCGCGGGTGCCGTGCTCGCCGATATGGAATTCGTCCAGTTCCACCCGACCGCACTTGACGGCAATCGGCGCCCGCTGGTCCTGATCAGCGAGGCGGTGAGGGGCGAGGGCGCCGTGCTGATCAACGAGCGCGGCGAACGCTTCATGAGGCATGTTGCAGGTGCTGAACTCGCGCCGCGCGATGTTGTCGCGCGTGCAATCAGCGCCGAGATCGCCCGCGGTGGCCGTGTTTTTCTCGATGCGCGCCGCGCGATCGGCGCGCGCTTCGCCTCGCGCTTTCCGACGATCCATGCCGCTTGCCGCTCGGCCGGGACCGATCCCGCCGAGCAGCCGATCCCCGTTCGCCCGGCCGCGCATTACCACATGGGCGGTGTTGCGACGGATCGAGCCGGACGCAGTACCGTTGCTGGCCTTTGGGTCGCGGGTGAAGCCGCTTCGACCGGATTGCATGGCGCCAACAGGCTCGCCAGCAATTCGCTGCTGGAGGCCGCCGTCATGGGCATGCGTGCGGCCAACGACATGAGATCGGAGTCGATGTCGGTTCTCCTCGGAAAAATCCCGACCGTGCCAGGTACACCCGCCACGACGGCCGTGCGCCCAACTGTCTCCCGCCAACTTGGCGTTCTGCGCGGCGCGGTCGGCATTCACCAGGCGATCGAGGAGCTGTTGCCTATGGCGGAAGGCAATGACATAGCGGCCAATCCCGCGATCGTCGCGTTGATGATCGCCGTTTCCGCAAGCCTGCGCACGGAGTCGCGCGGGGCGCATGCCCGGACCGACTATCCGCTGAAGCACGCGGTTGCTGAGCGCGGCCGGATAACGCTTGAACAGGCGTTGCGGATCGCCCGTTCCGCAAGCGCATCAAACTTCGCAAGGAGTGCATGAAATGCACGTCACATCTCTTCCACGTCTCGTCATCGAACCCGCGGTCAGAACAGCGCTTGCCGAAGATCTGGGGATGGCCGGTGACGTCACCTCGACCGCGGTCATTCCTGAAGATCACATATCGACCGTCGTCATTGCCGCGCGTCAGCCCGGCATTGTCGCAGGATTGGATGCGGCCGCCCTTGCATTCGAGCTGGTCGATCCCGCGATATCAGTCGCCCGGCACATCCGTGAGGGAGCCCCGGTCGGACCGGGTGACGTGATCGCCACCATCAGCGGGCCGTCCAGAGGAATATTGACCGGTGAGCGCACAGCACTCAACTTCCTCAGCCATCTGTCAGGGATCGCGACGGTGACAGCATCGATCGTCGAAGCGGTCGCCGGCAGCGGCGCGGCCGTTGCCTGTACCCGCAAGACGACGCCGGGACTGAGGGCGCTCGAAAAATACGCGGTGCGTGCCGGCGGCGGGATGAACCACCGCTTCGCGCTGCATGACGCGATGTTGATCAAGGACAATCACATCGTGATTGCCGGTGGTGTCCGGGAGGCTCTGCGTCGCGCGAAAGCAGCGGCGGGGCATATGCTGAAAATCGAGATCGAAGTCGATACGCTTGATCAGCTCAGGGACGTGATGGAGGAGGGTGTCGATGCGGTTCTTCTCGACAACATGGGTCCCCCGCAGCTCAGCGACGCGGTGGCTATGGTCGGAGGGCGTGCAATCACGGAGGCTTCGGGGCGCATAACCCGTGAAACCGCGCGCGACATTGCGGCATCGGGGGTTGATTTGATCTCCGTCGGTTGGATCACCCACAGCGCGCCCATTCTCGATATCGGTCTTGATTTCCCGGCTTGATAAGGCACCGAGGATGAACGGATGGATGGCGATGGCAACGGCGTTGAAGGCGGTTGACTACCGCGAGAGCCAGCCTGTGACCTCTTTCAGCGTCCGGCGTTCTTGATCGGCTTCCATCGAGAATGCCTGACGAATATCGGATCGCGGCGCAAGCGAACGGACCACATCAAGGCTATCGCCAAGACCATAGCCGCCGTGCGTGATGAAGGGGGTGACCGGCTTCCCAGAGAGGTCATGCCCCTGAAGGAAGGAGCGTATAACCGGCGGAGCGGTCATTCCCCAGATAGGAAAGCCAAGATGGATTTCGTCATATTGGCGAATATCCGTCACCAGATATTCGAGCTTCGGGAGATAATTCTCCCTGGTTTCGCGCGCGGCCTGGGCGACGGTTTCGTCGTAGTCTTCAGGATAAGGCCGTGCGACCTTGATCTCGAAGAGCGTGGCGTTTCGCGCTCTTCTAATCTGCCTTGCCACAAGTGCTGTGTTCCCGGTGCGCGAGAAGAACGCGACCAGGGTTCTGGCTGAAGTGCCCGGCACCTGCGATCGGGCAGTTGCCGGCGCCAGCGCCGACAACCCTGCCAAGGGGAGAAGCTTCAGAATATTTCGTCTCGTGGTGCTGTCATACATGAGAGGGCGTCCGAAGCGAATTTCTCGAGGATCAGTCGATTGCACTGGCCTTGCCGTAGTCCTGATCGGAAACCTTCTCCATCCAGGTAACGGCCTTGCCGTCAAGCACTTCGGCAATAGCGAAATGCGTCATCGCCGTGTCAGGCGAAGCGCCATGCCAATGCTTGACGTTCGCCGGAATCCACACGACGTCTCCCGTCTTCACGCTTTCGATCGGCCCACCTTCTTTTTGAACCAGACCGGTGCCCGAGACGATGAACAGGGTCTGGCCAAGCGGATGCGAGTGCCATGCGGTGCGAGCGCCCGCCGAGAATGCCACGGTTGCGCCGCCGACGCGCGCAGGGGCATCGCCGCGATAGAAGCCGGAGGTCTCGACATTGCCCGTGAAATTCTCCTGCGGCGCCGTGGCCTTGCCTTCGCCGGCACGGGTGATCTTCAGGTCCGCGGTGGCAGGCGATGCGGGCTGAGCGGCGCTTTCACGCGTCTCGAACACCTTCTTCATGACGGGGACCGCCGACATGGCGCGAGGCCAGCCGGCGTAGAAGGCGACATGGGCGACCACCTCGGAGGCTTCCGCACGCGTCAGTCCATTGTCCATCGCGCGGTTGGCGTGGAAGGGAAGCTGTTCAGGTTGGCCGATGGCGACCAGCGCCGACATCGTCACAAGGCTGCGGTCACGCGCGGCGAGGTCCGGCCGTTGCCAGAGGTCGCCGAAGAGAACGCGGTTTGTCAGCTTCGCGAGCACGGGAGCAGTCGGGGCCACGGCGCTGTTGACCATGCCGGCACGGGCCGCTTCGGCGGCCGCCTCCAATTCAACACGAGCCGCGTCGCTGTGGGCAAGCGGCGCGATCTTGCGCTCCTCGAATACCTTCTTTACCTCGAAGACTGCGGAGATCGCGTTTGGCCAGCCGGAATAAAAGGCAAGGTGAGTGATGAGTTCGCCGATCTCTTCAGGCTTGACGCCATTGTCCAATGCGCGGCGGACATGGCCGCCAATCTGCGCCGTCTTGCCCGTCGACACGATTGCCGACACGGTCACCAGACTACGGTCGCGCGGTGCAAGCTCGGTGCGCTCCCAAACCTCGCCAAAAAGAACGTCGTCAGTGAAATGGCCCAGACCGGGTGCGACCTCGTAAACGGCGGCGGGAGCGACGCGGCGACGTTCTTCCTGCGCTTCGGCACCAGTTGCCGCCAGCGCGGTCATGGCAATACTCGCTGCGATGTTCTTCATAAGATTTTCCTCTCAAGTCGGCGTTGGGACCCACTGATGGAAATGGGGAGTGGGCCACGCGAGATTAGGCCCCGGATTCCGCAAAGGGCTATATGTTCGATTCATGAGTGGGGGCATCCCGCGATCTTGTCAGGCCATCGCGTGTTGTTGTACGGCGTGCAGGTCGTCCGTCACCCGGCTGGGCTCATCGCCGAGCGGCATGTTGTCGGTATCGCGCACGCCATCCAAGAGGCCGGCTTCGTCGGCGGCAAGCGATGCGAACAAGGGCGTCAGGTCACTCTGGCCCGCACCGACCTCGGCAACCAGTTCGAATTTCTTTCCGCGGGCATCATCGCACGTCAGGCTGTCAACCAGAACCTTGGCGATCTGTTTCCTGGCGACTACGCCATCGCTTGGCGTGCCGGACTGGCGCTTGTCGCCCTGAAGAAAGACGATCTTGTGCTGATCCTGTCCATTATAGTCGAACCAGCCTGGCCTTACGATCGTATATGGCATCCCGCTGGCGCGAACCAACCGTTCACCACGGCGCTTCCAGTCATGCGCCTCGGTGGACTGGTTGTAGCTACCGGTGCGGTTGGTCACACCGATCGATGTCATCAGGGCGATGCGCGCCTTGTTGCCACCAAGGGCGAAAAGCAGATTGCGAACGCCACCGTAGTCGACACGCTCGGAGCCGACCTTGCGGGCGCCGTCGGAACCATGCGTGAAGACCACCGCATCGATGTCCTGGACCGCACGGCTGAGCGATTCCGCCTCGGTCAGGTCACCAACTAATAGCTCGACATCATCGCCCAGCAATCTCCCCTTGCGTGTGTCGCGCACGAGCGCGCGCACGGTGTGGCCCTGGCTTATCGCTTCCGAAACGACATATCTTCCTACGCTGCCAGTGGCGCCAATGACGAGAATGTTGAAGGGCTTGTCCTGCATGATCCGTTCCTTCTCGATTGCGACAGGCGGCTCTAAAGTGAACATCTGACGGGAGCCGTACCACCGCAGCGGCAATTTAGCGCTGGCGATCCTACTCTATTAGATGCTAGGTTCGGCACGAACCTATGTTGCGGATTCATCAATGAGAAGAGACGAACTGGGCGACCTTGTCGCCTTCCTGACCGTTGCCGAAGAGCGCAGCTTCACCCGCGCCGCGGCCCATCTCGGAACCTCCCAGTCCGCGCTCAGCCACACTGTCAGACGGCTGGAAGAGCGCATGGGCCTTCGGCTGCTGACGAGAACGACCCGCAATGTCAGCCCGACCGACGCTGGCGAGCAACTGATAGAGACCTTGCGGCCGGCTTTCAGCGATATTCGGGATCGTGTCGCGTCGCTAAGTTCCATGCGTCAGAGCCCAGGCGGGCAGCTACGCATAACATCGAGCCGTCAGGCAGCCGAGAGCATTGTCATGCCGGCGGCAAAGAAGTTGATGAGGGACTATCCTGATATCAATATCGAGATCTCGATCGAGCAGCGGTTTGTCGACCTTGTCGCCGAACGTTTCGACGCAGGAGTTCGGCTTGGCGAACAGGTCGAGAAAGACATGATCGCTGTCAAGATCGGTCCTGAACTGCGCATGGTCGTGGCCGGGTCGCCAGAGTATTTCAAGAGCCATCGCGAGCCGCTGACACCACATGATTTGACGCAGCATCGCTGTATCAACCTGCGCCTGCCAACACTGGGCGGCCTCTACACCTGGGAATTCGAACAAAACAAGCGTCCGCTCAACGTACGCGTCGACGGCCAGTTCATCTGCAATGATGTGCCGATGATCGTCGATGCGGCGCTAAGCGGCCTTGGGCTCGCCTGCCTGCCGGATGATCACCTTGGTCCGTGGGTGAAGAAGGGAAAACTTATCTCGGTTCTCGAGGATTGGTGCCCGCTTTTTCCCGGCTATCATCTTTACTACCCAAGCCGCCGCCTCTCATCGCCTGCATTCGCCTTGCTTGTCGATGCATTGCGCTACCGTTGACGGATGATCCGGCTGCCGGTCAGATCGCAGGCTTGGTTGCGATCTGACACAGCTTTCACGCGCTTCCCGATGAGCGGATCCAGCCTGGGGGCAGGTCCAGCCGTTGGCGAAGATCGGCAGCGGTCGTGTTGGCGCGGACGCCGGGTGCACCCCGCTAAAACTTTCGACCTGCCAACAGGTTTCCGACGACAACCGGCTCGCAACCGGCGTCTCGATCCAACTGCGCGGCGATCTGAACGGCTTCCTGATCATCGCCTGCCAGGGGAACGCCGAGCTTGCGGGGAAATATCTGGCCGACGTCGGGCCGGCGCCTTGGCTGACCGCCTCTCGAGATATGGCGGTGCTCGATCCGCTCGGCGGATTGCATATATCACGGACAACCTTGCCCTGGATGGACTAACGTAGATCGACGCCAGTGCGGCAAGCGCGTCACAAGGGACAGCAAAGAGCGGGATTTCACCAAAGGCGGCGGCGTCCGCAGTAGGGCCGTTCGATTCCCAAAGTCCGCGCAAAGAAAACAACGACTACACCAGAGTTGAGCTTGGTGAACGAGCTTCATTCCGTGGTGACATTGTCGTCGGTAATTTGCGCACCTTTTGCATAGTCGGGCGAAGGCGCTCTATCTCTTTGCCCGCGTCCTCCGCGAGATCCCTGCTGCGATAGCAGTCCATGAAACATACTTATGCCGGACGACGGAGTTGTGTGATGATGTCGCCAGTTCGGCACCTCCGATCTGTACGGGCGATGGCACACGAACGACTGATGTTCTCACAGAAATGGTTCCATAGTATCTTCAATCGATCATCAATGAGGGCAACAGCATGACTTTTGACATCGAGGCACTCAGGATCGCCGCGGAGCGATGCACCAAAGCCCACGCTGCCTATATGGCGAACGAGGACGGCGAAGAGGAGGCTCGCCTCTCTGATGAGCTCGAAGATGCCGACGAAAAGCTTGAGGCGTTCGGGGAGATTGCGCCGATAATTCTTGAGCTGATCCGACGGATCGATAGCAAGTAGAGCCGGGTTAGGTGCATCGCCATCCTCCGGGTTACCGGGCGGCGGCGCCGAGTAGAGCCGAACCGCTTTCTTCGCGCCGAACCCCGGCCGCCTTTGCTTCACGCATCAAACGTATATCTTCTTCTGCCTCGACTGAGAGCTTGAAACTCATGAGTTGCTGGCGCGAACCATGGCTTCGGCAAAGCGTTGTTCCTTGGATCGAGTACCGACGCCACTTTCAAGCCCGTCGTCGACGAGGCGCTGCATTGCGGCAATCTTGTCATTGCGCGACTGGTCCCGCCTGATCAGATCCCGCACGTAGTCGCTGGCATTGGAGTATCGCCCAGTTTTGGTTTGCGCCTCGACCCAGTCCTTCATCGGGTCAGGGAGAGAGACGTTCATCGTCGCCATAGCTAGCCTCCGTCTATCCGATCTACATAACTGATCTTGGCAAACCTTGTCAAAATCTAAGGGTTGGCTGCTAAATGAAGAAGGGCGGTCAAATACAGCTACCTTGACGGAGGAAGGGTGTCGCGGCGAGCGATCCGGCCCTTTAATAAAGCGGCCAGCCAGTCTCCGCGCCCAATCGACCCGCGCATTGTGCGAATTGCCGCATATCTCTTCGCGGTGAACAATACCAGCACAGATTGCATGTTCGTTGTTGACCAGTTCTGGCTTGCCACGATCCAAGCCGTCTTGCACCAATCCCGTTAAGCATGACAACCAGAACATCTGGGTGATCCAAGCCAACGGGGAGAGCCTGCCCATGCTCAGAGACAAAGGCAATTCCGCGCTTCCGTCAAAACCCAGCCGGTACAAGGGTCATGCCTTTCCCATAAAGCCAAGAATGTGACGTTATATTGCGTCAGAATGCACGGCATTTTGGGGAGATGGCTTGATGAGCCTGGCACAATATGCAGACGATGGCATATTCTCGCCACGTAAATTTGCAGAAACCTTACGCACGACGAGCGAGGAAATCGCACGCACGGCAGGGCTTGGGCGCGATGCCATCCAACGCAAGGATCGCATTCGATCCGACAAGACGCAGCGCCGCCTGCGTGAAGTCGCGGAAATCATGAACAAGGTCGAGCCACGTTTCGGCTCGGCGTTGATGGCCTATGCCTGGTATCGCTCAGAGCCCTTGCCTGGATTCTCCGGTTTCACTGCCATGCAATTGGGGAGAGACGGTCGTGCTGAGGATGTTCTCGACTACATCGACGCCGTCGATGCTGGCATTCACGCATGAACTCTTAAATGCAGTTTGGGGGAACACTTTATCGAGCGCTCAATCCATTCCACGCACGAGAACCACTGTCTGGTCGTGGCGCGCAACTTTATGGTGGGCGCTTCAATCTGAAAGGAACACCGGCGCTCTATACCTCGTTGTCGGTGATGACTGCTTTACGGCAGGCCAATCAGGTTGGATCGCTGCAGCCAACGACACTCGTATCTTACAGTGCCGAAATAGACAGGGTGTTTGATTGCAGGGACGCGCAAGCTCTGCTCGCTGAAGGGATTGATGAGGCCGTGCTTGCCGGTCCCGCATGGCGAGAGCAGATGAGGGCGAATGGCGCGGCCGAGACGCAGATTTTCGCACGAAAGCTGGCCGACAGCGGCTATCGGGCCCTCCTCGTTCCGAGCTTCGCGCATGGCGCGACGAAAAAGGATCTCAACCTGGTGCTATGGAAATGGAGTGGTGCGATGCCCAGCCGTATCACTCTTATCGACGATGAGGGGCGACTGTCGCGCTAGTCTAGCAGCGTCCGCCGCGGCACGGCTTATCATTGGCCACAGTCAGACGGTCCCGTCACCCTCTCAACGCCTTCTCGGAAACTGCATCGAACAGTTGCACTTTCGTCAGGTCTGGTGCGATCGAAATTAAGTCGCCGGCTCGCAGCGCAAGACGGTCCCGGACGGTTGCCACGATCTGCACGTTGCCAAGGCCGGCCGTGATCTGCGTTTCAGCGCCGGTTGGTTCGATCAAGGTGACGTCAGCCTGCGCGCCACCCTGGTTGATCGTCAGATGTTCCGGGCGGATGCCATAGATAACCTGCTGGCCGCGGGTGAATGGAACGTGGGCGGGGATGGGCAGCCTCGCACCTCCGTTGGCGACGAACTCGATAGGACCGTCGGCACTGATCTGGCCCTTGATGAAATTCATCCCCGGCGAACCGATGAAGCCGGCAACGAAGAGGTTGGCCGGGCTGTCGTAGAGGTCGAGCGGCGATCCGATCTGCTCGACATGACCATCGCGCATGACGACGATCTTGTCCGCCATGGTCATCGCCTCGATCTGGTCGTGCGTAACGTAGATGGTGGTGGTTTTGAGGCGCTGGTGCAGTTGCTTGATTTCCGAGCGCATCTGGACGCGCAGCTTGGCATCCAGGTTGGACAATGGCTCGTCAAACAGGAAGACCTGCGGCTGGCGAACGATAGCGCGCCCCATGGCAACGCGTTGGCGCTGGCCGCCGGACAGGTTTCTTGGATGGCGGTCGAGCAGTTTTTCCAGCCCGAGAATTTGAGCTGCTTCACGCACGCGTGCCTTGATCTCTTCTTTCGGTGCCTTCGCCAACCTCAGGGAAAAGCCCATGTTGGCCTCCACCGTCATATGCGGATAAAGAGCATAAGACTGGAACACCATGGCGATGTCGCGCTCCTTAGGCGCGACGTCGTTGACGACACGCCCACCGATCGAGATGCGTCCGCCGGAAATCTCCTCCAGGCCCGCGATCATCCGCAGAAGGGTGGATTTTCCGCAGCCCGAGGGACCGACAAGAATGACGAACTCGCCGTCCTGAATGTCGATATCGACCCCATGAAGGATTTCCAGGTGACCGTAGTTCTTGCGGGCATTCGCGACGCTGACTGACGCCATAATTCTCTCCGACTGAAACTGTGTGACGTGCGGCCGCCGTACCTGCAGCCTGCCGCACCACTTGAAATTTACTGGCTGGCCGTGGCCGTGGAATAGGGCCCGAGCGCCGCATCGATTGCGGCGAGGCAAAGATCGCGAGCTCGTGGCGCCACGCGTCCTGTCACGACGTCAGGATAAACACGAGCGAGATACTGGCTGATCAGCGTTTCCGGGATCGGATCGGGAAGCGCTTTCATCAGCGTTTCCACCGCGCCGGCAGCCTGCCTGTCGGGCCAATAGTAGCGGATACGGTCGCTGTAGCTGAAGTGACGCTGCAGCCTCAGTTCCTCGGCCGACCCTGTGTAGTGACCCGCCCAATGTCGCGGCTGGCTCAACATGATCGCGTCCATCTCGGCATGCAGGCTATCCGACCCGCCATCAAGTACGTGCCTGATGGCATCAAGCCCGTAGAGCGCCTCGCGCAGTGCGAAGGTCAAGCCGGGACCGACTTTCAGGATGGCGAAACCGTCATCGACGAGAGCCGAAAGCTCGGCAACGGTCTGGTAGTCCGTCGAATGGGCCTCGAAGAGGAGTCCCGGCATCCGGGAAAGCGACGACGCCAATCCCCGGGCGCGGTCCGGCTTGTAAAGGACGACATTCGCATTCCCAAACTCGACGCCTGGCTGGACGACGATCCCGATCACGCGGTCCATGGCCGCTCCGGCGCCAGCCTTCTCGAAAGCCGATGCGTGGATGGCGAGCGTCTTCAGGGCGGCATCGGGAGAGGTGACCTCAAGCTCCTTGATCGCATGCGTCGCGCCGCCGGGTGGAGGGACCTCGGTGCCGATGATATACACCGGAGGCCGTTGCCAAATCCGGCGTGCCGTTTCCTCCGCGACCCGTGCCAGACGTGCCGCCCTTTCGGCGGTTACCTCGTCGTCGAGCGCCGGCGGTTCCCCAGCGCATCCCATCGACGTGTCAAGATGCAGCTTTTCGAATCCCGCCTCGACATAAGCCGCGACCATTGCCTCGGCTCGAGCCATGGCTTCGTCCGCACCCAGCTTCTTCCAGGGATTGGGACCAAGATGATCGCCGCCGAGGATGATCCTCTCCAGTGGGAAACCGACCTCCGTGGCGATCCGCTCAATGAACCGCCGGAAGGCTGCCGGGGTCATGCCCGTATAACCGCCTTCCTGGTTGACCTGGTTGCAGGTGGCCTCGATGAGGACCACGGTGCCTTCCCGTGCCGCCCGCCGCAAGGCGGCCTCGATCACGAGTGGATGGGCCGAGCACACTGACGTTATGCCGCGCGGCAAGGCTTGTTGGCGCGCGCCAAAAAGCTTGGAGAGCGCGCGCTCACGATTTTGATCGAGGGCGTCGCTCATACCAGCGTTACAACCTTGGTCAGGTGTCGCGGCGATACCGTGTCTATGCCTCTCGATTGCGCGACACGCTCACCGAGCATCTGCAGGGCAGGGAGAATGACGAGTGCGGCGAGCGAAAGATCGGCGTCGACAGTGAGTTCGATATCGCCAGGTCCGCCCAGGCCGATGACGATAGCGCCCTTTTCCCGCAGCTCTTCGACGAGTTTGGCTTCGGCATCCTTCTGGTCGGTGCTGTAGAGCATGACGGTCGCGGTTTTCTCGTCCACAAGGCTGATTGGGCCATGGCGATATTCAAGCGGATGGAAGGGCTGGGTCAGGACCTGGCTCATTTCCATCAGCTTCAGCGCGCCTTCGGCGGCCAGGCCGAAAAGCGGACCGCCGCCAAGAAAAACGAAATGGCTGCGATCGAGAACCTGTTTGCTGAGCGAAGCGTCGAGCGCATCAGCGAGCTCTTTTGCGGATGCCACGGCCGATGCGGGGATCTCATGGCCGATCATCTGCAAGCCAAGCAGCAGCATGAGGCTGGCCGAGACCGACATGACGATGCCTTCCTCGCTGTGGGTCGGCGAGGCGACGACGTCGTCGCTGCATTTTGCAAGCGAGCTCTCGGCCTCGACGGTCAGCGCGGTGACGAAGGCGCCGTTTTCCCGGCTCTTCTTGGCGGCAGCGACCGTCTCGGTCGTTTCACCGCTGCGCGAGATCGCGACGACATGCGTGTTCTTCCAGTCCGGCCAGAAGAATGATGGACGATTGAGCCATTCAGCGCCAGGCACGGCGATCGCACGACGACCGGCATTGTTCGCATGGGCCGCCAGCGACATGGCGAGGTAGTAGGATGTTCCGCAGCCGACATAGACGAGCACGTCGTCGCGCGTGGTCGCGGTGTTAGAGCCCAGTGCCTTCTCCCAGAAGGGGAACTGCTCGCGGATGACTTTTTCGGTCGTGTTCATGGTGGCTCCGATTACTTGACCGAGCCGGCCAGCAGACCGCTGACGAGGTATCGGTTGAGGAAGATGACGACGAGGGCGGGGATGACGATCGCGATGGAACCGCTAGCCGTGATCAGCCCGTAATCGATGAAGTTTTTCGTGACGAACTCGGGAATGAGAACAGTCAGTGGCTTGGTCGCCTGCGGCGAGAATATGAGGGGCACGAGATATTGCCCCCAGGCGCCGAGGAAGGTGAGGATCGCGGCAGCGGTCAGGCCGGGACCGGCCAGCGGCAGCACGATGTTGAAGAAGATGTAGAGACGTCCCGCGCCATCGAGCTGCGCGGCTTCCTCCAGCGCCAGGGGCAGGGCCTCGAAGACGCTGCGCAGTAGCCAGAGCGAGAGCGGCAGGTAGGCCGAGACATAGATCAGGGCGACGCCGACATAGGTATCGACGAGATGCATCTTGATCATGATCTGGTAGAGCGGGATCAGCACCGCATAGGCCGGGATCGCCAGCGTCGCGACCACAAGGCCGAAGAGCGCGTTGCGGCCGGGGAAGCGTATGCGGGTGAAGGCGTAGGCGCCCAGCGCGGAAATGGCCACGCAAAGGAGCGTCGCGGCCGCCGAGGTGACGACGCTGTTCAAGAGCGCCGCGCGAAACTGCCGCCACACCTCAACGCCGCCGATACGATCGACGTTGATGCCGAGCAGCCGAGAGTAGTGATCTAGCGTGAAATGTTGAGGGAAGAAGTTGATTGGCCGGACGGAGAAGTCGTCCGTCGGCGTCACCGAACTGGCGACCGTCCAGTAGATCGGACCGAGCGACCAGATCAATAGCACGGCGACGCCGATCCATATCATCAGGCGATAAAGAAGGGTGGGTTTCATCAGTCGAACCGTGTGTTGCGATAGACCCGAAGGACGTAAATGAGCGAGACGAGAAGCGAGACGAAGGTGATGACGACGGAAAGCGCCATGCCGTATGAGAACCGCAAGTTCTGGAAGGTCTCCAGATAAATCTGCACGAGGATCGGTCGCGTCTCGAGACTGGAGCCGGCAAGAACCCAGGCCTCGTCGAAAAGATTGAAGGCGTTAACCGTGGCGTTGGTCATGGCAACCGCGATCGCGCTACGAACAAGCGGAAGCGTGACAAGCGCGAACATCTGCGGGCGTGTCGCGCCATCGATGCGTGCCGCTTCATAAAGATGCGAGGGAATGCTCTGCATCGCCGCGAGAACGATGACGATCGTCAGCGGCATCATGCGCCAGACATGCACGACGGTGACGGCAATGATCGCGCTCGTCCGGTCGTTGAACCAGACGTGGTTTTCGAAGGGAAGGCCGAGCGAGGTGAGGATGCCGTTCAGCAGGCCCGCGCCAGGCTGATAGATCCATAGCCAGATCACGGAGTTGACGACACCGGGAAGCGCCCAGGGAAGAATGACCGCCGCGAGAACCCACTGCCGGCCGACCTTCAACTGATTGATCAGCGAGGCGGCGAGCACGCCGAAGACCGTTTCCGCGAGCACTGCGAGCACGACATAGATGAGCGTGTTGACCCAGGTCGTGCCGAGCTGCGCGTCCGACAACATGCGCGTGTAGTTTTCCAGGCCGACGAAGGGCGTGCCGGCCTGCATCGGATTGACCCGGTGAAGGCTGTCCCAAAGCGTTCGCGCCATAGGATAGAAGACGAGCGCCGTCATGGTGATGAGAATGGGCGACACCAGCAGCACGCCGAGAATGGTGTCGGCATTCAAGCCGACACCCTTCTTGGCCGCGGTCTCCTTATAGGCGACAGCAGTCATTGCGCCATCGCCTGCTTGGCGGCGTAGGCGATGCTTTCGACAGCCTGGTCAACGCTCATCTGACCCTTGGCAGCGCTGTTGATCGCGGTGTTCACGCCGCTGGAGAACTGCGGGTACCAAGGGGGCGTGCCCTGCGGGAACAGCGCCTCGACCGTCTTAGACTGCGCCACGAGCGCATCGCCGCTGTTCAGCTTGCCTTCCGAGTTGAGCTCGGCCAGTGCCGACGTGCGGGTCGGCAGGAAGCCGTTCGCCATGTTCTTCTTCTGGAATTCGCGGCTCGTGAACCACTTGACGAAGGCAACAGCCGCTTCCTTGTTGGGCGAGACGTTCGGGATCGCAAGCGCCTCCGGCAGGCCGAAGCTGCGAGTCTCGCCACTTTCGGTCGGAACCAGGATCGCCTCGACCTGACCGGCGACCTTGGACTGCTTGGGATCGTTCATCTGTCCAAGACGGCCGGGTTCGCCCGAGATCATGATGCTGGTCAGACCCTGAGAGAACATACCCTCGTTGATCTGGCTATCCTTGAGACCGGTGGAAGCCGGATCGACCAGGCCTTCCTTCAAAAGCATCAGTTCGAATGCCAGCGCCTTGTAGCCGGCGGAACCGGGCTTGGTGAAGAGCGGGTTGAAATCCTTGTCGAACAGCTCGCCGCCAAATGCCTTGGTCAGCAAGTACCAGCTCGTTGAGGCACCCTCTGTCGCGGACACCGGCAGGCCGATCGGATAGGTGGCAATGCCCTTTTCCTTGATTTTCTTGGCCGCTGCCACCAGCTGGTCGAGCGTCTTCGGGGTCTCGGTGATGCCGGCATCCGCGAAATGCTTCTTGTTGATGAGCATCACGCGGAAGTCGTTCGAATAGGGGACGCCAAGCAGCTTTCCATCGACCGTGAAGATCTTGGCAACGCCGATGTCCTTGGTGGAGTCCGCGTCTATCACATCGTTAAGCGGCATATACCAGTCGGCTGCCGCGAACTGGCCCGTCCAGGACCAGTCGAACTCGGTCACGTCGGCCGGCGCCGTGCCGGCAACCAGTGCCGTCACCAGCTTCGGGCGGATGTCGTCCCAGGAAAGCGTCTGCAGGTCGACGTGGATGCCAGTTTCGGCTTCGAACGCGGCGGCGATATCTGGCCCCTGCGGCGACGGCATCAATACGGTGATCGATTCACCGGCAAGCGGCTTGTCTTGCGCGGCCGCCGGAAGAGCGACGGCCAGGGCGGCTGAAGCGAGCAGTGATAAGATTGTTTTACGCATGTTCCCATCCTTCTTTGTTATCAAGAATTTACGTGATTTTATTGCGCAAACGCCGCATTTGCCGATGCGACGACGTGCCCGATCCAGCCTTCGTCCATGGGCCAGTCGAGAAGTTGGGCGGCAGCGAAGAGCGCTCCGCCGATCGGGGGTAGTTTCGGAGCAATCGGGGGGCGACCGATGCGTCGCTCGAGGGCTTTCAAAAGGATCGTGCTTCGGAACGTGCCGCCGGCAAATGTCCAGTCGGCTCCCGGTTCACAGTGGCCGGCGATCGCACGGTGGTGCTTGGCGAGCTCGTCCGCCGCGAGGTCGAGGAGAACAATGGCGGCCGTGTCGCCGTTTAGTGCGGCCTTGTCGACCACGGCGGACAGCGCAGCGATGCTTGACCGTTTCGCATCAGACGTCGCCCAGGCACCGAGGCTGTCCATCGGGTTGGTTGGGTCGAGTTGAAGGTGATCAAAGACAGCCTTTGCCAAGGCGGTCGGCGGCAGACGTCCATCCAGGCTCTGGCTGACAAGATTGAGCGCCAGCCTGCCGATCCAGTAGCTGCTGCCTTCGTCGCCGATGATGTCGCCCCAGCCGCCGGTCCGGGCGGCTTCGCCCCCTGCATTGCGCGCCCAGGCCATGGAACCGGTTCCAGAGAGTACGAGAATACCCGACTTGCCGGCGAGCGCGCCGAGATGGGCGGCATCGACATCGTTGAGAACGCGTGTCCGCGCATTCGGGAAGGCTTGCGCGATGGTTTCTTCCAACTGTTGGGAAAGATGGGCGACCTCTCCGTAAACAGGCAACGCGGCCGCCACGGCGGTCAATCGCCTTTCGCCGCGAAACGGTTCGATCCGCGCCTCGAGTTCGATCCGCCAGGCTGGATTGTCCATGGCGTTGACGCCACCACCCAAACCGGTACGAAGGATGCGTCCGCTGCGATCGGCAAGCGCCACCATCACCTTTGTGCCGCCGCCGTCGATGCCGAGGATCAGGTCGGTGCTCAAGACTTCGCTCCCTGGTCGGCGAAAATTGTCTCGACGGCAAGGTCGCCAAGCTGCGCGCGCCAGTCCTTCGACAGATCGGCATCGGTGATCAGCTTGGCACTGTTCAGCGGCGCCACCTTGTAGGTTGCCGTCGTGCCGAATTTCGAGGAGTCCGCGAGTACGAAGCGATGGCTGGATCGGGTGAGCATCTTCCGATTGAGGCTCGCTTCGGCGCTGTCCACGCTATAGATCGCGCCATCATTGCTCACCGCGCTCGCGCCGAGAAACAGCTGGTCGAACCAGATCGTTTCCAGCATGGCTTCGGCCTGGGGGCCGACGAGCGATGCATTTTCGCTGCGCAACTGCCCGCCGAGCAGGACGACGTCGAGGTTCGGGACGTTCATGAACTCCTGCGCCACGATCAGGCCGTTGGTGAAGATGCGCAGCGGCATGGGATTGATGCGGATCAGCTTGGCCAGTTGGAGCACCGTCGTGCCGGCATCGAGGAAGATTGCGGTGCGGGGGTGAAGCCGCTCGTAGGCCGCATTGGCAATAGCGCGCTTGGCCGCCAATTGACGCTTCTCGCGCTCCTGAAACGCGAGTTCCACCGAGGACCCTTCGGCGATGCGGGCACCGCCGTGTACCCGATCGATCGCACCAGCCTCCTGCAAAAGCTGCAGATCGCGCCGCACGGTCGCGAGCGAGGCGCCGACCGCATCCGCGATGTCCTGGATCGTGGAAAATCCGTTCGCATACAGATGACTGCGGATGAGGTCTTGCCGATCGGTCTTGAGGCCGCCGCTCTGGTTCAAGGCATGCTCCCTTTTTGGCTTTATAATTTCAATCAGGTTTTCATTTGAAAAGATCAATGTCAATCACTATTATGATTTTTTATGATCGTTTTCCTTGCGCACAAAGAAAACGGCGCCTTAAACAAGGCGCCGCTGAAAACGGTAGGGGTGTGCTCAGTGATACTTTGGCAGCAGGTCGCCGTGTTGGTCTATGAGATCGTCCACCATGTGCCAGATTTCATCGGGCGACAGCTCGGCGGATGTGTGCGGATCGAGCAGCGCGGCCTGGTAGATCCGGTCCCGCTTACCGGTCAGTGCGGCCTCTACGGTCAGTTCCTGCACCGAAATGCTTAATCGCATGACGGCCGCGAGCTGCGATGGAATCCTGCCGATCCGCGTCGGCTGGATGCCATTGCGGTCGACATGGCAGGGCACCTCGACGATGCATTCCGGCGAAAGATTCTCGATCAGGCCGTTGTTCGGAACATTGCCATAGATCAGCGCCGGCTTTCCGGTCACGACCGCGTGGATGATGCCGGCGGCATACTCGTTGCTGCGGCACACCTCGATCGGCTTGCCACCCTCGAGGTCCTTGCGCAACGCATGCCATTCGCCGATCTGCACCTCGCATCGGCGGATATACTCATCGAGCGGTATGTTGAGTTGCTCCACCAGTTCCGGCCGGCGATCCTTGATGTACCAGGACGTATATTCCGAGAAGTGCTCGCTGGATTCGGTGACGAAATGGCCGAGCCGTTTCAGGGCATCGAAACGGACACGATCGTCGGCGGGAACCTTGCCCTCATCCGCCAGCGCCTTCAGCCTCGGATAGAGATCTTCGCGGCCACCATTCGCTCCGATCTTCTCGTATTTGAGAAAGAACGCGATGTGATTGATACCGGCGGAGACGTAGTTGATGTCGTCGACATTCTCTCCAAGGCACTTTGCAAGGTGGCCGGCGGTGTGTTGCACGCTATGGCACAGGCCTACATTGCGGATGGTCGGAGCGATCTCCTTGATGGCCCAGCAGTTGATCGCCATCGGGTTGACATACTGCATCAACAACGCATTCGGGCACACCTCCTCCATGTCGTGGCAAATGGCCTCGAGTACCGGGATTGTTCTGAGACCCCGGAAGATACCGCCGATGCCGAGGGTATCGGCAATCGTCTGTCGCAAGCCGTATTTCTTCGGCACCTCGAAATCCGTGACCGTTGCTGGCTTGTAGCCACCGACCTGCATCATCAAGATAACGAAGTCCGAGCCCTTGAGTGCCTCGCGACGATTGAGCGTCGCCTTAATCCGCACCGAGGGCAACTTCAGCGCCTCACATATGCGTCGCGCGACAATCTCAGACGTCTTCAGACGCTCCGGATCTATGTCGAAAAGGCTGATTACATAATCATGGTCGGACGAGGTCGATAGCACGTCGCCCAGAATGTTCTGGGCAAAGACTGTGCTTCCGGCTCCGACGAGGCAAATCTTTGGCATAAGGTTCTCCTTTGATGAGATCGACCTTTCATGCCCCTTTTAATTGGGACTTTCTTCTCGATAATAGGGAAATTATTCTCGGATCGGAGCAGACAACGGTGAACGGAGAAGAAGCTGGTACGCAAGGCAAGTGGCTCGGCTCACCACGCGACTTTCTCGTTGAAGAGCATATGGCGGATACGATGACGTCAGCGCATTGGCACGATCACATCGAGATCAATCTGCTTCGCGAAGGCTCGATGACCTACCTTTTCAACGGAAAGCAGGAACATGTCGAGGCGGGGCGTCTGGTCTTGTTCTGGGCGGCGATCCCCCATCAGACGATTGTCGTGACGCCACAATCACCACTCGTCTGCGCCTATCTTCCGCTCGCGGACTTTCTGGCAATGCCGATCGAGGCAACCGCCAGACAGGCCATCCTGCAAGGGGCGTTCATACAGGAGCCCAATCCCGCCGAAGGCGCGACGCTTTCAGGCGCCCGGTGGGTCCGTGAATGGTCCATTGGCGATCAGGCGCGGCGGCAACTGGTCAGCGATGAGGTTGCTCTTCGTGTGCGCCGGCTTATCCTTGACCATGCAGACGCTGGCATCACCCGCCGCGAAGCGACGGCGCTCGCCGGTCCGGGTATACGCTATACGCAGGCTCTCACGCAAATAATCAGTAAGCGCTACCGTGAACCACTGACCCTCGCATCGATCGCAAAGCTAGCTCGCGTGCATCCCACAACCGCCAACAGGGCGTTTCGCAACGTGCTAGGGATATCTGTCATGGAGTACCTGACGCGGTTTCGGTTGTCGCGTGCCATGCAACGGCTGGCGGAGACTGACGACCCGATCCTTGAGATCGCACATGACTGTGGTTTCGGTTCCCCCGCGCGTTTCTACGCTGTTTTCAAACACCATACGGAAGACACCCCTCGCAACTTTCGCATGATGATGCGGATGAGAGCGGGCTAAGCTATGTGTTCGATTTGTTGAGCCAACTCCCTTTCGGCCGTCGGAAGCGAACCATTGATCGTCTAGGCGCAGATAGATCCATATCAATTTCCGAAATCAGTCTTCCGGCTAGATGACGGTAGAAACGAGCAGAAAGGCCGCCTCTCACGAAGGCGGCCTCGATCTCTTGTGCTCGTGCACAGAGCAATCGCTACTACGCATTGTTGTTCGTGCGACCCGAGACTTTCGACCAGCCCAAGGCGTGATAGAGCACGATCGCACCGATCGCTTCGGTGCCGATGCCGTCGAGCATGAATCCTGCGACTTCAAGCTTGAAGTTGCCGGCGCCAAGCACGAGCACGACGCCGACCGACGCCTCTTGAGCAACTGATCGTATCAGAATGATGCCAGGGTCGCGGGAAGAAAAAGGGCCGACGGCGAAAGCCGCGGCCCATAAAGTTTGAAGGTCAAAAAACCTCCAGAGGGGAACAGCCAATGCGACGGAACTGGGAGGAAACCGTCATATGCATTAGCTGTAGGCGTTATGCCTG
The DNA here is from genome assembly GCF_047304155.1 of Rhizobium sp. Rhizsp42. Classification (NCBI taxonomy): domain Bacteria; kingdom Pseudomonadati; phylum Pseudomonadota; class Alphaproteobacteria; order Hyphomicrobiales; family Rhizobiaceae; genus Rhizobium; species Rhizobium sp. Rhizsp42. Next base: position 30,197 of record NZ_JBGLYS010000010.1, on the reverse strand, counting down.
AATATTGACCACCTGGAAAACATTTATTGTGCAATGCAGCTATGCAGTGGCCGCGAGGGCAATGGCGGGCGACGATATGAGGCGACGCATTTTAATGTCCACATGAAGGAAGTTGCCGGTTGCCGGGGTCATCCACAACCCATAGACTGTGGCAATGATATGGATCACCGAAATCCAAACCGGGGGAGCCCTCAATGACCCAACAGTCAATCTTCGAGCTTCGTCGGCTTCGAAACATCGAAGCCAATCTCGGGACGTTGCGTGTGGTGGGCGCAACCCTGCCGATCTGGATTATCGGCGTCCCGCTGGTGGATTTGTTCCCTACTCACGGCAAGGGATTTGCATCCACGGTCTTTGCGATCACATCCATTTTTTTCATACTGGCAATTGCTCGTCACGTGCTTTGCAGCTGGATCGTGGGTCCCGACCATCGATTTTTCAACGACGCTCGGCGAGTTGCAGTCTTCATCGATCGCACTAGGGAACGCGGCTACATCCCCCTGCGCGGACCATCCAAGCTGTTCCAATTGAAGGCGCTCAACCTGCTCCTCCTGCTTATCGGTTGGGCAACCCTGCTGTCGTTCATTCTTGGTGGATACCGATATCTGATCGACGGCTTGAGCGCCGGGCAACCGTGGCCGACCTATGCCGGAGTGATCTTCGAATGGGGAATGCCGGCTGCCATGCTGAGCTGCATCTGGCTCGCAATCCGCGGCAGCGTACGGGTGGTCCGTAGCACCGACCCCAACGATCTTCCATTGAAGCAGTCTCAAAACGACCCGAACAGACACTAACCGTCGAAACGGCTCGTCTATGCCGCAGGATAAAGGGAGGTCAAGCGAACCTTCCGGACTGTTTCACCACGTCGTTCCAGTCCTCGGCGGCCTGTCGCAATCGACGATATGAGCAGCCGACATCCTGCGCCAGAGCGCGCAGTCGATCTGCGAAAACGTCACCCTGAGAATTGTTATCGCTCGCTGCGACCAATTGAGTATCGGGGCGCTCGCCAAGCACCGAACCTTATGGCTATTCCGTCACCCAGCCCGAACAGGTTGCGCTTGGCCGCACGATCGGCGCCCTTTTGGAACTTGAGCTGAGGAATTTGACCAAGACCTTCGAGGAGATGCGCTCCGACAAAGTACGCCAGGCCGCCGAACTGATCGGCGCGGCTTCGTCACAATGTGATGAACCTCGGCATCAATCAGGGATCGTGGGCCGAGGACCCTTGCCATGACCGGCCCGAAGGACGTGCTGATCCTGGTGACGCTGCCGCCACATCAGCCGATTTCGCGGCCGATTCTCAGCTGCCGCGACGAGCCGTCTCAATGTCATCACCATCACCGACCGCACCTCGATGCTGGAGGCTCAGCGTTATTCCAATGTCGTTCTGTCCTGCCATGTCGCGAGCTTCGCCCTCGGTCCTTCGCATACGACAATCCTCAGCACGGTAAGACTTCTGGCACCGACCTACGCTGCTCACACCGGTCGATCCGCGCAGCAGCGCGCCGAAATCATTTCGGCCATCCACGAAGAATTGGCCGATTTCGGCTGAGACGCTTGCTCGCAGCCGGGCCTTTCCGGCGTTGAGGACTGATGATCCGTTCGAGCTGGCAAACCAAACAACTTGCCACATCGCGTGAGAGAGTTGACGCAATTGAGGTAAGCAAAGCATAGGTGGGGCAGAAGCGCCTGCCTTGATCGACCGGCTCGCGGGATCGACGCGCGATCGGCTCGTGACCGACCAGAAAGTCTCTCATCGCCGGTCACCCGAAACCTTCCTCTCCATTGTTGCAAATTAGGCAACTAAATCGAAAGCATTAGTGCAATTGTTTGCGTCCCTCGATCCGTGGCAATTTCCAGTCATCAGCCGAGCAACAGCGTCGTCTGAAGCTTGAAACGACAAGATTACGGGATATGAAATGACCGAGATTTTTTCTTCCATGACGCGTCGCGGCGCACTGCTCTCCGCCGGCGCGGCCGCAACGACCATGGCAATCTCACCCGCCTTTACATTCGCAGCGAGCGCTGCGCCCGCAAACACTAAAACAGAAGGAAATACTGAAATGGCTACCATCACCACCAAGGACGGCGTCGAAATCTTCTACAAGGATTGGGGTCCGAAGGACGCACAGCCAATCGTCTTCCACCACGGCTGGCCGCTGTCGTCGGATGACTGGGACGCGCAGATGCTGTTCTTCCTGTCGAAGGGTTACCGCGTCGTTGCCCATGATCGCCGCGGTCACGGCCGCTCCGCCCAGGTTGCCGACGGACACGACATGGACCACTACGCAGCCGACGCATTTGCCGTCGTCCAGGCGCTCGACCTGAAGAACGCCGTCCATATCGGCCATTCCACCGGCGGCGGTGAAGTTGCTCGCTATGTCGCGAAGTTCGGCCAGCCGGCCGGCCGTGTCGCCAAGGCTGTTCTGGTATCGGCCGTTCCGCCGCTGATGCTGAAGACCGAAAGCAACCCCGAGGGTCTGCCGATCGAAGTGTTCGATGGCTTCCGTGCCGCGCTTGCCGCCAACCGCGCGCAGTTCTTCCGCGATGTGCCGGCCGGCCCCTTCTACGGTTTCAACCGTGATGGCGCCAAGGTTCAGGAAGGCGTGATCCAGAATTGGTGGCGCCAGGGCATGATGGGCGGCGCCAAGGCGCACTATGACGGCATCAAGGCCTTCTCCGAAACGGACCAGACGCAAGACCTGAAGGCGATCACCGTTCCGACGCTTGTCCTGCACGGCGAAGACGACCAGATCGTACCGATCGCGGACTCCGCGCTGAAGTCGGCCAAGCTTCTGAAGAACGGTTCGCTGAAGACCTACCCGGGCTTCTCGCACGGCATGCTGACTGTCAATGCCGATGTGCTGAACGCCGACTTGCTCGCTTTCGTGCAGTCCTAACGAAAAGACCTGGCCGTGGCGGACACCCGCCACGGCCAGTTGCTCCATTTCCTTGACCTGATACAGATCGATACCACCATGCAGCTGACGCCCGAACTTGTTGCCCTGACCATCCGAGATGTTCGTGATGACGGACCGGAGCCGGGCTGGACGCCGCTTTCGGAAGCTGAGCTTGACGATCTCGTCGATAGGATTGAACGCGAAGCGGCAGGTGAGCCTCTTCTCGTCTTTGCCTATGGGTCCCTGATCTGGAACCCGGAGTTCGAACCCGCCAGCCGCGAACGAGCAACCGCTTATGGCTGGCACAGGTCGTTCTCCTTGAAAATTCAGCGCTGGCGCGCAACCAGCGACCAGCCCGGGCTGATGATGGCGCTTGAGCGCGGCGGCCAGTGCGATGGTATCGCCTTCGAGCTTTCAGCCGATCGCCGCCGCCAGGATCTGCGCGCGCTCGTCGCGCGCGAGATCAAGTATAGTGAAGTGATCGACATGGTGCGCTGGCTTCCGGTCAGAACTGAACGCGGCGCCAAAAAAGCCCTGACATTCTGGGCCAGCACCAAGCGGGCCGGACTGACGAAACCGCTGCCGGCGGCGGAAGCTTCCTCGCTGATCGCGGCAGCCTGCGGTCAGGGCGGCTCCTGCGCCGAGTATCTACACAACACGATCGTCGATCTTCAGGCGGAGGGCATCCGCGACCGTAACCTATGGCGCCTGCAGGCGCTGGTCGCAGCCGAGATTTTGGCGCGGCGGAACGCGTAGCCCATTGTGCTTACCGGCAACCTGCCAGGAGGCGATGGCGTTGATACGATTTTACTAATCGCATTGGTCGCGGTAGCATGATCGCGGTCTGGGAGGACTGGCGACATGCTGGAGTTGGATTTCGGGTTATCCGAAATGGCGGAGGCTATCCGTGAGACGACGCATCGGTTTGCGACAGAGCGTATTGCCCCGCTTGCCGCGAGGATTGACGAGGAAGACTTGTTCCCGGTCGAAATCTGGCCCGAGATGGGCGCACTTGGCCTTCACGGCATTACAGTGCCCGAAGAGCATGGCGGCCTTGGGCTTGGCTATCTCGAACACGTTATTGCGTGCGAGGAAATCAGCCGCGCCTCGGCATCGGTCGGCCTGTCCTATGGCGCGCACTCCAATCTCTGCATCAACCAGATTTCGCGCTGGGGCTCGGCCGAACAGAAACAGCGATATCTCCCTCCGCTGATATCAGGCGCGCATGTCGGCAGCCTTGCCATGTCGGAAGCGGGCGCCGGTTCGGACGTCGTCTCGATGCGCCTGCGCGCCGATAGGGTCGATGGCGGTTACCGCCTGAACGGCACCAAATTCTGGATCACCAACGCGCCCTATGCCGAGACGCTGGTCGTATACGCCAAGACCGTGCCCGATGGCGGCTCCAAAGGCATTACCGCCTTTTTGATTGAGAAGGGCTTTGAGGGTTTTTCGATCGGCCAGAAGATCAACAAGGTCGGCATGCGCGGATCGCCGACGGCGGAACTGGTTTTCGACGACTGCTTCGTTCCGGAAGAAAACATCATGGGGCCGCTGAACGGCGGGGTTAAAGTGCTGATGTCCGGGCTCGACTACGAGCGCGTCGTGCTCTCAGGTATTCAGCTCGGCATCATGCAGGCCTGCCTGGATGTGGTGCTTCCCTACATCAGGGAGCGCAAGCAGTTCGGCGCGCCGATCGGCAGTTTCCAGCTGATCCAGGCGAAGGTGGCGGACATGGTCGTGGCGCTGAATTCGGCTCGCGCCTACGTCTATGCGGTGGCAAGAGCCTGCGATGCTGGCAAGACGACGCGGCATGATGCGGCCGGGGCCATTCTCTACGCCTCGGAGAGTGCGGTCAAAGTGGCGGAACAGGCGATCCAAGCGCTGGGCGGCGCGGGATATACCAAGGACTGGCCGGTCGAGCGCTACTGGCGGGATTCCAAGCTGCTCGACATCGGCGCCGGCACCAATGAAGTGCGCCGCATGCTGATCGGGCGCGAAGTCATAGGTGCTGAGGGGAGGGGCTGATGCCGGAGCTGCAGACGATGCTCGATTCCAGCTCGCAAACCTTCGCCGCCAATCATGCGCACAATCTGGCTCTCGTGGAGGCGCTCCGATCCAAGGTGGCAACCGCCGCGCTCGGCGGCTCCGAAAAGCATCGCGAGCGGCATGTCGAACGCGGCAAGTTGCTTCCACGCGACCGGGTCCAGCGCCTGCTTGATCCCGGCTCGCCGTTTCTCGAGATCGGCCAGCTTGCCGCCAATGGCATGTATGACGACGAGGCGCCCGGCGCGGGCATGATCGCCGGCATTGGTCGGGTCTCGGGCGTCGAATGCATGATCGTGGCGCATGACCCGACCGTAAAGGGCGGCGCCTATTTTCCGATGACGGTGAAGAAGCACCTGCGGGCGCAGGAGATCGCCTGGGAAAACCGACTGCCCTGCATCTATCTGGTGGACTCGGGCGGAGCCAATCTGCCGCATCAGGCCGAGGTCTTTCCAGATCGCGATCATTTCGGGCGCATCTTCTACAATCAGGCGCAGATGTCGGCGGCGGGCATCGCCCAGATCGCCTGCGTCATGGGGAGCTGCACGGCGGGTGGGGCTTACGTGCCGGCGATGTCCGATGAAACCGTCATCGTGCGCAACCAGGGAACGATCTTTCTCGCCGGCCCGCCGCTGGTGAAGGCGGCGACGGGTGAGATCATATCCGCCGAAGAACTCGGCGGCGCCGATACGCACGGCCGGAAATCCGGCGTCGTCGACCATGTCGCCGAAAACGACGAGCACGCGCTCCTGATCGTCCGCGACATCGTCGCCACGCTCAATCGGCCGAAGCGGGTGGATATCGAGGTGGCCGAGCCACAGCCGCCTAAGCTCGATCCGGAGGAGCTTTATGGCATTGTTCCGCGAGACGTGCGCACGCCATACGACGTCCGTGAGGTCATCGCCCGTATCGTCGACGGATCGGAGTTGCAGGAGTTCAAGGCGCTCTATGGCACCACGCTGGTCTGCGGTTTCGCGCGTATCTGGGGTATCCCGGTCGCCATTCTCGCCAATAATGGCGTGCTTTTCTCCGAGAGTGCGCTGAAGGGCGCCCATTTCATCCAGCTTGCTTGCCAGCGGCGCATCCCGCTGCTCTTCCTGCAAAACATCTCGGGCTTCATGGTCGGCGGAAAATATGAAGCCGAGGGGATTGCCAAGAACGGCGCGAAACTGGTGACAGCGGTGGCAACGGCATCGGTGCCGAAGGTAACGGTGCTGATCGGCGGCAGCTTCGGCGCGGGCAATTACGGCATGTGCGGCCGAGCCTATCAGCCGCGCTTTCTGTTTACTTGGCCGAATGCGCGCATTTCCGTCATGGGCGGTGAGCAGGCGGCCTCGGTTCTGGCGACCGTGCATCGCGATGCCGAACGCTGGAGCGCCGATGAGGCCGAAGCGTTCAAGGCGCCGATCCGGCGGAAATACGAGGACGAGGGCAACCCCTACTACGCAACCGCGCGGCTATGGGACGACGGCATCATCGACCCGGCGCAGACACGCGACGTACTCGGTCTCGCCTTCGCGGCGACGCTGAATGCGCCGATACCAGAGCGCGCCCAGTTCGGCCTGTTTCGCATGTAGTCGCGAAGGCAGGGAGAGGAGAGACCGTGATAGACAGCCTGCTGATCGCCAATCGCGGCGAGATCGCGAGGAGGATCATAAAAACGGCGAAACGGCTCGGGATCCGCACGATCGCCGTGCACTCCGAGATCGATGGCGACATGCCCTTCGTTCGCGAGGCGGACGAGGCGGTATGCATCGGCCCGGCATCGGCCAAGGAGAGCTATCTCAATGCCGACAGGATCATCGAGGCCGCCATCAGGACTGGCGCGAAGGCGATCCATCCGGGATACGGCTTTCTGTCGGAAAATGCCAAGTTCGCAGAGCGGGTCACGGCCTCCGGTCTGATCTGGGTCGGCGCGCCGGCGGCTTCGATCCGGGCCATGGGCCTGAAGGATGCAGCCAAGAAGCGGATGATCGCGGCGGGCGTCCCGGTCACGCCAGGCTATCTCGGCGAGGACCAAACGGACGAACGACTGCGGCGCGAGGCGGAAGCGATCGGCTATCCTGTCCTCATCAAGGCTGTCGCCGGTGGCGGCGGTAAGGGGATGCGTCGGGTCGATAGCGCAGCGGAATTTCCAGCGGCGCTTGCCAGCTGCCGGCGTGAAGCCGTTGCCGCCTTCGGCGATGACCGGGTGCTGATCGAGAAATATATCCTCTCGCCTCGGCACATCGAGGTCCAGGTGTTCGGCGACACGCACGGAAATTTCGTCCACCTGTTCGAGCGTGATTGTTCGCTGCAGCGACGCCATCAGAAAGTCATAGAGGAAGCGCCGGCGCCGGGCATGGATGCGTCGACGCGAGAGGCTGTCTGCAAGGCCGCGGTCCAGGCAGCGCGCGCGGTCGATTATGTCGGCGCGGGAACGATCGAGTTCATCGCGGATGCGTCAGACGGGCTTCGCGCCGATCGCATCTGGTTCATGGAGATGAATACCCGGCTTCAGGTCGAACATCCTGTGACCGAGGCCATCACCGACCAGGATTTGGTGGAGTGGCAAATCCTGGTGGCATCCGGCGAGCCGCTGCCTCTGCGCCAGGAGCAATTATCGATCAACGGATGGGCGATGGAAGCGAGGCTCTATGCCGAGAACCCGTCCACCGGCTTTCTGCCGTCGATCGGGCGGCTGACCCATCTGAGGTTTCCCGAGGGCGTCAGGGTCGATAGCGGTATCGAGGAAGGCAATGAGATCAGCTCCTATTACGATCCGATGATTGCCAAGCTGATCAGCCACGGCGCAGCACGCCAAGACGCGGCGCGGCGATTGGCCCGCGCGGCCGGTTCCGTGGAGGTCTGGCCCGTGCGCACCAACGCAGCCTTCCTCGCGCGCACGCTTGACCATCCCGATTTTAAGGCCGGCACGGTCGATACCGGCTTCATCGAAAGACACGCGACCGATCTCATCCCGCCGACCGAACCCAGCGAGCGCGTGCTGCAAGCGGCGGCACGGGCGATCCTGCCGAAATTGGGCGGCGATATATGGACGATGGCAAGCGGCTTGCGGATGAACGCGCCGGCGTCGCGGGAAATCGGCGTCGAGGTCGGCGGTGCGGCATATCGGGTGGAACTGCGCGATGATGGTGGCGAGCCGGCCGCGACCCACGCCGGCGTGCTGTTTCTGGACGGCGAAGCCTGGGCTTTCGGGCCGCCACGCGCCGGTCATGCCGGCGGTAGCGCCGGCCATTTCGATGGCGCGATCGTTGCGCCGATGCCGGGCAGGGTGACCGCGTTGATGGTCGACAAGGGAGATCGGGTGACCAGAGGGCAGCCCCTTGTCGTCATCGAGGCAATGAAGATGGAGCAGACGCTGAGCGCGCCCTTCGATGGCGTCGTTTCGGAGATGAAGGTCCTTGCCGACGCCCAGGTCGTCGAAGGCAGTGTCCTCATGCAGCTGGAAGGAGACCAGTGATGGCCGGGCGTCATTTGGAGGACTGGACCATCGGCGACAGAATTGCGCACGAGATACGTCGCACGGTCACCGAGACAGACAATCTCCTCTTTTCCACCATGACCCACAATCCGCAGCCGCTGCACATCGATGTGGAAGCGGCCAAGGCCAGCGAATTCGGCCAGATACTGGTCAACGGCACCTTCACCTTCGCGCTGATGATCGGTCTTTCGGTCGGTGATACGACCCTGGGGACGCTGGTTGCGAATTTGGGTTATGATAAGCTCGTGATGCCGAAACCCGTTTTCATCGGTGATACGATGCGCGCCGAAACCGAAATCGCCGATCTGAGGGACAGCCGATCTAGGCCGACGGCCGGCATCGTTACCTTCCAGCACGAGTTGATCAATCAGCGCGGCGAAGTGGTTTGCAGATGCCTGCGCACCGCACTGGTGCAAAGGAGACCGACATGAGGTTGCGCTCACTGCTCTTTGTGCCAGGAGATCGTCCGGATCGCATGTGGAAGGCGCTCGCGCTTTCCGCCGATGCCCTCATTCTCGATCTGGAAGATGCCGTTGCGCTTGTCGAGAAACTCGCGGCAAGAGAGGCTGTCGCGACGTTCCTGCGATCGGCCGAACGGCGGACCAAGCTCTTTGTGCGGGTGAACTCACTGGGGAGTGGCCTTCTGGAGCAGGATCTCGCGACCATTCTCGATGCCCGGCCCGACGCGCTTGTCTTGCCGAAGGCCGAGGGCAGCACAAGTGTCGAGGTCTTGGCGGCGCTCGCCCCCGGTGTGCCAATCATGCCGATCGCGACGGAGACGCCCGCGGCAATCTTCCAGCTCGGAAGCTATGCGGCCGTTCGTCACCTGATCCTGGGATTGACCTGGGGGGCGGAAGATCTGCCAGCGGCGATCGGTGCGACACGGTCGCGAAATGAGGATGGCAGCTATACCCATCCCTATGAAATGCTGCGCTCCCTGACATTGTTTGCCGGTCACGCCGCCGGCGCCGCTGCCATCGAGACCATCTACCCGGCACTCGGCGACCTAGAGGGCCTGCGGCGCTACGCGCACCGGGCGCGCTGCGATGGCTTTACCGGGATGATGGCAATTCATCCCTCTCAGATCCCCGTTATCAACGAGGCCTTCTCGCCGACGCGGGCCGACGTCGAAAAGGCCCGAGCCATCGTCGCGGCATTCGAAGCGAATCCGGGAAAAGGCGTGCTTCAACTCGATGGCCGGATGATCGATGCACCGCACCTGCGGCAGGCGCGGCGCATACTGGAGCTTGCGACGGAACCAGCGTAAATGCTTGCGAACGAAGCCGCTGTCGGTTTCGAGTGGCTATCCGACGCCGCCAGGCCGCCGCGCTGACATTCCGGCGGAACGGTGAGGGGACGCTCATCCTTTCATCTGAGCATCCGGTCGTTGCCAACCGGTCGCTTGCCGAAGCGGGGTTGCCAATCGTGTCGCCACTGCTGGACACGAGCGATAGCGCGGTCAAATCAATGAGACGTCACCGGCCGGAAGAATGAAGCCTCCGCGACAACAGCCTTGTAGTCACACGCGAACCTTGCGAAGCGCATCGGTGATCTCGCTTCGGGCGACACCGATCAGCTGCTCCATCGCGTGCCGAGCGGCCTCCGGCCTGCGCATTCTGATTGCTTCAAGCACGTCCTGGTGCTTCAGGATCGCCTGCTCGTGTGACTGGCTGGCGCGGTTCGTCAGACGGAAGCTCGCCAGAAGCGCGGCGCGGATTGCGCTGGCGAACTGGCGATAGACCCAGTTGCCGCTCGCATCGATAATGGCGGTATGGAACTCGAGGTCGGCGCGACTCCAGGCCTCGTTGTCACGTGAATTGGCCTCGACCATGTCCTCGAAGGCCTTGGAGATCTGGTAGAGTTGGCGTGCGGTTGCATTCGCGGCCGCATGCGCGGCGGCCGCGGGCTCAAGCAACTGGCGGGCGTCGATCAGTGACATGTAGAAGTTCTCGTCGGTGCCGATGGACAGCAGCACATCCAGAACCAGCGGATCGAGATAGTTCCAGTTCTCGCGTGGCAGCACCGTTGTTCCCGCCCGCGTACGCGACCGCACAAGCCCGAGCGCGGACAAATACTGCATCGCCTCGCGCAAGCTCGTGCGGCTGACGCCAAATCGCTCGGTAAGCTCAGCCTCGTTGGGCAAGGTGGAGCCCTCCGCCATCTCGCCGGAAACGATCTTCTCGACGAAGTGATGCAGAAGTGCCTCGCGGACACTGCGCTTTCCGCGTGCTGCGATTGGGTCGCCGTCTTCCGTCAGATTGCGTGCCGTCCTTGCGCCTGCCACTCGTGTCCTCCCGATTCATCTCCTGCAAATGCCCGCAACATGCAGCAGTAGTCAATCGCCGATAAACCGTCAAATAAATACGATTTATTATACGTGAATTTGACGAGAACTCGGGTCTTTTCGGCGACCCAGCGTCAAATCCAGGCAAAACTCCGAAAATAAATCGTATTTATATTGACATTTGTACGATGATGAATAGTTTCCAGTCGTCGTGGAGAGGGCGGCAGATGAGCCTTGGCCTTCGCCGGTGGTCAATTTTGTTGGGAGGAAAAAATGAAACGTTTCAGCCGCGTCGCATTGGCGGCGATTAGCGCCCTTGCTGCGTCAAGCGCAGCCCCTGCCTTTGCGCAGGACAAGGACCTGAAGGTCGGCGCGATCTACATGGATGCCCAGGGCTTCTATGCCGGCGTCCGCAAGGGTATCCAGACTGGCGCCAACGACGCCGGGCGCAAACTGGACGTGGTGGAAACCAATGCGCAGGGCGATGTCAGCAAGGAATCGTCGTTCATCGATTCACTGATCTCCGCCGGCGTTCAAGCGATCATCGTCTCGCCCGTTTCCGCCGACGGCTCCTACCGCGCGATCCGCCGCGCGCATGACGCCGGCATCCCGGTGGTCTGCTATAATACCTGCCTCAACGACGCCGACATGAAGGAATATATCTCCGCCTATGCCGTCGGAGACCCCTACGACTTTGGACACAAGCTCGGCGAGGCAGCGGCCGATTACTTCATCGCCGAGAAAAAGGATGCGCCGAAGATCGCGGTCCTCAATTGTGAATTTGTCGAAGTGTGCGTCACGCGCCGCAAGGGCTTTGAAGATGCCCTGAAAGCCAAGGTTCCCGGCGCCCAGATCGTCGCGAACCAGGAAGGTGCCGTTCTGGACAAGGCGGTATCCGTCGCCAGCACCATGCTTTCCTCGAACCCGGATATCGATGCGTTCTTCGGCGAGGCCGGTGGCGCCACGCTCGGCGCCGCTCGCGCGGTCAAGAGCCAGGGCAAGACCGGCAAGGTTGTCGTCTTCGGTGGCGACATGACCACTGAAATCGCACAAGAACTTTCAGACTTCACGGTCATCAAGGCCGTGGTCGACATCTCCGGCCAGGGGTTGGGCAAGTTGGCTCTGGCCCAGGCGATCAAGTCCATTGACGGGCAGGCTCCGGCCGACATCAAGGTTGCCTACGACATCGACCTCTACAAGTCTTCCGACGACGGAAAGGCTTGGCTGAAGGCACACGCGGACGGCATCCCCTGATCGCGGATCCTCTCGCTTGCCTTGAAGAAAGAGGCCGCCGGCCCACCGGCGGCATCGCTCCATGAGTGGAAAGACCTATGACACAAGCCACCAATCTTCAGCCAGCGTCATCGCCCATCGTTGCATCCGTCATCGGCTGTACGCGTCGCTACCCTGGCGTGCTTGCGCTCGACAACGCCACGTTCCAGGTGGCGGCCGGTGAAGTCCGGGCGCTGCTCGGAAAAAACGGCGCCGGAAAATCGACGCTCATCCGCATGCTGACCGGTGCCGAAATCCCGGACAGCGGATCGGTTTCGATCAACGGCGCGGAACTGTCGCATGCCGGATCGGGGCGCGCTCAGGAGTCATTCGAAAAGGGTGTTCGGGTTGTCTATCAGGAACTCAGCCTGGTACCAGGAATGACGCTTGCCGAGAACCTGTTCCTCGGCCGCTGGCCGCGCAAGGGCGGCGTTATCCAATATGCGGAGATGGAAGCCGCGGCAGCCGAAGCGATGGGACGGCTGGGCCTCGACCTGCCTCCCAACAGACTGGTTGCTGGCCTCAGCCCCGCCGAACGGCAGCTTCTGGAGATTGCCCGTGTTCTCGTCGGCAAGCCGACGATCGTCATTCTGGACGAGCCCACAAGCTCGCTTGCAGCGGCCGAAGCGGAAAAAGTGATGGCCGCGGTGACGCGCATCGCTTCCGAGGGCATAGCCGTGATCTATGTTAGCCATCGCATGAACGAGATCCGCCAGATCGCGCATTCGGCGACCGTGATGCGTGACGGGCGCATCATCGACACGGTTGACGTCAAGGGCGCCGACACGCGCGAGATCGTTCGGCTCATGCTGGGATCGGAAGCTTCGCGGGCGGCCGCTCTTGAAAACACCGGCAGTGACAAGGTCGTCCTTGAGGTGCGGGATCTGGCGCTTGCGCCTAAGCTGAACTCCGTTTCCTTCGCACTCAGGAAAGGCGAGGTGCTCGGCATTGCCGGCCTTCTCGGCTCCGGGCGAACGGAGCTGCTGCAGTCGATCGCCGGTGTGCGTCGTTTTGATGCCGGCCAGTTGCTTGTCGATGGCGCGACCGTGAAGCCTGGCCGCTACAAGGAGATGCTGCGCCGTGGCTTCGGCTACACACCGGAGAGCCGCAAGGAAGAAGGCATCGTCCCGTTGCTGGGTGTCGATGAGAATACGCTCTCGACCAACTTCTCCGGTGTCAGCAAGACAGGTGTCCTGTCGAGCCGGATGATGGCGGAAGCAACACGGCGCGTGATCGATCGGCTGTATATCAAGGCAGCGCGCACCGACACGCCGATCGGCACGCTCTCCGGAGGCAACCAGCAGAAGGTCGTCATCGGCCGCTGGGTCTATGCCAACAGCCGTATCCTGCTTCTCGACGAACCCACGCGTGGCGTCGATGTAGAGGCCAAGGCGCAAATCTATGCAATCATCCGTCAACTCGCGGCCGAGGGCCGGAGCGTGATCTTTGTCTCCAGCGAAATCGAGGAACTCCCGCTTGTGTGCGATCGCGTCCTCGTCCTCAGAGACGGCACGCTAAAAGACGAGTTCATATCACCCAACATCGATCAGGATGCCGTGATGGCCGCCTGCATCAGCGGACATTGAGGGAGGCACCAGATGTCACTCGAACAGACGGCCAAGCCGTCCTCAAGATCAAAATCCAGCAAGTCGGGCTTTGGTCTGTCGCAACACATGAACGAGTTGAGCCTCTTCGTCGCCATCATCGTTCTCTACGTCGTGTTTACCTCGTCCGCGAACGGCTTTCTGTCGTTCAACAACCAGATCAACATCCTGCGCGATGCCGCCACGATCGGCATCGCTGCCTGGGCGGCCACGCTGATCATCATCGCCGGCGAAATTGACGTCAGCGTCGGACCGATGGTGGCGTTCATTTCCGTCGTATTGGCTTTCTTCCTGCAGTGGGGTGCTCCGACACCGCTGGCCTTTGCGCTCGCGATCGTGGTCGGTGCTTTGCTGGGATCCATCGCAGGCGCCCTGCGCGCCTATTGCGACGTGCCATCCTTCGTTGCCACACTCGGCTTGTGGAGCGCGCTGCGCGGTACGGCCCTCTTCGTCACGGATGCGCTGCCTGTCTCCATCGGTCGCAACGACATGCTGGACGCGCTTGATCGCTCGCTGTTCGGCGTTCCGCCGGCAGCAATCATCATGCTGGTGCTGTTTGCGGCCTTCGCGTTCATCAGCAGAAAGACAGCCTTCGGTCGGTCGGTATTCGCGATCGGCGGCAATGCGCATGCCGCGTTCCTGAGCGGCATCAGCGTATCGAAAATTCGGGTCGCGTTGTTTGCCATTGCCGGCGCCATGGCGGCAATCTCCGGCATCCTGCTCGTCTCGCGTCTGGGATCGGGCAATGCAACGGCTGCCACCGGCTTGGAATTCGACGTGATCGCGGCGGTAGTGGTCGGCGGCACATCGCTGTCCGGCGGCCGCGGGTCCATGCTGGGAACGCTTCTTGGTGTGCTCGTCATCACACTGATCGGTAATGGCCTCGTGCTGCTCGGTATCAACCCGTTCTTCCAGCAGGTCGTGCGTGGTCTCATTATCGTCATCGCCGTGCTGGCAAACATCCAGGCGATTAAGCGCAGCATGTCGCGAAACAAGGGCTGAGCGCATATCATGTCCGCAATTGAACTGACGTCAGGCTCGCTGTCACTGAAGGTATCGACCACGGGCGGCCTTGTGCTCGGCTTCTGGCAAGACAGTGACATGGGCAAGGTGCCGCTGTTGCGCCCGGCTCGGTCTGATGATGCCGACGCGCTATCATCAGGATGCTATCCCCTGGTGCCCTTCGGAAATCGCGTTCGGCAAAACCGCTTCGTGTACGAGGGTAGGGCGTATCAATTCACGCCAAACACCTCATGGGATGAGCATTACCTCCATGGCGAGGGATGGCAGTCGGAATGGGCGATCGATGGCCAGGGCAATGATCACCTCGAGCTCGGCTTCACGCACCGAGGTGGCCATACGCCCTATGCATATCATGCGACGCAGTCCTTCGCGTTGAAGGATGGCGCACTGGTTTTGACATTGGCCGTGGAGAACCGCGGAAAAGTGGCCTTGCCGTTCGGCATCGGCTGGCATCCATACTTTCCGATGACAGCTGAGACAACGCTCTTCGCCCCGGCTTCGAAGTTCTGGACCGAGGTCGAGGGCTGGCTGCCCGGAGAGGCGACGAACATTCCCGAGGACCTCGATTTCAGCAGGCCGTCCGAACTTCCGCATCGGTGGGTAAACAACGGATTCGAGGACTGGTGCGGCGAGGCGATCGTATCATGGCCAGAGCGCCACACCGCTCTTCATCTGACGGCGGACCCCGTGTTCAAGCACGCCTTCGTCTTCGTTTCCGATACGGCGTTCGATCCTTCATTCAAGCGGGATTATTTCTGCTTCGAGCCAATGTCGCATCTGGCGAACGGGCATAATCTTCCCAGTCTCGGTGATCTCAGGCGGCTGGAACCCGGCGAGACGCTCTCGGGATCCATTCGGCTTCGGCCACAAGACATTTAATACGTCGCGCATAGCTGGAGAATCGCATGCCCGGTACCGGTCAGTTCGACTACATCATTGTTGGCGGAGGCAGTTCCGCCTGCGTCGTTGCCGCGAGACTTGTGGCCGATGGCAAGGCGCGCGTGCTCATCCTCGAGCGCGGCCCCGCCAAACCCAACCCAATCATGAATTTCCCCGCCGGATACATGAAATTCCTGGCGAAGGATACGTACCTCGCCATGCACAAGACCAAACCGCAACCACAGTTGGGCGGTCGTGGTCCGATCGTACCGCAGGGTCGCGTTCTCGGCGGCGGCAGCACGGTCAACGCCATGGTTTACATGCGCGGCCAGGCAGCGGATTTCGATCATTGGAACGAACTCGTGACACCGGCCGGTGCCGATAACGATGGCGCCTGGTCCTATCAGGACATGCTTGGCTACTTCAAAGGCCAGGAGGACAACGATCATCTGGCGGGTGTGTATCATGGCTTCGGCGGTCCGCTGAAAATATCGCATCTGGGCCACACAAGCCCGATGACGCGCACCTATGTGAAAACGCTGCAGGGCATGGGCATTCCCTACAACCCGGATTTCAACGGCGAGCATCAGTTCGGCGTCGGCTTCATGCAACACACGATCGATTGGGCGACGCGCAAGCGTTCAAGCGCGGTCGATGCCTTCCTGAAGCCGGTGATGGACAATCCGTTGCTGAAGATCGAGACTGGTGCGACCGTAACCGCCATTCGCATGGAAGGCGACCGCGCGACAGGCGTCGACTACATGAAAGGCGGGAGCAGCAAAACGGCGACAGCCGGCGCCGAGGTCATTCTGGCCGCCGGCGCTTATCAGACACCGAAGCTGATGATGATCTCAGGCATCGGACCGGAAGATGAACTTTCAAGGCACGGAATAAAGACGAGGCTGGCGCTCCCCGGTGTCGGCAAGAACCTGCAGGACCACTATGAGTGCCCGGTCGTCGCCACGACCCGCGGATCGTTCGGATATTACGGCGCCGACCGGGGTTGGCCGATGATCAAGGCAGGGCTGCAATATCTGCTGTTCAAGTCCGGCCCCGTTTCCACCACCGGCGTCGAGACCTGCGCCTTCTATGACCCCGACGGCAACAACGACCGACCGACGATCCAGATGTTCTGCGTGCCCACGGTCTACCTCGATCGCGACGTGATGGGCACGGAGCCGGGAGACGGCGTCACCATCAATTCGCTGCTGCTGCGCCCCAAGGCACGCGGATCCGTAACGCTTTCGTCGGCGGATCCATTTGCCGATCCGGTTGTCGACACGCAGATCTTTTCCGACCCCGACGACCTGCGGCTGACGATGGCAAGCTTTCGCTTCGCTCGAACGGTCCTCCAAGCCTCGCCGCTGCGTGATCTGATCGACAAGGAAATTTTCCCGGGCCCGGATGTCTCGAGCGACGAGGCCGTCGCCGCCCACTGCAAACGCACCGTAAAAACCGGCTACCACCCTGTCGGCACCTGCAAAATGGGCCGCGACAGCGATCCCGAGGCCGTCTTGGATGCAAGCCTGAACGTCTATGGAACACGCGGCCTGCGCGTGATCGACGCCTCGCTCATGCCGACCATCGTTAGCGGCAACACCAATGCCGCTGTCCTTGCCGCCGCCGCCAAGGCGGCCGACCTCATTCTCGCTTGATCGGACCCACGCCATGAATATTACCAAGCTGACCACCTACATCGTTCCGCCGCGCTGGCTTTTCCTGAAGGTCGAAACGGACGAGGGGATTGTCGGTTGGGGCGAGCCAATCGTCGAAGGGCGCGCGCTCACGGTTCAGGCCGCCGTGCACGAGCTTGAGGATTACCTGATCGGCAAGGACCCGTTTCTGATCGAAGACCATTGGAATGTCATGTATCGCGGCGGCTTCTACCGCGGCGGCGCAATCCACATGAGCGCGATCTCCGGCATCGACCAGGCACTCTGGGATATCAAAGGCAAAGCACTCGGCCAGCCGGTACACTCGCTGCTCGGAGGCCAGGTGCGAGACCGGATCAAGGTCTATTCCTGGATCGGTGGTGATCGCCCCGCGGATGTCGCAAACAACGCCCGGGAGGTGGTGGCCCGTGGGTTCCAGGCCATCAAGCTCAATGGCTGCGAAGAGATGCAGATCGTCGATACCTATGACAAGGTGGAAAAAGCGGTCGAGACCATAGCGACCATTCGTGAGGCCATCGGGCCGCATGTTGGTATCGGCGTCGATTTCCATGGCCGCGTTCATCGGCCGATGGCCAAGGTGCTGGCCAAGGAACTCGAGCCCTACAAGCTGCTCTTCATTGAAGAACCGGTGCTTTCCGAGAACCATGAGGCGCTGAAGGAAATCGCCAATCACTCCTCGACGCCCATCGCGCTCGGCGAGCGGCTGTACTCGCGCTGGGATTTCAAGCGCATCCTGGCCGAGGGCTATGTGGATATCCTTCAACCCGATCTCAGCCATGCCGGTGGTATCACCGAATGCCGCAAGATCGCCACCATGGCGGAAGCCTATGACGTGGCGCTCGCCCCGCATTGCCCTCTCGGGCCGATCGCGCTCGCCGCCTGCCTGCAGGTCGATGCTGTCAGCTACAACGCCTTCATCCAGGAACAGAGCCTCGGCATCCATTACAACAAGGGCAACGACATCCTCGACTACATCTCCAACAAGGAGGTCTTCCACTATGCGGACGGTTTCGTCAGCATCCCTCAAGGGCCGGGGCTTGGGGTGGAAGTCAACGAGGAATACGTTATCGAGAAGGCCAAGGAAGGCCACCGTTGGCGCAACCCAGTGTGGCGCCATAGCGACGGCAGCTTTGCCGAATGGTAGGTTGGAGCGAGAATATGTCCGGTCGATTAAGTGGAAAGAAAATCTTTGTCACCGGCGCGGCGCAGGGCATCGGCCTGGCTATCGCGAAGGAGTTTCTCCGGCAGGATGCCTCGCTGTTCCTGATCGACAGGGATGCAGCGCTCCTGGCCGAACAAGCCGAGCGTCTCAAGCAGCTTGGCGGAAAGGTGGGCTACTGCTCGGTTGATATTACCGATGCAACGGCTGTCACCGCCGCGGTCAAGCAGGCAGCAGATGAAATCGGCGCGATAAACGCCCTGGTCAACAACGCCGGCGTCAACGTCTTCTCGCATCCCTTGGAGACCACCGATCAGGAGTGGGATCGGTGTTTCGACATCAACCTGAAGGGTGCCTGGAATTGCTGCAAGGCTGTGCTTCCTGACATGATTGCGATGCGGGGTGGCGTCATCCTCAACATCGCATCGACCCACGCCTTCACCATCATACCCCACACATTCCCCTATCCGCTGGCCAAGCACGCACTGCTCGGAATGACAAAGTCGCTCGGGCTCGAATATGCGGCCCACAATGTCAGGGTAAACGCCCTGGCACCGGGCTACGTGGCGACGCAGAAGGTCATCGATTACTGGGACAGCTTCCCAGATCCCGTCGCCGCCAAGGCCGAGACGATGAAGCTGCACCCGGGCGGGCGCATAGCGACGCCCGAGGAGATCGCGCTGGCCGCGGTCTTCATGATCTCGGACGAATGCCCATTCATGAATGCGACCTGCCTGACCATCGATGGCGGTCTGAGCGTGCAACAGCATCCATAGCCATTGCCTGGTGCGGTATAGATAGCAGTAGCGGGCCGCACGAATGCGCCGCCACTGCCTTGCTCCGACAACCGCGCACAGTGACGGAGCGCCTATCTTAGGCGTCTCGTCCGAGCAGATCGATCATGAAAACGTCAGGCTTACTTATTCACGTCTGAAGCGCCAGATCAGCACGACATCGCCGACCACCCTTCGCGGTCAGCACCCGCTCTCTGACGCGACAGCGTCACGCGTTCCATGGCCGCGCGTTGATGCGGTAAAGTGGCAGCGGACGCAATGAATTACGATCGCATCGTACAGCCAGTTGAGACAATCCCGTTACACTTTTCATACTATCCGGCACAATTCCATGACAACTCGTTGATAGCCTGGAAAGCGGACGGAAGGCTGACGCCTGAATTTTCCATCAATGAATTTCAACGCGGATACCAGAGCCATCCTTCAGGTCGCTCCGCCTTCGTTATTTTATAACTGTGAACGCGAAAAGGCTTTAGGCGTCGGCGCCGTCTTGCGCTGCGGGCTGGGGCCGCTTGCCGAAAGGGTAATCCACCATCACGTCATCGAGACGCGTCCGCGGTTCGTCGGGATCCAATTCACCTTCCGCCACAAACCGCATGAGCAGTTCAGCCGCTTCGATCGCGGGGCGATCCTTGACGGACAGATCATGCTGAGCGCGGAACTCGTTGAGCACCTGCCGCATAATGATCACCTGCCAAAGTTCTCCACGCATATCCGTCTCCCTTTTAGGACTATCGGTAAGCGGAAGTTACTTTAGAGTTGTCGCGGGGGTTTGCCGGGTCTGTAGGAAGTTTGTCGCAGGATTTTTCAAAACCGCTACATTGAGAATGATGTTCTGGCGGCCGTGGGCCGCCAGAAACGTCCGCCAAAACGCAACCCGACGGGAAAATGCCGGACGCTTTTAGATCGCCCGGCATAGTCTATTCACGAAGTGTTGGAAGTCACGGTAGGCTGCCTCTCGTCACCTAACTATGCGAGAAGAGGCACCAGCGCTCCAACGCTCGCCTTTGCGTCCCCATAGAACATCCGTGTGTTGTCCTTGTAAAAGAGCGGGTTCTCAATGCCGGAATAACCGGTGCCCTGTCCACGCTTGGAGACGAAGACCTGCTTGGCCTTCCAGACTTCGAGAACCGGCATGCCCGCGATCGGCGAGTTCGGATCTTCCTGGGCAGCCGGATTGACGATGTCGTTTGAGCCGATGACGATGACGACATCGGTCTCGGGGAAGTCGTCGTTGATCTCGTCCATCTCAAGCACGATGTCGTAGGGCACCTTGGCTTCGGCGAGCAGCACGTTCATGTGGCCCGGCAGACGTCCTGCGACCGGATGGATCGCGAAGCGCACGGTCTTGCCGCCGGCCCGCAGCTTGCGGGTGAGTTCGGAGACGGCCTGCTGCGCCTGCGCCACCGCCATGCCGTAGCCCGGCACGATGACGACGCTATCGGCATCGTTGAGCGCGGACGCCACGCCTTCGGCGTCGATGGCGACCTGTTCGCCCTCGATTTCCATGGCAGGACCGGTCGTCGTGCCGAAGCCGCCGAGAATGACCGAGACGAACGAGCGGTTCATCGCCTTGCACATGATGTAGGAGAGGATCGCGCCCGAGGAGCCGACCAGCGCGCCGGTGACGATCAGGAGATCGTTGCCGAGCGTGAAGCCGATGGCGGCGGCCGCCCAGCCGGAATAGCTGTTCAGCATCGACACCACGACCGGCATGTCGGCGCCGCCGATGCCCATGATCAGGTGGTAGCCGATGAAGAAGGCGAGCAACGTCATCAGGATCAGCGTCCAGACACCAGCATCGTTGGCGTACATCAGGAGCAGGATCAGCGACAGGATCGCGGCGGCGGCATTGAGAAAATGCCCGCCGGGCAGCTTCCTGGCCTTGCCGTCGACCTTGCCGGCCAGCTTGCCGAAGGCGACGACCGAGCCGGTGAAGGTGATCGCACCGATGAAGACGCCGAGGAAGACCTCGACCTTCATGATCGCGAGCTCGACCGGGGTCTTGTGCGCGAGAATACCGGCGAAGCCATCGAGTGCAGCGCGTGCCGCCTCATCCATGCCGGCAACGCGCCATGCTTCGATGTGGGCGTTGTAGCCGATGAAGACGGCGGCGAGGCCGACGAAGGAGTGAAGTGCCGCCACGAGCTGCGGCATCTCGGTCATCTGCACGCGGTTGGCCACGTAGTAGCCTGCGATGGAGCCGGCCAGGATCATCGGGAGAATGATGAACCAGTTGCTGACACCAGGGCCGAAAATGGTCGCGACAATGGCGAGCGCCATGCCGACAATGCCGTACCAAGCGGCGCGCTTGGCGCTTTCCTGGCCCGACAGGCCGCCGAGCGAGAGGATGAAAAGCACAGCCGCGGAGATATAGGCGGCCGAAACGATACCAATCGTCATATTGAAAATCCCTTGATATCCCTGGCCCGATCAGGACTTCTGGAACATGGCGAGCATGCGCCGCGTGACAAGAAAACCGCCCACGATGTTGATCGTCGCGACCAGAACCGACAGAGCGGCCAGGATGACGACCAGCCAGTTGCCCGAACCGACCTGCAGCAGCGCGCCGAGAATGACGATGCCCGAGATCGCGTTGGTCACCGCCATCAGCGGCGTATGCAGCGAGTGCGAGACGTTCCAGATCACCTGGAAACCGATGAAGCAGGCGAGCATGAAGACCACGAAATGGTTCATGAAGCTCGCCGGGGCATAAGCGCCGACCAGGAGCAGCAGCGCGGTGCCGATCAAAAGCAGGAAGCCCTGGCTCTTGGTCTGCGCCTTGAAGGCGGCCGCCTCGCGGGCCTTCTTTTCCTCAGCCGTCGGCTCCTTGGTCTTTTCCCTTGGCTTCTGGGCGGCGATCGCCTGGATCTTCGGCGGCGGTGGTGGATAGGTCACCGCGCCCTCGAAGGCGACGGTTGCGCCACGGATGACGTCGTCTTCCATGTTGTGGACGAGCTTGCCATCCTTGGCGGGCGTCAGGTCCGTCATCATGTGGCGGATATTGGTCGAATAGAGCGTCGATGCCTGCGCGGCCATGCGGCTCGGAAAATCCGTGTAGCCGATGATGACGACGCCGTTGTCAGAGACGATACGCTGGTCGGCAACGGTAAGCTCACAGTTACCACCGCGCTCGGCAGCGAGGTCGACGATAACGGAACCCGGCTTCATGGCGGCGACCATATCGGCCAGCCACAGCTTTGGCGCATCACGCCCCGGGATCAGCGCCGTGGTGATGACGATATCGATCTCGGGCGCCAGCTCGCGGAACTTCTCCAGCTGCTTTTCGCGGAACTCCGGCGAGGACGGTGCTGCATAGCCGCCGGTCGCCGCGCCGTCTTGCCCCTCGGCCTGCTGACCGCCCTTGAAGTCGAGGAAGACGAATTCGGCCCCCATGCTTTCGATCTGCTCGGCCACTTCCGGGCGGACGTCGAAGGCGTATGTGATGGCGCCGAGCGAAGTGGCCGTGCCGATCGCGGCAAGTCCGGCGACACCGGCGCCGATGATCAGCACCTTGGCCGGCGGAACCTTGCCGGCGGCGGTGACCTGGCCGGTGAAGAAGCGGCCGAAATTGTTGCCCGCCTCGATGACGGCGCGGTAACCGGCGATGTTGGCCATCGACGAAAGCGCGTCCATCTTCTGCGCGCGCGAAATGCGCGGCACCATGTCCATGGCGATGACGTTGGCACCGGTTGCCTTGGCCTGCTCCAGCAGCGTGGCGTTTTGCCCCGGATAAAAGAACGAAATCAGCGTCTGACCGGCACGCAGGCGCTCCAGTTCCCGCGGTTCGGGAGGGCGCACCTTGGCGATGATATCGGCTTGTTCAAACAGGGCCTCGGCTGTTTCGACAACCTCCACGCCCGCTGCGCGATAGGCTTTGTCGGAAAAGCCGGCCAGAGAGCCGGCGCTAGCCTCGATCAGACAGATATAACCCAGCTTCTGCAGTTGCAACGCCGATTCCGGTGTCATCGCCACGCGCGATTCGCCGGCTATAAGCTCCTTGGGAGCTCCAATTTTCAATGTCATGTTTATTGTACCCCTAACGGCGACCGGGTCGCGCTTATTCATTGAACGGCGTTTATGGCCGAGGCTGATCAACCAAAGACGTCAATACCTGTCCAGTACCGGAAAACGCGAATCCGGGCATTTCTGTCGTTTCATGAATCTGCTAATCGATTTTAATTTTAATTGCCACTGGATGCAGGTGCGACAAAAGATAGCGAGAGTGTGGCATCTCACTCAAAAACAATTGCAATCCCAAGGCCGCAGCGGATCGGCCCCATCGAGATTGAAGTCAGTAACCTGGGGCTTTCACGCGTGGCGGCCCTTCGCCGACAAAGGTAAGAAGCAACTTAGCTGTCCCGACGTGAACACGACCGCCTGGGATCTCCTTGACATCGCATGGTGGAGAAGACGTAGCGGGCTGGACCACAGTCGCGCGATCCGGAAGCGACCCTGTTTCCGATTTGTTATCAAAGCTGCAGCAACTCATTTTCTACTTGCCATAGGTCGGTGACCTCGACTGACATCCACTCGATTCATATCGACCGAGCTTCGAAAGTTGAAGGCTTATTCGGCATGTTTGGATGGATGATCATGGAAGCGCCAATGGGAAGCGCGGGAGCCCCCATGGCGACTTCATGCCGACAGTAGATATTGCACCTCTCACGACTTGTTGACTCACATACGGCTGAACAATAACCTGCGAGCTCAGTCGTTAGGCTTGTCCTCAGATGACGGATCTATCTCTTCAGCGGCGCCTTGCCGCCATCGTCGTTGCCGATGTGGTGGGATATTCTCGCCTGATGGAGGCTGATGAAGTCGCGACGGTGGAGAACCTCAGGGTACTCCGTTCCGGCGCTATTGAACCGGCCACGATGCGC
The DNA here is from genome assembly GCF_047304155.1 of Rhizobium sp. Rhizsp42. Classification (NCBI taxonomy): domain Bacteria; kingdom Pseudomonadati; phylum Pseudomonadota; class Alphaproteobacteria; order Hyphomicrobiales; family Rhizobiaceae; genus Rhizobium; species Rhizobium sp. Rhizsp42. The sequence continues at coordinate 6,199 of NZ_JBGLYS010000010.1, read as the reverse complement.
CACAACGGTCGCATTTTCAAGGTCATGGGCGACGGATTTTTCATCGAATTCGCGAGCGCGTTGGACGCGGTCGCCGCGGCGTTGGAGATACAGCGGGCCACTGCCGCTGTTGAACTGGTTGGAGACCGCCGCCTGCCTTTGCGCATAGGCGTCAATGTGGGAGATGTCATCGGCGACGGCTCGGACATCCTCGGTGACGGCGTAAACGTCGCCGCGCGCCTTCAGACGCAGGCCGCATCGGGAGGCATCTGCATTTCAGCCGGCGTCCACGGCGAAATCGTCGGCAAGATCAACGAGCGGTTCTTCGATGCGGGCGAACGCTACCTGAAGAACCTGACCCGCCCGGTCCACGTGTGGCATTGGCCGGATGCGCTGCAGAGCATATTGCAGCTCCCCGAAGGGCCCTCGATCGCCGTATTGCCGTTCACCAATATGAGCGGAGATGATGCTGACGCGCATTTTGTCGACGGCTTGACGGAAGACTTGATCACCGACCTGTCCCGTACGGCCGGCCTGTTCGTTATCGCGCGCAATTCCGTCTATGTTTACAAGGGCAAAGCGGTCGACGTACGGCTGGTCGCCCAGGAACTCGGCGTCCGCTACGTTCTTGAGGGGAGCGCCAGACGCACGATGGGGCGTGTGCGCATCAACGCGCAATTGTTCGACGCGCTTGGCGGCAAGCACCTGTGGGCCGACCGGTTTGACAGGACGGTCGAAGATGTTTTCGAGCTGCAGGACGAAGTCAACGCCAAGATCGTCGAAGCCCTCGTCGGCCGGCTGACCGCTCCGGCGCAACGCAATCGTCCGAAGAACGTCGAGGCATACGATTTGTGTGTCCGCGCCCGCCTCCTGACGGAAGAGTCGCCGCAAACCGAGCGCGAGGCTTACATGTTGCTCCAGCGCGCGGTTCAGCTCGAACCATCATATGCCGAGGCGCTCGGTCTGCTCGCATATAATCGTTGGCTTGCCTGGACTCATTTCGGCGAGCCGGAAGATCCAAACCGGGCGATGGCAGTGACGCTGGCGCAGGAAGCGGTCGACATGGATCCCAACGATGCCGACTGCCGTTACATTCTGGGGACCATCATGGCTTATGAGCGGCGATGGGAGGAATCCGAGACAGCCTTCGCAAAGGCCCTGGAGCTGGACCCCAACCACGCCGACACCTGGGCTGCCATGTCGGACATGTCCGTGCTGGATGGCAAGATTGCCGCCGGCTTGGCGCAGATCGAAAAGGCCCTGCGGCTTAATCCCTATCCAGCCTGCTGGTACCTTTGCCATCTTGGACAGGCGCAATACGCCGCGCACGACTATCAGGCGGCGAAAGCCACACTCCGCAGGGAGGAGACATATCGCACCAACTCACGCAAATTCCTGGCCGCTACGCTTGCGCAGTTGGGCGACCATGAGGAAGCGCACCGAGAAGCGGAATTGTTCCTGATCGCCCACCCTCATTTCACGATCGACCACTGGTTAAACTCCCAGCCGCTGCGCGACATAGATGTGCGGGACCACTTCATCGATGGCTTCCGGAAAGCTGGCTTGCCGGAGAGGTGAACGCGCCAGATCGTCGGGGGTGGGATCGCGGATTTCAGCAAGCAAAGCCACTGCCGACAGACTGGGGTAGCGATGGAAGCACACCGCCCCCATCGCTTGGCTAGCCTCGTCAGTTCACCACGACAACTTCATGGTCGGCGATGGCGTCGACAACGAAGGTCACGTAGTTACCGTCGGTCTTTCCTTCCACGGTCTTCCCACCAACACGCAGGTCGATCTTCGCGGGCGCCTTCTCGATGCGAAGGCGGACAGTGACCGGACCGATCGGAACGAGGTCATATTGTCTTCCTGGGACGTTCGAGAGCAGAAGCCTGTTGTTCAGGTGAAGGATCTTGCGGCCTCCCTGACGGTAGAGCTCAGCAATGATAACACCGTGGGTGCCCGACAGCGCCACCTTTCGTTCGTCGCCGATCGCGTAATTCACTGCGTTCGCAATGATCAGCGCGTGGTCGGGATTGGCGTCACGCCCATAGCAACGGTCCAAGTCGGCCACGAACCAAATGAGCTTGCCGCCGTTGGACGTGGTTTTGATGGTGATGGCCGGAGTGTTTGATTTTGGTTCTCGCATCCAAGACGTTTCCGGCGGAAAGATCGGGAAGTCCGAAATGTAGGTTGCCAGCACCTCGGTCGATGCATCCACTTCAACCGTGTGGGAAGGAAGCCGCCGAATGGGACCATGTTGGTCTCCTCGAGGCCCCGGAAGATAGGATTGCGCTACCGCTCGGTGATCTAAGTTTTAGGTCTGCATCCCCGGCAATGCCGGGTCATTTCTCGGTGCAAGTCAACAGCGAGGAGTCCGCATATCCGGTACAGTGATGGGAGTGAGGACTGTGGGGCCGCTTGAACGGATCGCAGTCTGACCTCGGAGACATCGCCACTGCAATTTCGCAAGCGCATTCTGGTATTGTGCATTGCAGCATAGGAGTATTGCCGCTAGACTCGACGATTAAATGTTGGCGATATTCATGAACGAATCCAGTATTGCACAGTTGATTTTAACACTTATTATCGCCGGTGACATAGCCCCTAGGGAAGACCCCGGATTTGACATCGCAGTTTACCGCGTAAGGCAAGCGATCGAGGAAATTGTGGACGAAGCCCTAAAGCACGGGATCGTGGTTGACACCGACCAAGGGTCCAGGAAAGTTCAATAGAACAAAGCGCCTCAAAGGCCCAGCGGATTTCGAGAGACATTAACCATACTTGATCGGTATGTCCGATGCGAATTCCGCGAGATCTGGATAGAAGATCGCGGTCTGTATTTTTGCTGCACTACATTAGCCAAATTGCTTATGTAAGCACCGTTCTCAACTCGCCAATCTCGCGTTACGCTGTGCGTATGGAAATGAGACCCATACTCGCAAGGCTTAGGCCTGAAACTCAGTCGGAAAGTGTCGCCGATAAGCTTTGCGAGCTCGGGTTGGACATGCGTGGACTAAAACGCGAAACATCCGCTATGCTGCGCAAGGAGCATGAAAATATTTGCGCGGAGGGTTACTACAATCCAGCCTATGTCGCGATCCGCCTGTTCGTTTGGTATGTAACGGATAGCGGGAAGTTTGACGCAGCCAACCTTACCTCTCCAGGCGCACTGAGCAGGTCGATCTCAACCGTGCGGCAATGGACTGCTTCTGATCCAGCACAGGCGGCTGCGATGGAAATAGAGGTCACTGCGTTAAAACTGTTTCTTTTTACTGCCTTCGAGAACGTCAATGTTCCCCGTTACGCGAAGCTAGCCGCTCAAGACCGCTTGATGAATGCCTGAGGATGGGCGGTAAGTGTTTAATTGCGGCCTTTGTTGCGCTTGCTTTCGAGATGATGGCACCCGGATGACCCTTGCCAGATGAGAAGAACGTGGCCATTACCCTGTGATGGTGGCACTGTAGAAGGTGGTGCATGGCAGATGAAACAGTTTTGGTCGTTGGCGGTGCAGGCTATATCGGCTCCCACACATGTCTCGATCTCGCCAACAAGGGTTTCAAGCCCGTCGTTTACGACAACTTCTCCAACGGGCACCGCGAGTTCGTCAAATGGGGTCCAGCCGAAGAAGGCGATATCAGGGATCGCGCGCGCCTCGACGAGGTTCTGGCCAAGCACAAGCCCGCAGCCATCCTGCATTTTGCCGCCCTGATCGAGGTCGGTGAATCCGTCAAGGACCCGGTCGCCTTCTACGAAAACAACGTCATCGGCACGCTGACCTTGCTGGCAGCGGCCCAGGCAGCCGGCATCAAGGCTTTCGTCTTCTCCTCCACCTGCGCGACCTATGGCCTGCCGCAGAGCGTGCCGCTGGATGAAACCCACCGCCAGGTGCCGATCAATCCCTACGGCCAGACGAAATACATCGTCGAACAGGCGCTTGCCGATTACGACAAGTACACCGGCTTCCGCTCGGTCGTGCTGCGTTACTTCAACGCCGCCGGCGCCGATTTCGAAGGCCGTATCGGCGAGTGGCATCAGCCGGAAACCCACGCCATCCCGCTCGCGATCGATGCGGCCCTTGGCCGGCGCGACGGCTTCAAGGTGTTCGGCAGCGATTACGAGACCCGCGACGGCACCTGCGTACGTGACTATATCCACGTGCTCGATCTTGCCGATGCGCATGTCCGTGCCGTCGAGCATCTGCTGCGTGGCGGTGAATCGGTTGCGCTCAATCTCGGCACCGGAACCGGCACGACGGTGAAGGAACTGCTCGGCGCGATCGAAGACGTCTCCGCCAAGCCATTCCCCGTCGAATATGTCGGCCGCCGCGAAGGCGATTCGCATACGCTGGTCGCCAACAACGACAAGGCACGCGAAGTGCTCGGCTGGGTGCCGCAGCATGATCTCTCCCAGATCATCCGCTCGGCCTGGAACTGGCATTCGAAATCCAACCATCACTGATTTGCTGTGACACGGCTCCCAGAGCGATCGAAGAAGCGCTCAAGCGCGCCGCACTAGCATCGATATGCGTCTTCTCAGCGGAACATCTACCATTGTGTAGACGACCGCAGACAGGCCAACAAGGAAGGCCGTTCCTCCGATCACGACACCAGCCTGCATTATCCATGGCAAGTTCTGCGCTTTTGCCACGTAGCCCAAGACTTGGACGATCGGATAGTGGAGCGCATACAGCGGGTAGGAGAGGTTACCGCCCCAGGTCGCGCACAGCCGAGCGCGGCTGCCGAGATCGGCATTCAAGCATGCAAAGACAATTGCCGGCATTACAATCATCACGACGATCATATCGGCTGCCACCCTGGAGAGGCCAAGCGTGGGCGTTAGGAGAATGGCGACCAGGACGACCATCGCCGGGAAAAACATGTTCCTGGGGGCGAATGAACGATACCGATAGATCAGCATGCCGATGGAAAATGACCAGATCACCCGCGGAAAGCCGAACCAAAAGCCACTTGTATTGAAACCAAAGTTTACGTCACCTCTACTGCTGATCCCAATCAATAGCCAAAGACCGCTTACCACAACGATCACGAAAACAGACCACGGCGGCAGTCGAAGCCTTATATAGACCGCGAAAGCAATGTTGGCGAAAACCTCAAAGAACAAGGACCACATCGGTGTGTTCAGCGGGAATATCGATTGCTCAAGTGTCGGCGTCTTGAAAAACGACGTCTGAAGGATCGGCATCAAGCTCAGACCAAAGATTAGCGCAATTGCTACATCGCTCAAATGCCGCGTCTGATCGGGATCGGGTCGCCCAAGCTGCGCGATCACAGAAATCATCATACCCACGACAATCAGCGGCATGAGCCTGATCCATCGCTTCCAAAAGAAGGTGCCTGTGGATAGCGTTCCATCCTCGAGCTGTTTCCCGTACGCGTTGGCGATGACGAAGCCGCTCAGAACAAAAAAGAAATCGACCGCGAGGTAGCCGTTTGGAGCGAGATAGGGAAGATCGAGACGAGAGTGGAAGTGTTTGAAAAGGACAGCGAGCGCGGCGACGCCCCTTAGTATGTCCAAACCTTCATATCGATGTCCTTTCGAGTCGCCTCGCTCGATTTCGCCACGCAGTCTGAGCCATTGCGTTTTGATGAGTGATTGCATCGGTTGATCTCCGGTCTATGAGGATCGGCGCTTGAGCCACCGCCAAGCGCTCAAAAATCCACCCTTCCAATTCTGAGCCGTCGTAACGGTTCAAATTCAGGGATGGCATTGTCGCCGCCGCAAGCCGATCCGCAGTCCAAATCTTCTTGAAAGAACCGGCTTTCACGCTGGAGTCGACTGAATCCGACAAGGGCGGGTTGTTGCCTCGTCTGGGATGAATGTTCCGTCAGGCTGTTACCCATTTGCGCGCCTCCAAGTTTCTGGATGTCAATCTTCGTCGTCATCTACGGCCGAACTCGTCGACGATGCGGATGATGTCGTCTTCGCCGAGGTAGGAGCCCGTCTGGACTTCGATGAGTTCGAGCAGGATCTTGCCCGGATTGGCGAGACGATGCACTTCGCCAAGCGGGATGTAGACCGATTCGTTTTCGCGCAGCATCTGTACGTTCTCGCCGATCGTCACTTCCGCCGTGCCCTTGACGACGATCCAGTGCTCGGAGCGGTGGTGGTGCTTCTGCAGCGACAGCTTCTTGCCCGGCGTGACGAAGATGCGCTTCACCTGGAAGCGGTCGCCGTTGAAGATCGAGGTGTAGCCGCCCCA
>NZ_JBGLYS010000109.1:0-908 GCF_047304155.1 Rhizobium sp. Rhizsp42 | reverse complement strand
CGCCGGGGGCGGTGGCGATCGCGATCGCATCAGGGTGTGGCCTGCGCTTCCTCCTGCGGGTGCTCGAAGACCGGTGGCGCTTTCTCGGCGATAAGGGCAAGTGTCTCATCAAGGCAGGCGAGCGCCCGGGCGTCGCCGGCAAGGCAATCACGGACGACCGACACCGTATGGCCGCGCAGGTCCGGCGGCAGGAGGTCAAGGAGCCGGAACATCGCGTCGTGCTCTCCATCGCGGGCGTCGGCGCAGACCATCCCGGCCCAGCCGAGATAGTCGGTGAAGCAGGGTGTGTATTCCGAGGGCAGCGTATGGACGCAGGCGAGCTTGCTTCCCTTGACGGCGATGCGCTGGCAGGCGCGAGCGCGGCGGCAGCGGTTGATCGGGCAGGTTAAGACCGGCATGGACAGCATCTCCGATGTCCTCGCCGCCAGCGCAACGATCAGCTCGAGACCGAGGCGGTCCTTAAGGTCCTTGCCGGGATTATCATGAGCGTGCTGCGGCATTGCGGTCCTCTTCGGCTCCGGCGCGCGGCGATGCCGTCACGCGGCTGGTTTCACCCGTGGTTTGCTGGTTCAGGCTTCACTCGGACGGGGCGCTGGAAATCACCTCGATAGAGTAAAAAATATGGTGCCTTCCAGCACCCCGTTCGGCGGTTTATGAACGCAACTCCGGTCCCTCTGCCTTCTCGCCCAACTTCGCGACGAGACCATGTGTGCCTCACAGGCACGTCCGGGCTCAACTCGGGGCCATCTTGCGACGGAACCCGCCGTCACCGGAGGGAGACCATTTTCTGCGAACCCCGGATGAGAGAGCTTGCGTCCTCCTCAAACACCCAGCGCCGACCCCACCTCGCCGGCACGCCTGCCGGTGTATCCGTGGTGGGGTGAGGGGATGATGGCATGGGTGGGGAG
>NZ_JBGLYS010000108.1:0-917 GCF_047304155.1 Rhizobium sp. Rhizsp42 | reverse complement strand
AACGCAATACGCCACGGAATTACTTCGGTAATCGGATGGTATGGCGAACTGCGCCGTCCACGTTTCTCTTTCTTCATGAAGACAAAACCGTAAACCCTTTCATCGAGATTGGGCCTGTAGCTCAGTTGGTTAGAGCACACGCTTGATAAGCGTGGGGTCGGAAGTTCAAGTCTTCCCAGGCCCACCATTCACTTCGAGTGACTGTTGGATTTGGGTGCTTTGAGCGCCTTGAAGGGATTATGGATTGTTGCCGAGCCTTGGATGGAAACGTCTGGGGTGATCGAGCTGGAGGGGCTGTAGCTCAGCTGGGAGAGCACCTGCTTTGCAAGCAGGGGGTCAGCGGTTCGATCCCGCTCAGCTCCACCAAATCGATGGTGTCGAGCCTGAGGGTTAGATGGCAATGTCTTCTGAAGAAATAAAAGTTTGCATCGACTTCGGTCAGATGCCTGTTCTGCATATATCGTGAAGAGAAGATTGATCTGGAGGCTTCCAGGTGTTGGGTTTTTGACCCGGCGTCCGAGCCCAGTTCCAATGACGTCGTGAATGGCCTAGCCGGCCGGAAGCGAAAGAGGGACTGGAGGTAGGTAGGAAGCTTGTCGCTCTGGATTGTTGGTTGTTCGGTGTCTTTGACACTGTCTGATCAATGATCGGATTACCGTTGCCTGACCGCGCGGTACCGGATTTAATCTCGAGAAGCTGGTCTTAAAGATCGGACACAAGCGAACTGCTCGGCGTAGTTCCAATAAAGTGATCCGATCGAACACGTCGATGGCATTGTTGGATTGGCTGGGTTGTAAAAGGTAACCCGGTCTGTTGTCGTTCTCTTCGAGAACGGGAGCCAGATGATGAGCATTGGCAATGAGAACGATTAAGTGTCGTAAGGGCATTTGGTGGATGCCTTGGCATGCACAGGCGAT
>NZ_JBGLYS010000107.1:0-1019 GCF_047304155.1 Rhizobium sp. Rhizsp42 | reverse complement strand
CGCGACACCCGCCTGAACGGACTGGTGGTCGAAGGTCTCAATGAGAACCTGTCGATCCAGCAGTCGCTGGAGCGCATCAACGCCGCTGCCGGCAATGTCACGGTCGCTGGCGCCGGCGCCCTGCCGAGCCTGGTGGTTGGCGCTTCGCACACCACCAGCGGTTCGCTCGGCTCGCTGGCCGACAGCCGCGCCGCCACCAACACGACCGGCGCCAACGCCAATGTCGGCTGGCTGCTCGACCTCTTCGGCCAGTATCGCCGCTCGAAGGAAAGCGCCCAGGCTTCGCTCGACGCCGCCTACTCGACCGCCGACGTCGCCAAGCTCACCTATCTCCAGGATCTGGTGAACTCCTACATCAACGCCCGCTACTATCAGGAGCGCATCGCGCTCTCCAAGGCCAACCTGAAATCGCGCCAGGAAACCTACGAGCTGACCAAGTTCCAGCTCGATGCCGGTGCAGCCTCGCGTCTCGACGTCGTGCAGGCCGAAGGTCTGGTGCAGTCGACCCAGGCTGAAATCCCGGGTCTGGAAACCAACTTCCGCGTCGCCGCCCACCACATCGCCACCCTGCTCGGCAAGCCGGCCGGCTCGATGGTCGCTGAACTGCAGCGCGGCGGCTCGCAGCCGGTCTTCCGTGCCGGTATCGTCTCCGGCGTTCCGGCCGACCTGATCCGCAACCGTCCCGACATCCGCGTCGCCGAGCGCAATCTGGCCGCCGCCACCGCCAATATCGGCATCGCCATCAGCCAGCTCTATCCGACGATCTCGCTCTCCGGCTCGATCTCGCCGACCTATGTGCGCCCGGTTGGCGCCAATGGCGGCCTGACCAGCTGGTCCTTCGGCCCGACCCTGACGCTGCCGATCTTCGACGGCGGCCGCCTGCGCGCCAATGTCGATATCGCCAAGTCCGACGCCAAGACCCAGTATCTCGCCTGGAAGCAGGCGGTTCTGCAGGCGGTCGAGGAAGTGGAAAACGCGCTGTCGGCGGTTCGCCGCGATGCGCAGACGGTGGCCGCGCT
>NZ_JBGLYS010000106.1:0-1122 GCF_047304155.1 Rhizobium sp. Rhizsp42 | reverse complement strand
GGGGAACGCTCCCCAGCCTCCAGTTCAAGAACATCCCGAGGGACTTTCCGGGTATCAACGATCCTGCGAAGTCTGACTGGGAGAAGGGTGGCCCTTGGGACCCTGATCAGAGCGATCCTGATGCCATGATCCTGATTGCCGATGACGATGCTGGCCTCGTCTCCGCCGGTCTTGCTTCGCTGAAGGAAGCGTTTGAAAAGGCGAATGTCACCATTCTCGGCGTGGATCGTGGCGAGGCACAACGGCGCCGACAGTTGGGAGGAAGCCCTAAGGGGGAGGGCCTTGAGCATTTTGGATACGTTGATGGCGTCAGCCAACCACTCTTCCTCGCCGAAGACTTCCGGGTAAATAAGGCGTGGTTGGAGGAGTTCGTACCATCGCAGTTTATCGTGCCGGATCCAGCCAAGTGCACACCCTTCTCGTGCGGTAGCTATTTCGTCTACCGCAAGCTCGAGCAGAACGTGCAGCTGTTCAAGAAACAGGAAGACGAACTGGCGACGGCTCTGAAACTTGCCGGCGACGACAGAGAGCGAGCGGGTGCGCTCGTCGTGGGACGGTTCGAAGACGGCACGCCGGTTGTGCTCCATGGTGAAGAGCAGGCGGGTGTGCCGACGAACGACTTCAATTACGACGGCTATGGGGACGATGATCCAATGACCGCGAAATGTCCCTTCAAGGCGCACATCCGAAAGACCAATCCGCGAACCGCAGGGGACGCGGGGGAGCGTTCACGCATCATGGCCCGCCGTGGCATCACCTATGGAAAGCGCAATCGCGACAGTATCGACGAGGATTTTTCCGAGCACGATCAGCCGACCGGCAAGGTAGGCCTGCTGTTCATGGCCTATATGTCGGATATTTCCGAGCAGTTCGAATTCACGCAAAGCGCATGGGCTAACAACGTGGATTTCAAAAATCAGAACACCGGTGTCGACCCTGTCATCGGCCAGCAGCCGAACGGTCCCGGAGACATCGGGTGGACGGATGCCAGGACGGCAGCGACTGCGCAATTTGATTTCAAGACCGCCGTCAAGCTGATGGGTGGCGCATATTTCTTCGCCCCGTCAATCAGCTTTCTGCAGCGTGGCCAACCCAACGCTGCTGGTGCTGCAATAGCGTGAA
>NZ_JBGLYS010000105.1:0-1151 GCF_047304155.1 Rhizobium sp. Rhizsp42 | reverse complement strand
TTGCAAGCTCGTTAGGCGCGTTTTTTCTTTCGCCTTTGACGAGGAGGTCATGCGTAAAGCTGATGCACAAAGCAGGAGACAGGGCATTTAGACGACGGCTGGCATACTCTTATACGCGGGTTGGGTACCGCATTTCCGTGTGTTCGTCTGGGGCTGCCTCTGTCTAATCTCGGGCATGGATGTATCCGCCACATAGAGTCCGCGAGGGTTCCCCACCGGAGCCCTGCCTCCAACTTTGCACATCAGACAGATGATTGAGTTTCTCGATAATTTTCCGCCGACGGTCGGCGCTTTAAACCTTTGTTGCAGGAGCGACCTCCTGCCCAATCGCCCACAGGAACGCGGCCATTTCTCGCGCAATGGCGGTGACCGCGACGACCTTCGGCTTGCCTGCCGCGATTAGTTTTCGATAGCGCGCGCAAAGCCGTATTTGGCCTTTCCAGGCAATCTCGCGAACTGTCCTTGGCAGTCCCTCCAGCCGTGCCTGGATCGTCGGGCTTACCCGTGCAGGGAAGCGATATGTCCAAGCCCCTTCAATGAGAACTCTTCGAGCCCTTGTGTTACCCGCCTTGGTAATCCCACCACGCTTGACCCGTTCGCCCGTCGAGCTCTCCGACGGCACGAGGCCAAGATATGCCATCAACTGACGGGGATTATCAAAGCGCCTGACGTCGCCGATTTCGACGACAAAGGTGACCGCCGTCATGAACGCGACGCCGCGCATCGCTTGATAGGCGGCCACAACCGGCGCCATCGACCAGGAAGCTGCGGTCTCCGCCACCAACTTCGTTAGCCTGTCCAGACGCACGCCGGCATCCTCGATGGCCTGGCAATATTCTGCCAACAGGATTTGGTGGGCGGGGTGATCAAATCCCTGGCACGCCAGCCACCGTACATGGGCGCGCGTCCATGGCTTGCGTCCGGTATAGATGCGGCCGTGACGCAACAAGAAAGATTGAAGTTGCTGACGCGCCTGTTTCAGCGCGTCGTTGGCAGCTTCGCGGGCTCGTACCAGGTCGCGGATCGCCTCATGACCTTCGTCCGGAACCCAGACCGAGGTCAGTTCGCCCGCCCGGTGCAGCCGCGCCAGGCTTACGGCATCCCGGCGGTTTGTCTTCACCCGGTCGCCCGCACGCCTGGGCACGAGCGAT
>NZ_JBGLYS010000104.1:0-1172 GCF_047304155.1 Rhizobium sp. Rhizsp42 | reverse complement strand
ACCAAGCTCATTTCCTGAGCTCACACGAATAAGCCTGATAACCCGCTATCGCCAGACGGGGTCAATGCACCGCTTACCTTCCACGGAGGCCAAGGCCAATCCAATACTGGCAGCGTAGTTGGGATCGGCCGCTGCAAGCTCTCGCCGAAACAACTCGAAGACCTCATCGAGGAGACGCTCCCGCTTTTGCTCCATCAGCAGTCGTATGGCAATTTCAGTGCAAAACCTGAGAGGCTCGTATGGGATCGGACAATAGAAGTCCGCCTCTGGCAACAAACCCTTGCGAGACATCATGGTGATATGGAACCCTGTGCTCATGGGATCTGGTTCGTATCGCAAGGTTCCGGAGTCGTCCCGAAGGAATATGCCATGGGCGGTGGCGACGGAGACCACGGCGTCTATACCGCTAAGCGACGTACCCAATACACCGACCTTTACAGCACCAATCCTCTTGATCGCGGCAGCGGGCCATGGCGACACAAAATACCCAGGCGACGTTTCCGTGTTCTCGGGCCAATCGTGACCTGTGGCCATGACGACGTGGTCGAAAGACATCGTTGCATCCTGCCCGCCGTGTCTTTTGAATACGAGCGATATGTCATTCGTGCCGAGTTTGATATCGAGAATACGGTGGCTGGCTTTCACATCGATGGAGTGGCCACGCGAGAGCCCCCGGTTCACCAGTGCCCAAAACTGCGCGGCCAGGAACTCGCCGAGAACGATCCGAGGGTAAAACTCGCGTTCGCCGATCCCCGACCTCTCGATGCCAAGCTCTTGAAGCTCGGGATCACCGCGCGACGACAGCCACTCAACGAGGGTCTGCTCAATGCGAGGAATCTCAATGCTGGCGATATTTGCCAGCATCGCGCGGTCGTTGACCGCCGGATGATACGGCGTGCCTTTACCCGGATCGGGTGTTTCCTCAAAAATCGTGATCGACAAAGGCGTGGCGCTGGAGATCAGCCCAGCGAGCGTGTAGATCCCGGTGGGTCCAGACCCGATGATGGCAACTCTTGGCATGTGGGTGGACGGTCTCGAATGAAGGGGGCCGGAGAAGTCAATCAAGGAGCCGCTCGAAAACGGCTCCTGAAACAATTAGAGCCTCGGGCGATTAATGTGCAACGCATCCGGCCTGGCGGAAATAGTTCCAGCACTCTTGCGGCGTGAATAGG
>NZ_JBGLYS010000103.1:0-1209 GCF_047304155.1 Rhizobium sp. Rhizsp42 | reverse complement strand
GGAGATACCATGACGAGACGACCGCGCCGGAACCATAGCCCGGCTTTCAAGGCGAAGGTGGCGCTTGCCGCCATCCGGGGTGAACAGACGCTGGTTGAATTATCCCAGCAGTTCGACGTGCACACCAATCAGATCAAGCAATGGAAAGACCAGCTCCTTGAGGGGGCGACAGGCGTTTTCGGCGATGACGCCAAAGCGGAACCGGCGGCTCCGACCGTCGATGTCAAAACGCTGCATGCTAAGATCGGCGAGCTGACACTGGAGAATGATTTTTTATCCGGTGCGCTCGGCAAGGCGGGATTGCTGGGCGGAAAGAAATGATCGACCGCGAGCACAAACTCTCTGTCGTACGCCAGGCGAGGCTTCTCGGCTTCAGCCGTGGCAGCCTCTATTATTCGCCGCGCCCTGTGTCAGACGGCGATCTGGCTTTGATGCGGCGGATCGATGAACTGCATCTCGATTACCCGTTTGCCGGAAGTCGGATGTTGCAAGGGCTTTTGAAGGCGGAAGGGCTTCAGACAGGGCGGCTTCACGTTGCGACGCTGATGAAGAAGATGGGCATTGAGGCGATTTACCGCCGACCCAACACGTCTAAACCGGTACCTGGTCACAAGGTCTATCCATATCTGCTCAGGAAGCTGGCGGTCACCAGACCCAACCAGGTCTGGGCAATGGATATCAGCTACATCCCCATGGCGCGGGGCTTCGTCTATCTCTGCGCCGTCGTCGATTGGTTCAGTCGTCGGGTTCTGTCGTGGCGGCTGTCGATCACAATGGAGACGGCCTTTTGTATCGAGGCGGTTGAGGACGCTCTCTGCCGATATGGCAGGCCAGACATCTTCAATACCGACCAGGGATCGCAGTTCACCTCCATCGACTTCACGGCGGTCCTGAAGAAGGCCGGGATTGAAATCTCGATGGATGGCAAGGGTGCGTGGCGCGACAACGTCTTCGTCGAGCGGCTCTGGCGGTCGGTCAAATACGAGGAGGTCTATCTCCATGCCTACAAAACTGTGTCCGAGGCCCGCGCTGGCATCAGTCGATATCTGACCTTTTACAATACCCGACGCCCACATTCATCCCTTGACCGGCAGACGCCGGATCAGGCTTACTTCAACGCGCTGACGCCAATGATAGTGGCGGCATAATCGAGGCGGAAATCCACTTAGCGAAACGCCCCAATCTGTTCAGACAAACCGAACCAGCTCT
>NZ_JBGLYS010000102.1:0-1239 GCF_047304155.1 Rhizobium sp. Rhizsp42 | reverse complement strand
GTTTCTCCGCATGATTCATGCTGAGAATGAGCGATCTTTCGATACCGCGCTACGCGGGATGGCCTACCCGCTTACGAAACAGCTTGCCTCGCGCCAGCTGATCCAGGCGCACGAGGTTCTTCGCATGCGCGCCGACGAGCAGATCGTGTTTACTGCGGGGAATGCGCCTTTGCGATGCGGTCGCGCGATCTGGTTCCGCCGATCGGACATGAAGGCGTGCGTCAGAGAGAACAGGTTTCAGGAGCAAGAGGCGAGCGCCGATGATCCGGTTTCGCCTGAACCAAACTGACCGCGAGAGGATCAGGTAATGCGATATTGGGAAGCTTGCGAGGCGCAAGTTACGGCTGAAGATGCGATCAAGGAATGCCGCATCCACAAAGTGGCGGCCGCGGTCCGGGAAGATGACAACGCGTTGCGATGATAGGTCCTGAGATGATCGCTAAGAGTATCTTGAGCGGACCGCTACCTCTCACTTCAGGTCGGTCGTCATACGGTGCATCGACAACATGATCGTCGAATGAAGAAATACAAAGATCGCCAGGCCGGATCCCCTGGTCCTCCACCGATTCAGACTGATGAAAGCCGGTAACTAGCTGAAGTTCAATCAGCACTCGGTTTGGGCGAGCCCTGAGCTTTGCAAGACAAATTCATACCGAGATGGTTTTCGCAGGCCCCATCCCCGTCGATGCTTTATCATTGACGCACTTCGGAAATTCCGAGGCAACAGGATTGTATTGCGGACATTGAACTTTTGGGGCCGCCAGCGTGCCAACTCGACCAGCAGGGATCGAAACATTGCGATATTTCCAGTTTCTATCCACGGCCGGCGCAATGGCAGTCGAGAGCCCGACATGTCACCGTGGCTCCTTTGCTCTGGGAACCAAGCGAAGCAGTAGACGTTCACACCTTGCAATCATATCAAGGAGAAGCAGCATGATCTCTGCAGAACAAGTTCGCGAGCATATGGAAGTCATAGGCGCGGATGGTGCTCATGTCGGTACGGTAGACCATATGGATGGCACGTCGCGCATCAAGCTAACGAAGTCCGACTCTGGTGATGGCCGCCATCACCTCATTCCCCTGGATTGGGTCGATCATGTCGACGAGCACGTCCATCTGACGAAGAACGCTGAGGATGTCCGCAGTCAGTGGTCTTCAGCCAACTAGAGCGTCGGGCAGTTTCTTTGAATCTGACGATTCCCCTGGCTTCGATTTTATGATTCAACATGGCAGGAGGAC
>NZ_JBGLYS010000101.1:0-1268 GCF_047304155.1 Rhizobium sp. Rhizsp42 | reverse complement strand
CGGGAGCCGTTGCAAAATCTCACCGTTGTGATTCTCTGTCTTAGCGATGAGCGGAGATGATGCGATGTCGGTTCGGGATGGTGGCCAGTTCAGTTTCGCCGATGCGTTGATCCCTCAGGGCAAAGGGTCGGGTCGGCTGGACAAGTTGTCGTCGCTGGTGAGGTGGTACCGTTTCGAGAAGCACCTTGCGCGGCTGCGTGATGACACGGGCAAGGGCGCCGGTCGGCCCGCTTATAGACCGCTGGTGATGTTCAAGGCGCTGCTTCTGCAGTCGCTATACGGCCTCTCGGACATGGAGCTTGAGGAAGCGTTGTGCGACCGGTTGTCGTTCAAGCGTTTCGTCGGCCTTGCTCTGGATGAAGCTGTTCCGGATCACTCAACGCTGTGCCGATTTCGCAACCTTTTGATCAGCGAAGCGCTGCTGGACAAGCTGTTTGCCGAGCTCGACCGGCAGTTGGATGCCGCCGGTCTGATCCTGCGGCGTGGCACGATGCTGGATGCGACGGTGATCGAGACGACGGCGGCCCGCCCGCCTCGCGGTCGCAATGGCGACCTTGATGCCAATGCCAATGCCAATCTCGATGCCGACGCGTCCGGTTCGGACGGGGACGAGCCGGGCGATACGGGCGAGCGGTTGCCGCGTCAGGCGCCGAGCGATCCGGATGCGCGGTTCACGCGGCGCAAGGGCAAGGCAGGTTCGGCCTATGGTTACAAGGCTCATGTCGGGGTCGATGAAGGATCCGGCCTGATCCTGAGGGTCGTGACCACGCCGGCCAATGTCAACGACACCGTCGTCGCCGACCTTCTGATTACCGGCGACGAATCCTGCGTGCTGGCCGACAGCGCCTATCATACCCATGCACGCGAGAAGGCCCTGAGGAGCCAGGGCATCAAGCCGCGGCTGATGCGCCGGCCCAACCGGCATCACCGCGTCCTGCCGCCAAGGCTTGCCCGCCTCAACCGGATGATATCGAAACGTCGTGCGGCCGTTGAGACGACCTTCGCCACGCTCAAGCATCGCATGGGCCTCGGGCTGATCCGTTATCGCGGGCTCGTCAAGGCGCGGGCCCAGGTGCTGATGGCGACGATCGCCTTCAACATGCGCCGCTGGGTGACGATGGCGACGTGACCAAGGCCGAACTGCGCCCGCAAACCTGAAAACGCCAGCCTGAAGCCAACAAAAACCCCGCTCAAGGCATTGAGCGGGGAAAAGGGCAGGTCGGTTCGCCATAGAGCTGCCGCGGTCGCGTATTTTGCAACGGCTCCCA
>NZ_JBGLYS010000100.1:0-1271 GCF_047304155.1 Rhizobium sp. Rhizsp42 | reverse complement strand
GCGCGCCCGGGCTATTATCCTCTTTTGCCAAATAGCTCCGCCAATCACTAGGGCTTAACCCCGCCCCGCGGCCGGTCCATTTCATAGCCAACCCCCCCGGGGGGGGGGGTTTCTGCCGCCCACACCTCACGCTTGAAAGCACGCCATGGCATCCTCCCGACAATCCTATTCACTCGCACAACGCATCCTGCATTGGCTGACGGCGCTGCTCGTCTTCTTCAATCTCCTGCTCCCTGACGGCATGAACGCCTGGCATCGCAGCATGCGCGTGAGCGGCACGGCGACCGCCGACCAGATCGCAAGCGCCAACATCCACGCCTGGGCCGGCATCGCGATCCTTGTTGCCGTTGCGCTTCGCCTCCTTCTGAGGGCAACGCAGGGCGTGCCGGCAGCTTCGGCGGAGGAACCACCGCTGCTGCGCGCAGCAGCGAGCATCGCACATGGCCTGCTCTATCTTCTGCTGCTCGCCATGCCGCTGAGCGGAATGGCCGCTTACTATTTCGGAGCAAGCACGGCAGGCTCCGTTCATGCCGAGATATTGAAGGTCATCCTGTGGGCCTTGATCGGCCTGCACGTGCTCGGCGCGCTCGCCCACCAGTTCTGCTGGAAGAGCGACAGGCTGCGGCGGATGACGGTCGGGTAAGTGAGGGTGCCCACGACGCAAAGATCTGTGGGCTTTGCCTGACAGCGCCCGTGATTTCCTTGTCCGACTCACCATCAGAAGGTAAGAAGTCGCTAATAGACGGCCGCGTGACAGGCCGAACCGTTAGTACGTCTTCAACCTCTAACGCATAAAATCTCAATCAAATTCAGCAGCATAGACTGCCGCCGCGTGCCCACGCGGCGAGCCGAAAGGTGTGATCATGCGGATATCATTCATGATTTCAGTATTGGCGACAATGCTGATGGCCTTCCCCAATACCAGCACGGCCGGCTCCACGCTGCGCGCATCCCGCTCGATCGGCGCGCCCATCGGCTTCCCCTCGGCCTGCACCCGTTATGCCTGGCTATGCCACAACACCAGCAGCGGCGACATCAGCGACGAAAAGGCGATGCCGCTTCTGAAGAAGATCAACCGCGATGCCAATTCGAGCGTCCGGCCGGCAACGGACTATGCCACGACGGGCAAGGCCGAATACTGGTCGCTGCCGATCAACAACAAGGGCGATTGCGAAGACTACGCACTTTTGAAGATGAAATCCCTGCTCGACGCCGGCTTTCCCGCAAACAAGCTCGCCATCTCAGTCGTCATCGACCGCAACGGCGGCAAC